>JAISTD010000123.1 GCA_031272765.1 Candidatus Methanovirga australis | reverse complement strand
GTTTTCAGGAAATCAAAGGATTATTCAGTTGAAATTTCACTAAATACGATTCTAATGAAAAATTATCAATAATAAAAATCAATACTAAAATAGAAAGAATAAATTTGTCATGACAATAGTTTATAAATTTTCTTAAATAGATTACAAATTAATAGATTATGCATGTTAAAATAAAGTTCATATTAATATAATTAAATATCTGAACTAAGATAATCAATTATATGAAATTATACTTATTTTAAATTAAAATAAATTATAAATGAGTTATTTAGGATAGTATTCAATTCTATAAGCTATTATTAAATATTGTTCAATAAAAAGTTACTTGAAAAATACTTCAATCTGTACTCTAATCAATTATACATATTATGGATTAAGTAAATTACTTATTTTATATGGAGGCTAAATTTGTCATTACAAGCATCAGAACTTTTTAATGAGTTCCAACAGTTATCACCGTCAGAATTTTTTAGAAAAAATAAGCAAATGTTAGGTTTTTCAGGTAAAATTAGGTCATTAACAATGGTTTTCCATGAATTAATAACCAATAGTTTTGATGCTGCTGAAGAAGCAGGAATATTGCCTGAAATCAAGATAGATCTTCAAAAATTAGGAAAAGATCATTATTTACTTAAACATACAGATAATGGGCCAGGAATCCCTGAAAAGTTTATTATGCAAGTTTACTGTTCAATGTTCGCTGGTTCAAAATTTAGGAACATACAATCCAGAGGTCAACAAGGTTTAGGTTGTAGTGGCTGTGTTTTATTATCTCAGATGACTACTGGTAAACCAGCGAAAGTTTCTTCTGCATGCATTGAAAATGGGGAAATGAAAGGAGTCAAAATGACTTTTAAGATGGATGTTAAAAAAAATAAAGGTCTTTTAATGGAAAAAGAAGAGTTCATCCCAACTTCTACTGGTGTTTCTATTGAACTTCAATTTAAAGAAGTCTCATATTCTAAAGCAGAACAAGGTGCATTTGAATATATTCGAAGAACTATGGTAGGAAATCCTCATGCGCAAATCATCTTTAGAGACCCTGAAGGAGAAAAATTCATTTTCAAAAGAGCAGCAAATATTGTTCCTATTTTACCAAAAGAAGTTTTACCTCATCCCAAAGGTGTTACTGCAGATGATTTAATTTTCATGGCAAAACATACTGATAAAAGAAGATTTAGAAGCTTACTTGCAAGTTCACTTTCAAGAATGTCTGAAAAAAAATTAAGGGAAATAGAAGAAATTACACATGTGGATTTAAACAAGCGTCCTAAGAGTATGAAATGGGAAGAAGCTGAAAAAATTGTTCATGCTATAGGTAAAATGAATTTTATGGCTCCTCCTACATCAGGACTTATTCCTATTGGGAATGAACAAATAGAAGAAGGAATGAAGGAAATTTTAAAACCTGAATTTATTCAAGCCACAACAAGAAAACCTGTTTCATATAGAGGTGGGGTTGCTTTCATTATTGAAGTGGGTTTAGCTTATGGTGGAAACTCTGGAAGAATAGTTAATGAACAAAGAAAATCTGAAATAATGAGATTTGCAAACAGAGTTCCTTTAACATTTGACCAAGGTAGTTGTGCTATCACAGAAGCCCTTAAAACTGTGGATTGGAAAAGATATGGTCTTAAGGACTTAGAAAATATTCCATTTACTATGTTTGTTAACATAATATCCACTCAAGTTCCATATTTATCTACAGGTAAACAAAGTGTTGCACCAGAACCAGAAATCGTTTATGAAGTAAGACAAGCATCAATGATTGTTGCACGTAGATTACAGAAATATATAAGGGCTAAAAAAGCAGCTCAAGAAAAAGAAATGAGATCTAAAATTTTTGAAGAATATGTGCCTGTAATATTAAGAGAAGCAGCTATTTTAGCTGAAACTGATGTGCCAGAATACAAAGATATGTTATCAAAAGTCACTCATAGAGCTTTAGCTGAACTTTTTGGTGAAGATCCTGATAAAATCGAAGAAATTTCTCCATTAGATGATAAAGATGCTCGAGATGAAGATATTAAAAAAAATAATACAGATAATGTTGATGATTTAGAAGACAGAGAAAATATTGATTTAGATGAGGAACTTGAAAATAGTGAAAATACAGATAGCCTTGATCAATATTTTGATGAGTAGAGAAAGTTAGGTGCATAATATGAATGAAGTTAAAAAGAATATAAGTGAAAGAAAAACAATTACAATGAATAAACTTAAAGGTCTTGGTCAAACAATCATTGATGATGTTCATAAACAAAAAATTCCATCTATTAAAGTACCATCACGAGGAACATCAAATATTGTTTATGATAAGGATAAAAGATATTTTATTTTAGGGGATAGGTATGGTAAAAGATCTCTTGGCAATGTTAAGCAGATTCGAAAGATTGGACAGATGATGTTTGTTTCTAACTTCTGTAAAAGTCTTGTAAACACTGAAAAAACAGCTACATTAAGGGAAATGTATTATGTTAGTGAAGGTTGGGGAATGCCTTTTGCAAACCAGCAAGAATCTAACATTCTTGCAGAGGATTTGGAAGTTTGTATTGCTTCCTCTCGTGAAGACTTAGGTTTAATGCCTGAAGAAGATGGAGCATCAGTTTATGGAGATATTGTGTTCAAAGAAGGGGATGTTGAAATTAATGGATTGAAATCAGGAAAGTCGGGTTATACAATATCACCAACAATTGATGAAGTAGAATTTGTTGATCATAATGTTAGAAGGGTGATAGCTGTTGAAACCATGGGGATGTTCCATAGAATGGTTCAAGAACAAGCATATAAAAAGTTTGATACATTAATTGTGGGTCTCAAAGGACAGGCTGCACGAGCTACAAGAAGATTTTTAAAAAGAGTGAATCAAGAGTTGAATTTACCAGTTTATATTTGTAACGATGGAGACCCATGGGGCTTTCATATAGCGATGGTTATTATTTCAGGCAGTGCAAAACTTGCCCATGTTAATCATGATTTAGCTACTCCTGATGCTAAATTTTTAGGTGTGACAGCAAGTGATATTGTAAACTATGAACTTCCAACAGACAAATTAAAAGATATTGATGTTTTAAGATTGAAGGAACTATCTAAAGATCCAAGATACAACAGTGAGCATTGGCAAAATGAGATTAAAAAAATGTTAAAAATAGGTAAAAAAGCAGAACAGCAAGCATTTTCTAAATATGGTCTTGAATATGTTGTTGACACCTATTTTCCAGAAAAATTAGATGCTATGGATGATTAAACATCATAGATGATTAGATCTTGTAATAAAATTTAATCATACATAAGAATAAAACGAATAATAATTATATAATATAATAGAATATAGTGTATAAATAATGTATTATATTTAAAATAAAGTATTAAATAAAAAGGCGGGAACTAGATGACTTTTATTTGTACAAAATGTAAACATCCATTAGAAATTTTAGGTTTATCTGAATCATCCTACTTAAAATGTAACAAGTGTAATATTATCATTAAAAAGAATGAAATTGATTATAATTTAGATCATAATAATATTAAATATATGGATGCTACAGGATACAATGAAAAATTTCATTTAATTAGTGTATCTATTAAAAAAATACTTAACAACTTAAATTATAACAACAAATACTTAGAGTTGAATACTATTGGTGAACTTATTGAAATCATACTCTCATCAGACAGAATTTTTCTTAGTGGTTCAGGAAGATTAAAGTTGATATGCAGTGCTTTTTGTATGAGATTAGTGCATCTAAATTTAGAGTCTTATATGCTAAATGAATATACTTCACCCTTAATTAATGAAAAAGATTGTTTGATTGTTGTATCAAAATCTGGCGAAACAGTTGTTGATTTAGTAAATGTTGAAAATGCTAATGCTATGGGATGTAAAACATCTCTTTTAACTTTTAATCCTAACTCTAAAATAGCTAAAGTATCCAGCACTGTTTTAAACCTAAAAAAGATCGATGATAGTAATAACCTGAGTTACATATATAAAAATAGTAATCAACTGGAAATCACATCTGAAGACACATTATTTGAAACATTAATTAGTATTATATTAGATGGTATTATTGCAGAAATTATGATAAAAATATGTAAACATGAAATTGACTTAAAAAATAGACATTTCAATTTAGAACAGTAAGTCATCTTTTACTTTAATTAATCTATAAAATAGAATTAACAATTTCTAATCATAACAAATTTATCTAAATTAACAAAAAGAACGGAATCTATCGGTTCCTAAGTTGTCTTCGACAACAATACTATGGGCTCAATAGTCTATAGATGAATTTTTGTATATTCATTTAATTTCTTAATAATTAATAATAAATTGAAGATTAACAAATTAAAAACTTTAATAAAAATCAAATATTCAAGACCAATTGATGTTAGAATACTTAGTGTTACTATAACACGACAACATAATAGCCAATATTTTGTTAGTATTAATGTATCTAAATCAATAATTATACAAAAACCTAAAACAGGTAATAGTGTAGGTATTGATTTAGGTTTAAAAGATTGCTACACTATCTAATGGTTTGAAACTGGTAAAATTGTTTTAAAACAATCAGATGATAGAATAGTAAGATTAAACCAAGAATTAAGTTGTAGAGTTAAGAATGGTAAGAATTGGTTAAACGAAAATCAAGTTAAATAAAACTTACAAATCTAAGGAAGATAAAATTCTTAATGATTTACATTGGTATGTTCATAAAATAGTTGCAGAATTTGATAATATTTTTGTTGGTGATGTCAATAGTAAGTTAGGATTGTTCAATAAAAAATTAGCTAAAACTACTGCTATCAACATTGATATGATTCAAACGACAATTAGAATACGAATCAGATGGTATGGTAAAGAATTCAAGATTGTTAATGAATTGTATACTTCTAAAACTTGTAGTAAATGTAACTATCAAATGATGAAATGGATCTTAATGTTAGAAGCTGGGTATGTCCTAATTGTGGTAGTAATCATGATGGGGATATTAACGCAGCTGTTAATATCCTAACCGTTGGTTCAACGGGGATTGTATTTGGTAAAACTAACATAAGTTAGTGGATTAGGAAACTACGAACTCCTTAGTTCGTAGTAGTTCAAAAAGTTAAAGAACAAGTTAGTCAAAGGTGATTATAATAGAAACTAAAAATATTTTAATCGACAATGGAACTTTAATAAGTCCTAATAGCGATGGAACTATTAAAACCATTAAAAATACTTCTATATTGATTGAAAATGATAGGATAACTGAAATATCCAATCAAATCTCCAAGAATGGGCTTGATAAAATTATAGATGGAGAAAATAAAATTATCATGCCATCTATTGTAAATACACACACTCATACTTCAATGAGTTTATTTCGCGGGTTGGCGGATGATTTAGAATTAGATTCTTGGTTAAATAATTATATATGGCCTATTGAATCTAAATTAGATAGCAACATTGTATATCACGGTGCACTACTTTCACATATTGAAATGATAAAGTCTGGGACAACAACATTTAACGATATGTACTTTTTTATGGAAGATGTTGGTGATGCAACCATAGATAGTGGAATTAGAGGTTGTTTATCCTATGGCATGATCGATTTTGAAGACGAAGAAAAAGGAAAAAACGAAATAAAAAATTCACTAAAATTGCTTAAGTACTGTAAAGGAAAAGATAGACTTAAAGGATTTTTAGGACCGCATTCACCTATTACAGCATCTGAAAAACTTTTATTAGATTCAAGGAAAATGGCTAACAAGTATGATACTAAATTACATATACATATTAATGAAACTAAAAAAGAAGTTCATGACATCTTAAATACAAAGAATATGAGATCTTTTCAATACTTAGAAGATATTGGATTTTTAGGAGATGATGTAGTAGCAGCACATTGTGTTTGGTTATCAGATGAAGAAATAAACATTATCAAAGAACATAATGTTAAAGTTTCATATAATCCATCAAGTAATATGAAATTATCATCAGGAATATCGCCTATTGATAAGTTAATTAAAAAAGGAATTTCTGTATCATTAGGTAGTGATGGTTCGGCATCCAATAATAATTTAGACATGTTTGAAGAGATTAAAATAGGTTCTCTTCTTCAGAAGGTACATACGTCAAACCCTAAAGTTTTAAATGCCGATGAATCATTCAAATTAATTACAATTAATGGTGCTAAGGCATTAGGTTTAGATAATGAAATAGGTTCCATTGAAATCGGAAAAAAAGCAGATATGATTTTAATTGATACTTTATCTCCTAATTTAACTCCAAACACCAATTCATTAATATCTCACTTAATTTATTCTGGAAACGGTTCTAATGTAAATACTACAATTTGTAATGGAGAGATCCTAATGGAAAATAGAGAACTGAAAGTTTTAAATGAAAAAGATACAATTGAAAAAGCTAATGATATCACCCAGGAGTTGAAAAGTCTTTGACTGAGAAAATACATTGATTTATAGAAATTGTAGATTTGATATTTGAATCTGTTTTTGATGATTAATTAAAAGATTGGTATATAATAATTCTTCATTAGTTTTTTTAAAAAAGCATCGATAAATATTTATATTGACTTAGGGGAATTTTTTGTAATTTATAATTTAAAATATCTTATTTCCAACAAATTAGAGAATATATTTCATTAATTTTGAAAATTATATTTTAAATATTTTTATTTTTTAAAAAATATTAATTACTAACAACTTAATTAATAGTGATCCATATATTTTGAAAATTATGGTTAAAAATTATGGTTAATATACAAACTTTAGAGTTCAAACATATAAACTTAAAATTTAAATGTAACTTATCTACCAAAATAACATATTACTTATACAATCAGAAAATAGTTAAAATCATGGCTGAATATATTAAACACCCTTTAATCATGTCAAATACTGTTGAATCAAGAATTTATCAACAAATTTTAGCTGCCGATGTTTTAAAAAGTGGGAATACGATGATTGTTGCTCCTACAGCTATAGGAAAGACAATAATTGCTGTTCTAATAGCTGCAGACAGATTAAATAAATTTAAAAGCTCAAAGATACTTATTCTATCTCCAAGTAAGCCACTTACAATCCAGCACGAAGAGAGTTTTAGAACATTCTTAAATATTTCTTCTACTTCAATTACTGGTGCTGTAAAAACAGATGAAAGAAAAAAACGATGGAATGAATCACGAATTATTTGTGCAACTCCACAAACCGTTGAATCAGACCTTTTAAACAGAAGATACTCACTAAAAGATATTTCATTAGTTGTCTTTGATGAATGTCATCACACCGTTGGATCCTATGCCTATGTTTACTTGGCTGCTCGCTATATGAATGAAGGAAAGTTTCCCCTTATTCTTGGTTTAACTGCATCTCCTGGCTCTGATAGTGAAAAAATTAAAAGTATATGTGAAAATCTTTACATTGAAAATATAGCCATTAAAACTGAAGAAGATAAAGATGTTAAACCTTATTTCAAACCCATCGAAATTGATTGGATTAAGGTTAAAATGAGTAAAGAATTAAATAAAATTAAAGAACATCTTGACAAGGCATTAACACATAGACTAAAAATGCTTAAAAATTTAGGTATACTCTCTACAGTTGCAGTTGGTAAAAAGGACATACTGAAAGCAAGGGGGCAGATCCAGAATAGAATAGCTCGAGCATCTGTTCCTCCGAAAGAATGTTATAGAGTAATATCTTTGATTACTGCAGTAATTAGTATTCAACATTCTCTTGAACTCTTAGAAACCCAAGGAATAAATCCTGTTAACCAATACTTCGAAAAATTAAGAACAAAAACTACGAAAGCATCTAAAAGTCTACTTGCTGATCCTGATTTTAGTACTGCTGTTAGACTTACAAAACAAGCTGTTAAACATGGTTGGGAACATCCAAAACTCAAAAAATTGATTAATATCTTAAAGGAAGAACTTAACTATGAAAATAGTCAAAGTGAAGATAGAGCAAAAATCATTGTTTTTACTCAATTTAGAGACACTTTAAACATGATTCACGGCAAATGTGAAAAAGAAGGAATTAATTCTGTAAAGTTTTATGGACAAGGAATAAGTAACGGAGAAAAAGGTCTTAGCCAGAAAGAACAAAAACAAATAATCAAGTCATTTAAAGTTGGAAATCATGATGTTCTAATATCAACAAGTGTTGCTGAAGAAGGCATTGATATTCCTTCAGTAGACTTGGTAGTTTTATATGAACCAGTTCCATCTGAAATCAGAATGATACAAAGAAGAGGTCGAACAGGTAGAAAAAATCAGGGTAAAATGAAAGTTTTAATTACAGAAGGAACAAGAGACGAAGGATACTACTGGTCAAGTTTTAGAAAAGAAAATAGAATGAAAACTCAACTTATTAATGCTTTTAAAGATATAAATCTTGATGAATTAAAACCTGTTAAATCAAAAATTATTGAAAGAAAAGACAATGATATTAGAAAAAGTCTAAACAATAGTGTGGAAGAAAATTTACCTAAAAAAGATAAAGTTATCGTTTATGCTGACTCAAGAGAAACAAATTCCAAAGTTTTAAGAGGATTGGACACTATATCTGTTGAAGTTCAGATTAGAACAATGTCAGTTGGAGATTATCAAGTTAGTGATGATGTAGCAATTGAAAGAAAAACATCTAAGGATTTCATCGATTCTATCGTGGATAAAAGATTATACAAACAGGCACGATTAATGAAAGAAGAATTTAAAAAACCCATAATGATTCTTGAAGGAGATGACTTCTACACTGGATTCCTAAGCCCCGATGCCATAAGAGGTTCAATAGCATCAATAGCTATTGATTTTGGAATTTCAATAATTCCCACAAGAAATCCTGAAGACACTGCAGCTATGATAAAAAGAATAGCTATTAGAGAACAGATCGATGACAAAAAAACTGAAATACAAATTAGAACAGAAAAAAAGCCTGCAAATACATGGGAACAACAACTATTTATCATAGAATCACTTCCACATATTGGACCTGTTACTGCAAAAAAGTTGTTGGAAAAGTTCGCAACTGTTCAAAATGTTATAAATGCTACAGAAACACAACTACGAGAAGTTGATGGTATTGGAAAAAAGACTGCTAAGGATATTATTGATCTTCTAAGTAAAAAATATCTTTACTTCAAGAATGAAAACGAAAATAAAAAATTGGTTTAGATATTTCATGGAGTTTATTTAATTATTAGATTTGAAAAATAATATTAAAAATCAGTTAATTGAATGTAAAATAGCAACTTAACTATTATATTTTTGTAATTACTAATATATTCTATTAACTATAAACTGGTGATAAATATGAAATTTGTAATGGATGAAAGAGGCAAAAAATATATTTTAAGTGGTGAAAATGATTTTCAATCTGACTTAGGAATAATTAAAAAAGAAGATATTAAAGAATCAGATGTTGGAGATAAATTAATAACCCACCTTAATAAAGAATTTAAAATTATAAGTCCTAATGTAAATGATTTCATCGAAATAATGAACAGACAATGTTCTATTTTAATTCAAAAAGATATTGGCACAATTTTTGCCCATACTGGTGTTGGATCAGGGAGTAGAATTGTTGATGCAGGAACAGGGGCAGGAGCAATATTACTACACTTTGGAAATGTTGTTGGGGACACGGGAATGGTTTATAGCTATGAAATAAGAGAAGACTTCGCAAAGATAGCTAAAGAGAATATTGAACTATTCGGTCTAACCAACATTCAAATTAAAAATAAAGATATTAAAGATGGAATTGATGAAGAAAATATTGATTTAGTATTCTTAGATCTTATAAAGCCCTATGAAATAATTGAAGAAACATATAACTCATTGAAGCTTGGAGGATGGATAGCTATTTATAGTGTTTATCTTGATGGAATCCAAATTTCCTATAAAATTCTTAAAAAAACTGGATTTAAGGATATTTCAATCATTGAAACCTTAAATAGAGAATATGAAGTTAAAAATCAGGGCATAAGACCAAAAACACGAATGGTTGGTCATAGTGGTTATTTACTATTTGCCCGTAAGTTATAGTACAAAATTCAATCTGTAAAAAGTAAAAAAAAATAAAAATAATCAAAATTAATAATATTAACCTTTATAATATTCTTCAAGTAAAAAAATAATAGTCTTAAGTACAAATGAATATGAACAAGTAATTTATTAAAATAGATCTAATGAAAATATTATTTTAGAAAAATAATGTATTGTAAAAGTAATTATTATAGTATTTTTTTAATAAAGTTTTTAACAAAATGTTATAAAAATTTTGTTAAGTACTATAATTTGATTAAAGAAAATAAAAATAGAAATGGAGGAAGTAAAATTTTTAACATTAAAAATGTAATTTCAATAAAAGACTTTAAAAAAGAAGATATTAAATTCGTATTAGATGAAGCATCTAAGCTTGAAAAGATAGCTAAATCTCAAGAGACTTCTAATAAATTATTTGGTAAAATCTTAGGAATAATGTTTTTTGAAGCTTCTACAAGAACAAGACTATCTTTTGAAACCGCGATGAAAAGACTTGGAGGAAATTGTATTGGGTTCACAGGAATTGATGAAAGTTCAATTATCAAAGGAGAAACAATTGCAGACACATCTAAGATGTTCGAAAGTTATAGTGACACTATAGTAATTAGACACCCTTTAGAGGGTGTTGCAAAATTCATTTCAGATATTGTTGATGTACCAGTTATTAATGCTGGAGACGGTGCGGGTCAGCATCCAACCCAAACACTTTTAGATTTATACACTATAAAAAAAGAGTTTGGCAAAATTAAAAATTTGAACATTGCATTAATTGGTGATTTGAAATATGGTCGAACGGTTCATTCTTTATCTTATGCACTTGGAATTTTTGGAGCTAAAATGCACTTCATATCTCCAAACGATCTGAAAATGCCTGATGAAGTTCTTCATGACCTCAAAAGAAAAAAAATATCTTATCACGAAACAAATGACCTTAAAGATGTTATTGATGATTTAGATATTTTATATGTTACAAGAATCCAGAAAGAAAGATTTCCTGATGTTGAAGAATATGAAAGGATAAAAGGTGCTTATATAATCGACAAAAATCTAATTGAAGGTAAAAATCTAATTGTTATGCATCCATTACCAAGAACTGATGAAATTCGTCATGACATCGATGACACGAAGTACAACAAATATTTTAATCAAGCATTCAATGGAGTTCCTGTCAGAATGGCTATTTTAAAGAATATAATCAAAAATAATAAATAGATAATTGAAACTAACTATTACTTCGAAACCAGTAAAAATAAAACTCTTGAGAAAATATTCGCAGTGTCAAATATTTCATGTTAGATTTAAAATAAGGTCTCTTAGTTTCTCATTCAAATTTTTATGATACTTAATTTCTTTCCTAAGTAAATTAAACTTCTCATTTAACAAATCATACTCTTCTTGAATAGAAATATAACTTTCATTTAAATTACTAAATTTTTCTTCAAATTCTTCTTTTTGATCAAATTTTGAAGATTCTAACTCTTTATGTGATTCTATTCTATTTTTTTGTTTTTTGATTATAGAATTTAATTTTTCGCATTCCTTAAGAAAAACTTCTTTACTCAGAACAACAACATTTTCCTCCTCTTGAAAAATATCATCTTTCTTGGACAACATTATTTGAACTTGTTCAGTCTGATATTTTTTCTTTTTACCATCTTTCAATCTTCTTGAATACTCTCTAACATACTTTTTCACAGTACCTTCCACATAATTCATGATTAAAACCTTTATAAGTAATTTAATAGTGTTTATATTACAATTTACTAAGTTTAATACAAATTTAATTTACTAAATTTCATATTAATTATAATCAGATACAATATCATACAATAGATTATACAATAGATATTATTAAATTATTATTTGCTATGATTATAACTTATATATAGTTTATTTTGAAAAGTTTAGAAATAAACTATAAAATATAAAAAACCTAATGAAAAATATTTAGAATTGAAAAAGTTAAAATGACAACTATACTATGAACTTCTACTATGTGAATATCATGAACCTAAAAAAAATTTCTACTTTCTGCTATGTTTTTAGTGAAGTTATAAGCAAAATTAGGGCACGAACAAGGATGAATGTGTGTATAATTTACTAAAGTATTCTTATAACTCAATCCATCGTATCCATCAATGATCCCTCGCCCTCTTCGAATTTTAAAATTGAAATTACCATCAGCATTATTAATATCAACATTATTTAACTTGGTATAATGGAACTCATGCCCTTTAAAAATTTCATCCTTTTGAGAGATCAAGTTATCTTTCTTTGATTTAATTATATTATAACTTAGTCCTTGAACTTTAGAAGTCATAGTTGAGTTGAAAGGTATCAAGCCACACATTTTGCCTTTATCAATTGATTTTGAAAGATATATTAATCCCCCACATTCTCCATAAATATGGTTTTCATTATTATGAAATTTTAAAATAGATTTTCTAATAGATGAATTTCTTTCTAATTCCTTCTTAAAAACTTCAGGATAACCACCACCAATATATAGTCCATCCACATCAGGAAGACAATCATCGTGTAACGGGGAAAACTGAACGATTTTTGCATTATTTTCCTTTAATGCATCAATATTATCTTGATAGTAGAAGTTAAATACTTCATCTTTTGCTAACCCTATCTTTATTGGTTTTTTATTTCCAGTTTTCCAAAGTTTGCCTGTAGATTCAGGAGTTTTGAAAGCTTTCATTATATCTATTAGACCATCGAGATCTATATAATTTTCAGCAATCTTGCCCCAATTTTCAATACTTTCAGCTATTTTAGCTTTCTCAAGTGCTGGAACCAATCCTAAATGTCTCTGTTCAATAGCAATTTTATCATTTCGTGGGATTCCACCTAGTACTTTAGTGTTAGTAAGTGTTTCTACAGATTTTTTAGTTTTTAAATAGTGTTTTTTCCCCTTAACTTTATTTAATATAACTCCTTCTATGTTTAATTCAGTGTCTAATGATTTAAATCCAAGAACTATTGCAGCAGCACTTTTAACTAAGCTTCGAGAGTCTAAAATAAGAATTATTGGAGCATTTAATGCCTTAGCTATTGATGATGTGCTTCCAACATCTGTGATTGGACTTATACCTTCATATAATCCTCTAACACCCTCAATAATCCCATATTTAGCTTTGGAATTTTTCATAGCTCTTGTATATGTGGAAATTATTTGGTCATCACTCATAAAAAAAGAATCTAAGTTTCTGGATATATTTCCTGTTGCAAGGGTATGGTAACTTGGATCTATATAATCTGGTCCTACTTTAAATGGTTGAACATTATGTTTGGATAAAGCTTTCATTATGCCCGTGGAAATTGTTGTTTTCCCTACAGCACTACTTGCTCCTGCTAATATAACTTTCATATATATTATTCTTATTTAGTAAATATTTAAATATTTTTATTAAATGTTTTAAAAAGAGTATCTATAAAAAGTAAGTTATAAATTTATTTAAAATATTAAAAAATTTAAAATTGGAACGAATAAAAAAATAATGCGATATCAATTATAAGATATAACTTATAAGTTATAATAACTCACTTTTAATTTAAAACTTATATAGTATAAGTGCTAAATTATTAATTGTAACTTAAAACTAAAAAGTTATAAATAAGAAGTTATAAATTATTAACTATAAGTTCAAAGTGAAAACTTATAAGAAATAATTTGAAAGTTAGAACTTAGAAGTCTTAGTATGAATCAATATTTCCGATTTTAATAGTGGATTTATCTAATAAATCTATTTTGGGCTTTTAAATCTTTTATTTAGTTAAAAAGTTGTATTTCAGCTTCGAATATACTTAAAAATTAGACTTAAAAGTTACAACTTTAAACATTGTAAATTATTCATTATATAATGATAGGTTATAACTTATAAGTGAAACATATCAAAAAAACTCCAGACTTTTTACAGGCTCGAATTAATATTGATAATCTTATTATAAACCTCATTAATACCAGTTAATCTTATAAGTTAATTAAGAATAATATAGTAATTCTAAACCAATATCAATAAATTAAATCTATGAACTTGATCTATAAGTTGTGATTTATAAGTTATAACTTATAAGTTGAAATCAATCTTTACTATGAAAAGCTGAGAAAAATCCAGAAAACTAAAAATATTAATCAATCGAGATGAATTAAATGAGTGAAATAATAGCTATTATCAACCAAAAAGGAGGATGTGGAAAAACAACAACAGCTGTTAACTTTGGGACATCGTTAGCTATCTTAGGAAAAACAGTTTTAATCGTGGATTTCGATCCTCAAGCAAATACAACAACAAGTTTTGGTATAGATAAATTAAAATTAGAAAATACAATATACACAGCCCTTAGTGGAGATATTAATGTTGAAAAAGTCATAAAACCAACATTTGTCAAAAATTTATTTATTTTGCCAAGTAACATAGAGCTTAGTGGAATAGAAGTTGAACTAAATAATAAAAAAGATTTTCATAACACATTGAAAAATCTCCTGAGTAATGTAAAAGACCTTTTTGATTATATAATAATAGATGTTCCCCCATCACTTGGAGTGATAACTGTTAACGCATTAATCGCAGCAGATAGTGTTATTATCCCTATTCAAGCTGAATATTATGCATTGGAAGGTGTAGCTGATTTAATAAACACTATTAAATTAGTGGAAAAAAGATTAAAAAGCCCATCTCCAATAAAAGGAATTGTTCTTACCTTATACGACTCAAGAACCATATTAGGCAGAGAAGTTTATAAAGAACTTAAAGCCTATTTTGGTGGAAAAGAACATATTTTTAATAGTGTTATTCCACGAAATATTAAATTGGCTGAAGCACCAAGCCATGGGCTACCATGTATAATTTTTGACAGAGAAAGTAGAGGATCAAAAGCATACATGAGACTTGCAAAAGAATTTTTAAAATTAGAAAGTCAAGATTAATTATCATGAAGTTAATAAGTTATTTAGAGTAATATAACTATTGTATCATTATATTGGATATTAAAGGTTAGATCAAGGTCATGGCATATTTTTTAGCCATTAAATTAATATTATTTGATTAAATTTTAATTTGTTACATGATAACTCTTATTTTTTAAAAATATCATTTATATTGTTATAATATAAAAATAGAGATTAATTAATAAATTTATTAAAAATATAAAATATTTTATAAAAAAATTGAAGAAAATTAAAAATTTTCTAAATTAAAACAAGTTTTAACTAAAATCTAAGATTCTCTAACTTATAAAATCAAAGATTTTACAAGTAATAAAAATATGATATGTTAATAAAGTTAGATAAAATACTATAAACAATATTAAAATTTTAAAAAATTTTGTCTTACATTATAATAAACTTTAATAAATTTAATTAAATTAGGAGAAAACAAATGGCAAAAAAGGCAGGATTAGGAAAAGGGTTGGATGCTTTAATTCCAGCTGTTTCTGAAGAAGATTTAAAAAATGATGTTTCATTAGAAGATATTCTAAAAAAAAATGATGAATTAAAAAAAGATAATGAAGATAAATATCCACCAAAATTAAATAAAAATAATCAAAATTCAAAGATTGAAAATCAGGAAAATAATGATAAGATAATAGAAGAAACTAAGAGTAATGAAGATGAAAATATAAAAGATGTTATAAAAGTTATAGAAAAAAATCCTCGAATTACTCTTTGGTCATCTAAATCAGCGGCAGTTTTAAGGTATCTGAGAAAAACACGCCCAGAATTTAGTATTAGTAAAGAAGCTTCAATGTTAATGGACGAAGCCATATGCAATAAATATCCTGAAATATGGGAATTATTCAAAGACCTTAATTAATGAAGTTATTCCATATATCTTTCAATAGCATTATTATAAATATCTTTTAATTTAGATAGATGGACCAAGGTATTATCGTCAAGTATTTTAAGTGTATCACCTTTAACTTCACCAATACAACTACAATGAACTCTAATATTTCCTAAAATGCTTTCAACTTGATTTTTCTTAACAGTCATTAAATACCTTCCGTGACTTTCGGAGAAAAAGAGATTATTTAACTTGATATCGCCGTCATGGACAAGGTTAGCTATTTTGACTTCACAGCCTAAGTCTCCAGCAATCATCATTTCAATTAAAGAAATAGCTACTCCACCAGTAGAACAATCGTGAATAGCTGTTATGTCATTATTAACATCTTCATCTAATAGTCTTAATACTTCAAGATTTACTTCTTTTTCATTTTCAATCCTTACTTCAGGAGGATGCCCCTGTTCCAAATTAAAACATGTTTTATGATAAATTGAACCATCAACTTCATTGTATGTAGTTCCAATAGCTATTATTTTATCTCCTTCATTTTTAAAACCTAAAGTTCTAATATTTTTAATTTTTCCTACACCAATAGCACCTACAACAGGGGTTGGATTAATTTTGACACCTTCAGTTTCATTATAAAAACTCACATTACCACTTATAATTGGTGCTTTAAAACTATTTGCAATATCCGACATTCCCTCAATACATTTACTAAAACTCCAAAGAATTTCAGGGTTTTCAGGATTTCCAAAGTTCAAACAATCTACAAGAGTATAAGGCTTTGCCCCCATAGAAACAATATTTCTAATAGCCTCAGCTACACAACCAGCTCCACCATCATATGGAGATAGCTTTGTATAAACACCATTAGTATCACAACTTAATGAAATAGCTATTTCATCATTAATATTTAATACAGCTCCATCATCACCAGGATTTACAACAGTTCTAATTTGAACTTCATGATCGTATTGATTATAAACCCATTTTTTACTTCCAGCACTGGAATCAGACAATATTTTAAAAATAGCTTCTTCAATATCTATATCCTCAACATCCAAATATTCATTGTCATTTTTGGGTTCTCTTATTTCACGACTTATATATGGAGGATCAGCTAAAAGATGAGATGGCAGATCAGCTATTATTTCATTTTCATTCATAACTACCATATTATCTCCATCTTTAACCTTTCCTATAACTTCAGATGGAATTTCGTGTTTATTACAAATAGCTATTACTTCATCCACATACTTTGGATTAATCACGAAAATCATTCTTTCTTGAGATTCTGATAACATAATTTCATAAGGAGTCATTTCATCTTCCCTAAGAGGAATTTTATTTAAACATATTTCTGCTCCATTGTTACATTTATCTACAAGTTCGCTAATACAACATGTTAAACCGCCACCACCAAGGTCTTTAACACCAGAAACATCTATTTTTTCTAAGATTTCAAGAGATGCTTCAAGAACTTTTTTTTTAGTAAAAGGATCTCCTACTTGAACAGCTGGCCTATCATCAATTTCTGAACTTTTTGTTAATTCAACTGATGCGAATGTTACTCCATGTATTCCGTCACGCCCAGTAGTACTTCCCATTAGTAGGAAAACATCTCCTATATTTGGAGCTATTCCTTTTACAATGTTCTTTTTAGGGAGAAGTCCGACACACATAACATTTACAAGAGGATTTGTTTTATAAGAGTCATCAAAAACTACTTCACCACCGACAGTAGGAACACCAACACGATTTCCATAGTCTGAGATACCTTTCACAACATGTTCAAAAATATATCTGGACTTTTGATCTTTTAGGGAACCAAAGTGGATTGAATCTAAAAGAGCTATTGGTATTGCACCCATTGAAATAATATCTCTTAAAATTCCTCCTATACCTGTTCCAGCACCACCGTAAGGTTCAATAGCTGATGGGTGGTTATGACTTTCAATTCCAACTGCAAGTGCAAGTTCATCGGTGATTGAAACAATTCCAGCATCATCTCCAGGACCCATTATTACATTCTCTCCTTCAGTTGGGAACATTTTTAAAAATGGTCTACTACTCTTATATGAACAGTGTTCTGAAAACATTATATCTAACATTCCTTCTTCAAGTGGGTTTGGAACTCTTCCAATCTTTTCCACAATATACTCCATTTCAGAATTAGTCAACATCATTTTTCCTTCTTATTTAACTATAAACTTTTACACATGTTTTTATATACTTGGTTCTATTATATTTTACTTTTATAATATAACTTTATATACTTAATTTGATATATATTATATATAAATCCAAAGTGAAACATATATATTATATGGGTCTACGAGACTGTAAAAAACTCCACAAAAATTTACAACCTCAATATACTACCAATTACATGTTCTGACATATTGTTTTACAGCTGATTGATATGATTAAATTAATTTAATTATATTATACACATATTTTGTCTTTTGAAGGTCAATTCATGCTATTTTTAGGGAGTTTTCCTAATTTTTTCATAAGCTATCGCTAAGTGGAGCATAGTTTCCCTTGAGAGTACTTATAGCAGTTGGATTATAGTTAAAATGCTGCACATCCAATTTTTTTAAATTGAACCTTCGGTTCCTAAGTTCCTCACTTTGTTCAAAACAAGCGATAAATCAAAGATTTTTTTAAAGTTATTTTCAACAACAAACGGGTAAATCTTTGATTTTCCCTAAATTATTGCGAAATTGTAGATTTTACAATAATTAGAAAAGTTCTGCTTTTTTAAATTTTAAAAGCAATAGCTTTTAAATTCAGAAAAAATTTTTTTTCTAAAATTTCTCATTTCACTCGAAATAAAAAACGGAAATTAAAATTTCCTAAATTCCTTTGGAAATATTGATTAAAAATAGCTTTTCATTATATGGTACTTCTTCAAACTTTGTAACTTTTATTTTAAAAATCTTTATTAAAAATTATTCTTAAAATTATTCAAATTTTAATTTAAAATTTTTTATTTTGAATTTAGAAAAACGAAGTTTTTCTTTAATTTAAAGATGTATTAAATTTTCTTAAAAATTTAAAGATAATCAAAGATTATCTAAATTATAAAATCAGAGATTTTATAAACACTAAAAATGTATGATGTTAATAAAGTTAAGAGAAATGCTATATTTTGATCAAACTTTTCTTACCTTTTAGGTAAGTTATGAACCAAAAGGTGCTGTTTTTTTAAAAAAAGTTTGGGCTCTTAACCCTCGCGGCGAGTTTTTTTGATGGCCTGTATCTTGTTAAGTAAGTATGCATCTATGATTCATATTCTCTTTTAGGCTCTAAGCCATAAACTGTCTATTAATTCATTAAATAAAGCCCATATTTTATTTATAACTCCATGATTTTGTTAATAATTTATCTAAAAGTAGCCATTATTTGTAAACTTTATCAGGCACAGTTGACCATTCAAAATATTTCATTTTAGGATTTATTCTACTCGCAGAAATGCTTCTTATCCTCAATTCTGGATCAGTATAAACCATAGATTTTTGGGGATGATTAATTGCATTGTTCATAATTATTACTTATCATTATAAACCTGTAAAAAGTCCTTAATACTCAAATTAAAACCACAAGGGGGAGTGTGAATAATCAACACCTTTATATACTATTATCACATTAGTTAATATATGTGAGTTTCATAATTTATAAATACTTATCAAAATATGCTATTTTTTCTGAAAGAAAATTAGAAGACAAAGTCTTCGTTTTTGATAGGTTAATAGAAACTCTCTTATGATAAAGACATTAATTCAAATACTATTATAATGGTTCAGAACAAGGTTATGCATTGATGCACTTTTATTATTCAGATCATTAGGATGATATTAAAGATGGAATTAAGTGGAATTCATGATTATCATGAATATTTGATTTATATATTAAATGTGGAAGTTATGAGGTAAGTATATGAGAGAAGAAACAAAATTAAAATTATCAAAAGCTTTAACTGGTCATAAAGTATCAGAAGAAACAAGACTTAAAATGGCTATATCTTCAGGTAAATTGGATATTGAAGATGTTAGAGCTATTAGAAAGGCAGTAAATGAAGGTGTTTCATATGATATATTAGCTAAGAAGTATAATGTACATTATAATACTATATATAGACTGATTAAAGGAATAACTTATTATTATATTGATTGAGGCGATGTATTGAAATTAAAAATAAATATTTATCAATAAGTATTTTAACTATTCTTTTAGTTAGCAGGTTAGCTTGTGAATAGAACAAAAACAGCTATTTGTATTTGTGCATTATTTGCACTTACAATGATAGTTTTCAATTATACTCTTGAAATAAGAGAAAATTATTATGGTCAAATTTCAGATGGTCATCATCAATGGTTAACAGGAAGTACAATTATAACCAGTAAAATATGGTATAATGAAAATCCATGGAATGTAGGTTTTGCTTTTTTTAATAATCCTCCTTCAATTGAACTAATCTATATGATGAAGTTTATTTGAGTTACCTCCAGGATGTATAATTCTGATATATGTAGTTAGTATGATTACAAAAACAGAGCCAAATGTTGCTATGGTGATGTCTTATAATCTGCTTAATCATTTTCTAATAGCATTTATTCTTTCTCTTATAGTTTTTATATTCTTAAGGCAATCAAAAGTAAATTATTTGTATTCCTTTCTTTTTGCTACTATTCTATGCTTACTGGAATTGTTATTGCCTGGTTCATTATATTGGCATCAGATGTTTTTTTTGCTGATCAAGCAGTTATTTTACCATTGTTCTATATATATCTATCTATCTTGAAATTTTAAATTATAATAATATAAAGATTTTAAAGGTTTTGCAAAGCTTAATAGTTTTGTTTGGATTTTTAACAGATTGATTATTTGCTTTTATTCTATTTACAGTTTACTTAAAGTGTATTTTTGAAGGCGAAATTAAATTCAGTGGAAATCTTATTAATTCCCTGAAAAAAATCCTTCCATTCTGGCTAATTCCTATTGTTGTTATTAATATTTTATTTGGGTCAAATTTTATATTTTAATAGAGTTTCAAGAATAATAGATGTCATTCTTTTTAGAACAGCTATTTCAGAAGGAGGATCAAAATTATCTCATTAGAACAAGTGAAAATTTTCTTAACAATTTTGGTTTGGGAAATTCGCACCAATTTCAATTTGCTGGATTTTAGAATCCATATTAAGAGCATTTAAATTAAAAAATATTATTAATAATCAGTATAATCATTGTATGTTTTTACTATTTATAGTCTGCATGTCTGCTGCAATTTGTTATTTAAAAGATGAATCTCCGCACTATAAGGAACAATTTCCTGAAAATAATGTTTCAATGTCAATTTTAGGCAATTCCATCCATCGTAACACGAATTATTCAGATATTATTTTCTCTCCTGATTTTGAAATTCCTCTTTTACCACCTCAGTTATTATCGTACTCAATGAAGAGAGTTTATAAAATAAATTCCCTAAATGATACTTTAAATATTACACGCGGTCTATCAAACTACCCTATAGTAATCATGTTTCTTGGATTGCTGCATGAAGATTGGAAAAAGATTTTACCTAATGTTTCAGAAACTATAGATGGCGATTATCGGTATTATTGGCTGAATTAAACTATATTGAGTTAAATTGTTTTTATAATGGATAATTGCCTATTTTGGGGTTTTTTTTATCATGCATGAGAATTACACATTAAAGTTAAAATATGGGATCTATAAGATGATATAAATGGTCTGTGCACAATAAACTATTTTTATAGTTTTAGTTGTATATTATTTTTGTTTTATTATAAATTATTATAATTCTTTGATAATAATTATCTATAGATTATTATAATTAAAAAATAGCCATTCTAAGTACATACTACTCAGTACATACTAAATATTAGATATATAGATTATGTAAAAACAGAAAGTTTCAACTTTATAAATTTTTTGTCAAGTTACTAATTTTTGATAAAGTTACTAATTTTTGATATATATTAATAGAAACTTTTTTTATTAATAATCTATTTTAAATAAGTATTAAAAATAAAAAATCTACTATATAAATCTTTCTTTTTACTTCGTAAAACAAAGTTTTATTTATATACAAAAAATTAAATATAAGTCATATTGGATTATGATAAATCATTATCCGATAATGAAATGAGGTGACAGATTTGAGCGAAAAAATAGTTATATCTCCTACATCAAGACAAGAAGGACATGCTGAGCTTGTTATGGAAGTTGACGATGAAGGGATAGTTACCAAAGGAAGATACTTTAGTATCACTCCTGTAAGAGGTTTAGAGAAGATGGTTACAGGGAAAGCTCCTGAGACAGCTCCTGTTTTCTGTCAAAGAATCTGTGGTGTGTGTCCAGTTCCACATACCTTAGCTTCAGTTGAAGCCATTGATGATTCTTTAGATGTTGACCTTCCTAAATCTGCAAAATTATTAAGAGAGCTTACTCTATCTGCAAGTAATCTTAATAGTCATGCTATACATCATTTTTTAATAGCTACTGACATTGTGCCTGAAGAATTATTTGCCACTGCTGTTAACAGTGTTGGCGAAATAAGAAAAACTGCACAATATGTCGTGGATATGGTAGCTGGTGAAGGTATTCATCCATCTGATGTAAGAGTTGGAGGAATGGCAAGAAATATTTCTGAACTTGCAAGAAGGAAATTGTACACAAGATTAAAAGCTTTAGTTCCTAAAGTTAATGCGCATGTTGATTTAATCTTAGACTTAGTCGAAAAAAAAGGTTTCCCTAAAGGTTTAGGTGTCGTTAATCAGCCACTATTTGCAAGTGCAAATATATACGGTGACAGAAACTTCTTTGACTTAGATAGATTCACTGAAATAATGCCTGAAAGTTGGTATGATGATCCTGAAGTTGGTAAACGAGCTTGTACAACAATTCCATTGTTTGATGGAGTTAATGTTGAAGCTGGACCAAGAGCGAGAGCTGCTAAATTCAGAGGTTTTACAGAAAAAGGTGTTATTGCACAGCATGTATCAAGGGCTTTAGAAATGAAAACATATTTATCAAGAGCTATTGAAATTTTAGACGAATTAGACACTTCTGCTCCTACTTTAGCTGATGTCGATTTTAGAGGCACGAATAAATTAGGTGTTGGTGCTATTGAAGCTCCAAGAGGGCTTGATGTGCATTTAGCACAAGTTGTTGATGGCAAAGTTGGATTTTATAGTGCTTTAGTCCCTACAACTTGGAACATTCCAACTATGGGTACAGCAACCGAAGGTTTCCATCATGAATGGGGAGCTCATGTTATTAGAGCTTACGATCCTTGTTTATCTTGTGCTACTCATGTGATGGTAGTTGATGATGAGGACAAGAGTGTTGTCAAAGATGAAATGGTGAGAATATAAATTAGTTCATAGGGAATAAAATGCCATATAATGTAGAGACATTGGTTGTAGGATGTGGAAATGTCCTTTTCAAAGATGACGGTTTTGGTCCATCTGTAATTAATGCATTAGAAGAATATTTCGCTGATAAAGATATGCCAGAGGAGACCATGTTTGTTGATGCTGGTACTGGAGCAACACATTTTATTTTCACTCTTCCAGATGAAAAGTGGAAAAAATTAATTGTAGTAGATGTTGTTGAATTTGATAGTGAGCCAGGAACAGTTAAAATATTCTCTCCACATGATATGCCAAAAGGAACATATCAAAATGCACATACATGGCCTGTCGAAGAACCGTTACATGAATTAGCAGAAAATATAGAAGTTATTATTGTCGGTTGTAAACCAAAAGAAATCTCTGCACCAGATGTTGAAATGGGTTTAACAGAACCTGTTAAAAAGGCTATTCCCAAAGCCATTGATATAATTTTAGAAGAAATAGGGGTTTAGCAATGTTTGAAAAATTAAAAAAGCTTTTAGGATTTGGAAGTAAGCCAAAGATTAAAGAAAACCCAAAAATAAAAGAAAACCCAAAAGTAGAAGCTAAACCAAATGAAGCCAGGAAAGAAGAATCTCAACAGGGGGTTGAAAAGGTGGCTGAAAAACCAAGATTAGGGTACTTTCACTTAAGTGGATGTACTGGAGAAATAATGTCATTAAGTGAAAACTATGACATTCTTGCAGAAATACTTACAAATATGGTAGATGTAGTTTATGGTCAAACTTTAGTTGATGTTTGGTGGGATGACGAAAATCCAATGCCTGAAATGGACTTAGCTCTTGTAGAAGGCTCTGTCTGTTTACAAGATGAACATAGTTTAAAAGAACTTTACGAATTAAGAAAAAAAGCAAAATTAGTATGTGCTTTTGGATCTTGTGCTAAAAATGGATGTTTTACAAGGTTCTGTAGAGGAGGGCAACAAGCTCAGCCTAAACATGAATCCTTTGTACCAATTTCTGATTTAGTAAAAGTTGACCTTACACTTCCAGGTTGTCCAGCTTCTCCAGAAATAATTGCAAAATCTGTTGTTGCTCTAATTAATGGAGATATGGATTATTTACAACCAATGATGGATTTGGCTACATGTTCACTAAATTGTGGTTGTGATTTACAAACAATAGTAGTGAATAAAGCATTATGCACTGGTTGTGGAACTTGTGCGATGGCATGTCCAACAAGAGCACTTACAATGAATCAAGGTAGACCTGAGTGTAATAAAAACAGATGTGTCAAATGTGGTAGTTGTTCTATCCATTGTCCGCGTACCTGGTTCCCTGAAGATCGTATAAAACAGGATTTAGGGCTATAGGAGGAATAAAGATGGTATTAGGCACTTATAAAGACGCAATATGTGCGAGAGCTACTGATAAATCAATTCAAAAAGTATCTCAAGATGGTGGAATAGTAACAGCACTATTATCCTATGCATTAGATGAAAAAATCATTGAAGGTGCTGTTGTTGCAGGACCTACAGAAGAAATGTTCAAACCAGAGCCACTTGTTGCTTTAACATCTGATGAAATTATCTCTGCTGCAGGAACCAAATATACATTTTCACCAAATGTATGGGCATTGAAGCTTGCAGTAAGACAGTATGGTCTCGAAAAAGTAGGAACTGTTGCAATTCCATGTCAATTAATGGGAATAAGAAAAATGCAATCATATCCATTTTCAACAAGATTCTTAGCTGATAAGATCAAATTTGTTGTTGGTATTTTCTGCATGGAAAACTTCCCATATGCATCACTTGAAACTTTTATCAATGAAAAAATGCACTCTTCTATGGATATGACATTAAAAATGGACATTGGAAAAGGAAAATTCTGGGCATACACAGATGAAGAAGAGCTTTCAATTCCATTGAAAGAAACGCATGGATATGAGCAGGCAGGTTGTAATATATGTAAAGATTATACTGCTGAACTATCCGATGTTTCAACTGGATCTGTTGGTGCTCCTGACGGTTGGTCCACAGTGTTATCAAGAACTGAAAACGGAAAATCAATATTTGATAAAGCCGTCGAAGCTGGTCTTATTGAAACTAAACCAATGGATAGTGTAAAGCCAGGATTAGGCATATTAGAAAAACTTTCTGATGGTAAAAAAACAAAAGCTGTTGATGAAATTAAAAAAAGAGTTGAAATGGGATTACCTGTTCCATTCTAATCACAGGTATTCTATTTTAATTTTATTTTTTTATTTTTTTTAATTCTTTTTTTAAAACTTTATTCTTAATTTTAATATTCTTTTTTTAAATAAACTTATCCCTGCTTATTTTTACTCTTATCCTATACATTTTAATTACTTAAGCTAAAATAATCAGGAATTCAATAGTATTCCAGATAGATATGTATACAAATATCTACATGTTATAATATATTATTCATAAAACCACAGCATTTATATAATAATACAGCTTAAATAACAATTGTTATAAGTTAACAAAAATTTAGTATTTAAAATATTAGTATTTCGTTTAATAAATAAATAGTTAGATTAAATAGAAAACTTAAATATAAAAGGTGAATTTAATGGTATTAATTATTGGAACTGGGGTAGGTGGATCTATAATAGCTATGGAACTTGCAAAATCTAATATTCCAGTTACTATTATTGAAAAAGGTCCTTCAGTTGATGTAAAAGACTCATACAAATACTATGACAAAATAGATGATTGTTTAGATCTATCTAAAACAACTTGTGTTGGAGGGTCAAGTGTAGTGGCAGCTGGAAACGGTGTTAGACTTCTTGAGGAAGAACTGAAAAAATACAATGTAGATATATCAACTGAACTAAGTGAAGTAGAAGAATTAATCCGTGTTCATCAATTAGACGACAGTCACTTTGGAGAAGGAACCAAAAAATTTATGGAAGCTGCTAAGTCAATAGGACTACCAGTAATAAAAATGCCAAAATTTATTAGAGAAGAAGATTGTATTCAATGTGGTAAATGTGCATGGGGATGTCCTAATGATGCTAAATGGACATCAAAAGACTTTATTAAAATAGCTATTGAAAATGGAGCAGAATTAATAAGTGAAGCTGAAGTAACCGATATTTTAACAGAAAATAAAACAGTTAAAGGTGCTAAAATTAAACATTCAGATGATTCTACAGAAACTATAGAATCAGATATTGTAGTTCTATCAGCAGGAGCAATTAACTCAGCTATTATACTACAAAAATTAGGCTTAAAAGCAGGAGAAAACTTATTTATAGATCCATTTGTTACAGTTGGAGGAGTTCTGAAAGATATAAATTACAACAGCGAAGTTACAATGAATGCTTTAATCAAAGGCAAAAACTTTGTTCTTGCACCTCACTACTCAGTTATAATTAATCAGAATATGGATGATGAAAATATTAAGAAAGAAGATATTTTAAGTATAATGGTTAAAGTTCCTGACGATAATCACGGGAAAATCGTAGAGGGAAAAGTAATCAAAGAAAATACAATTAAAGACATTAGATTTATAGCAGAAGGAGCTGCAACAGCAGGAGCAGTACTGGTGGGAGCTGGTGTCGATCCAAATACGATCACTTCAACTCATTTAAGAGGGGCTCATCCAGGAGGAACAGCAGCCATAGGGGATATTGTTGACAATAATCTTAAAACCGAGTATGAAGGATTATATGTTTCTGATGCAAGTGTAATACCTGAAGCACCAGGAGCTCCACCAATAATAGCTATTTTAGCTTTATCAAAGAGGTTATCTAAACATTTGATTAATAATCTTTCAAATTAAGTTTAGATAACTTCATAATGATTAGGAAGTTTAAAATTTTGACTATGTAAAAAATTCAATGGGCGGCATGTTAATGCTGACTTCAGCTGGATTGTATAATATTGGATTAAGTAATACTTCTATTCCATTGTTATCTTTATTTATTTTGTCTACAACTTTAATTTTTACTTTAAGATGGAAAAAATAAAAAAATAGGTCTAATAATAATCAATTCGTTTAAACAAGTTAAATTAAAATAGTTTCATATGAAAATGATATAAATTATAAAAAAAGTGAAATTCTGGTATTAATTTTGTTATTTGGTGGTAATATAGCAACCTTCTTTCTCTACAATAACCGTGTGTTCTTTTTGCGATACCCATGCACCACTTTTTTCTCGTAAGGTATAGTATGGATAAATTGCCATTGAATCTACTAACTCTTTTATGGTTGAATTAAGTCTATTAACACTAAATTCATCTGTTAACCATCGGAATGAAAATGGCAAATGAGGATAGTTTCCTTTAATATGGTTTAAAACTTTTTTTGTATATGGAAGTCTAAAAGGTCGGATTTTTAAAAATTTAAATATGTTCACTGTAGGTATATCAATAACATAACCCACACCATCTGTAACGAAAGGTTCAATAGCTAAGACATCACCTTCTTCTAATATTCCAGGTTTATTATCTTTAAAATTCGGAATTGATAATCCAGAATGTAAATTCCATTGATCTACACTATGGCCCGTAAGATTTCGAATAGGATTGAAACCTAAGTTAGTGATTACTTTCTCAACTTCCCCACCAATTTCATTAACTTCAACCCCTGCTTTAACTGTGCTAATAGCTACCTCTAAAGCAGCATCAGATGCTTCTATTAAAACCTCATTTTTATTTATCTCATCATCATTTAAGTCATTATCTCCTTTTGCCATTATTGTAATTGCAGAATCAGCTATATAACCATTAATTTCAGCTCCTAAATCTAATTTAACTAAATCTCCTCCTTTTATAATATTTTCATCATTTGGTGGAGATGTATAATGGGCTGTTATTTCGTTTACAGAAACATTACACGGAAAAGCTATTCCAGCACCTTTCTTAGTTATTTCACTTTCAACAAACTCAACTAAGTCCATAATAGCTAAACCATCTTTTATTAATTCAGATGCTTCATTTCTAACTTTTGAAACAATTTTCCCTGCTTTTTCATACGATTCAATCATTTTTTCATCCTATAATTAATTATTAATAAAATACTTTTCAACTATGAAAATATATATTAATTAAACTTTAAATAGATACAATATCTGAATATTTAAGAGTTGTTAATTTGATAGTTAATATTTATTAATTATTGTATATTAAAATATTGTTTATAGTGATTTTAATGATAAAATGTGTCTCATGCGAGCAAACATATGATAATGATGAGATAGTCTACATTTGTGAAAAATGTGGTTCTGTTTTAGAGGTTGAAGTTGAGAATAACATTTCAAAAGATGTTTTTGGTGGAAGAAAATTAGGACTTTGGAAATATAAGGAATTTATACCAGTTGACTATTCCAATGTTGTTTCATTAGATGAAGGAGGAACACCATTTTGTAGATGTGATAAAATTGGAAAAGAATTAGGTATTGAGCTTTATGTTAAAGTAGAAGGTTCAAATCCAACAGGCAGTTTTAAAGACAGAGGAATGAGTGTTGGAGTTACTAAAGCTGTCGAACTTGGTGTTGATACCGTTGGTTGTGCATCAACTGGCAATACATCCGCATCTCTTGCTGCATATGCTGCCCGTGGAGGTTTAAGATCAATAGTACTTTTACCTGCAGGTAAAGTTGCTCTTGGAAAATTAGCTCAGGCGATGTTCTATGGTAGTGAAGTTTTATCCATTAATGGAAACTTTGACCAAGCACTTGAATCAGCCACAAGATTAGCTAATGAAAAATATATTTATCTTCTCAATTCCATTAATCCATTTAGATTAGAAGGGCAAAAGTCCATAGGTTTTGAAATTATTGATGAATTAGGATGGGAATCCCCAGACAGGATCATACTACCTATTGGAAATGCTGGAAATATATCAGCTATTTGGAAAGGGATCACTGAATTTCATAATGCCGATTATATTGATGAAAAACCTATTATGACTGGAATTCAGGCAGAAGGAGCTGCTCCTATTGTTGAAGCCTTTAAAAATAAATCTTATAGTATAAATCCTGTTGAAAATCCTGAAACTGTGGCAACAGCTATCAGAATAGGTAATCCTGTTAGTCACATTAAGGCTCTTAGAGCAATATACGATTCAGATGGATATGTCGACTCAGTGACAGATGAAGAAATATTAGATGCTCAAAAACTACTTGCAAGAGTCGAAGGAATTGGTGTTGAGCCTGCTTCAGCATCATCAATTGCTGGTCTTAGAAAATTAGTTGATAAAGGTATCATTGATAAAGGTGAAAGAGTTGTTGCTGTTGTTACAGGGCATTTACTTAAAGATCCTGATGTAGCTATTAGAGCCTCATCCAAACCAATTGAAATTGAACCTGATTTTAATCAACTTAAAGCTATTTTAGAAAGAAAAGTTAATTACTCCTAATCATTTATAAAGTCTAATAATTAAATAATGAAAAAAATAAATTCCAGATCAGTATTCAAAATTAAAAGTCTTAGAAAAGGTTAAAATCATTGAATTTTAATCATAGATCGAATTTTAAATGTTGAAGTAATTAACAGTTAATTTATCTAATATTAAACTCTAATTTAAATGATAAAATGTCTGATGAAAAAACTAAAAATAAAGAAAAACAGCTGTTAGAAATGGTAGAAACTTTCGCTGAAGAATATATTGATGATGAATATAAAGAACTCTCTAACAAACTCGTGAAAAAATTAGGGAGAAAGCATGATGTTCCATTTAAAAGAGGAAATCTTGAAATCTGGGCTAGTGCTGTTATATATGCACTTGGTCAGATAAACTTCTTATTTGATAAGTCTTTTGAACCTTATTTGACTCCTGATGATATATGTGACTATTTTAACACGAAAAAGTCCACAGTCTCAACAAAAGCAAAGAAAATTAGGGACACAGTCAACTTAGGTCACTACGATAAAGAATTTTCTACTAATCGGATGCTTGAAAATAATCCACTGAGAGATATGGTCATTACAGAAGATGGGTTGATCATTCCTAAATCTGAATTAATGAATTTTGAAGAAAATAATGTAACACCAGCCAACTTAATTGCAGAAAATCTGGAGATGGATGAAGAAGAGTATATAAACGAATTAAAGAATTTCATCGTTGAAAGAAATGGGAACGAAATTGATAATTATGACTTAAACAATTTTATCGACATTCTTAGAACTCCTATGCCCAAAAAATATGCAGAAGAATGTTTAAAATCTATTTTTGGCAATAAAATTAGTTTAAATATTGATTTGGATGAGGATATAGATTTATTTGATGATTATGTAATAAATGGAAACAATCCTTTAGAAACAATTGATGATTACGAAGAAGCCATTGATCTATTTCGTTCCACTAAGGGTAAAGAATATTTTAAAGAACATAAAGGGGATTTTTGGTCATTGCTTGAAACTCGTCCTTTCATGTCACATTTATTAAAGTATTCAATGTTATTATGGAATGATGGAGAAACAGAAAAGTCAGTTGATCAACTAAAATATATGTTGGAACTTAACCCTGGTGACAATCAAGGAATCAGATATATTTTAATTAATAGATTATTGGAACTCAACAGACTAAATGAAGTTATAAAATTATTAGAATTCTATGATGAAGAAGATAGTGCTACATGGGAATTCTCTAAATTACTACTTTCTATAAAAACTAAACAAGAGAAAAAATTAATTAAAACTCTCTATCATAAAGCTGTTGACTCAAATAAATATGTCGTTCCATACTTAATTAATAAAAAGAAAATTCCTAAACAGATGCCAGAATATTATGGTATGGGTGACGAAAATGAAGCTATAATATATGTTGATTTAGCTTTTAAACCTTGGAATAATGATAAAACAGCCATTGAAACCTTGAAAGAAATGTATTAGTTCTTATTTTTATATCAATTTACTTTTTAATATGTTCATATATATTTAACATCAAAGTTTATAATAATTAAAGATCGTAGCGACTATTTTTTAAAAATAATTATAATCCTATATCTTATTTGTCTTTTAACAGAATTTGAATAAGAAAATATTCTATTAATTTGTGTAAAATAAGTTCAATTGATAACAATTTCAAACATTTTTTATTTTTAAAAATATCTGAGGCTGTCCAACAATATTTTTGTTCAACCTATATAAATACTTAGGTGAACAATTTTTAAATATTTAAAATAATTTAAATAATTTTCAATAAAAATTGATAGATTAAATTTTTGTTGTGAGTCAGAATTGTTAGACAGACTCAATAATTATAAAAAAAGATAAAAAATTATATAACATCATCTATAAATAATTATAAAAGTAAAACTAATTAAATTAATGTGTCTTTTATGAATAAAAAACAATTAGCTATAGACTTTGCAAAATCATTAAACCATCCAGAAATAGAAAAAATCATATTATACGGATCTGTAGCAAGAAATGAAGATAAAAAAGGTTCTGACATTGATATTTTAGTAATAGCTAAAGATAAATATAAAGTTGAAGATGAAATATATAGTAAAGCTTTTGATATTTATTTAAACAAAGATGAGGATATATCTGTCATACTCCTATCAATTGAAGACTATAAATACAACGAAAACAGCAATTTTTTAGCTAATGTAGAAAAAGAAGGTATTTTAATTGGATAATACAGAATTACTTTTTAATGAAGCAAAAGAACGGCTGATTAATGCAAAAATAGCATTGGAAAATGAAAGATATAACCTCTGTGTTAGTGAATCATATTATGCTATATTTTATGCAGCTAAATCATTACTTTCAAAGATCAATATCACTCCTAAAACACATTCAGGAGTTATGAGTGAATTCAGCAAACACTATTTAAAAACAGAACTTTTTAGTACAAATATAGGTAAATATTACTTTGAGTTTGAAAAAAACAGAAATAAAGCGGATTATGATATATTAATATCCTTTAATAAATACAAAGCAGAATATTCAATAGAAAAAGCAACTAAATTTTTAGAGGAATATGAAAAACTCAAAAAATAAAGAGATACACTAACATTTCTAATCTTACGGTCGGTGATTCAAATCCCATCAAGTCCGTTTTATTTGTTTTTCTCATTTTATTAATAAATTGTGTAACACTAACATATATATAAAACATGGATTTTCATGAAAAACTCCACACTTTTTATAGTCTTTGAATAATTTTTAAATATTTAAAATAATTTAAATAATTTTCAATAAAAATCTATAAATTAAATTTTTGTTCAGCGAATCAGAATTGTTAGACAGACTCATCTATTATAAAAAATTAATTAAACAAATAAATAAGATTACTAAGGTTATACTCAATCTCTAAAATATAAAAAACATTAAAGAAATGCAAAATAAGGTTTGAAATTAATGAATGATTTAAAAAGAGTTTATAAAAAATATGAAAGTTGTGAAGATGGATTAGCCAGCTTAGAAGTAACAAAACGGCTTAAAAAGCATGGTAACAATGAACTGACTGAAGGTGAAAAAGATTCATATTTAAAAATTTTTTTAATGCAGTTTATGGACATACTTATACTTCTTCTTATAATTGCTGCTATTGCAGCATTTTTCATTGGAGACATTATTGATTCAATGGTGATTTTAATCGTTGTTCTTTTAAATGGGAGTATTGGTTTTATACAAGAGTATAGATCTGAAAAAGCTATTGAGAAATTAAAGTCTCTTATAACAACAGATGCAATTGTCAAAAGGGATGGTCAAGTCCAAAAAGTCAATGGAACCCAACTAACAATTGGTGATATAGTCATTGTTGAAGAAGGAGATAAAATTCCTGCTGATTTAATTATTGTTGATTCTTCTGATTTGAAAATAGATGAATCATCCTTAACTGGTGAATCTTTCCCTGTAACAAAAAATTCTGACGATGTTGATTTATTGAACATTGATAAAGACTCTCATGATGAAAACATAAGAAGAGCAATAGCTTACATGGATTCTAATGTTATATCTGGTCGTGGGACTGGAATTGTAATAGCTATTGGAATGAACACATCAATTGGAAAAATTGCTCAAATGATAAGTGAAAAAGATAAAGATACTCCACTTCAGAAGAAAATAAGTTCTTTAAGTAAAACTCTTGGTTTAATAGCTATTGTTGTCTGTGCTATTGTTTTCACTCTTCAATTTTTAAAAGGAAGTTCAATCGTTGAAACATTCATGGTAGCTGTTTCTCTTGCAGTCGCAGCTATTCCAGAAGGTCTTCCAGCTACTTTGACTTTGACTTTAGCATTAGGTATGCAAAGAATGGCTAGATCAAATGCAATTGTAAAAAAATTATTGGCTGTTGAAACTCTTGGTTCATGTACAGTTGTCTGCACTGATAAAACAGGTACACTAACACTGAATAGAATGGAGGTTAAGGATACTAAAATTATGAATGCTAAAAAATCTTATGAAATAGCTATTTTGTGTAACAATGCAAGTATTAAAGGCTGTGAAGGCATTGGTGATCCTACTGATGTGGCTGTATTAAATTATGGATTAAAAAATGGATATGAAAAATTGGATCTTGAAGAAAACTATCCTCGTATAAAAGAATATTCATTAGACAGTCTAAGAAAAAGAATGACAACAATTCAAAAATCAGGGGAAAAATTTTATATCACTACTAAAGGTGCACCAGAAATTATCTTAGAGAAATCTGAATTCATTGACAACAAGGGAGTTATAGAAGTCTTAGATAATGAAAAAAGAAATGAAATTACTGATGAAATTAAAGAAATGACTGATTCTGCTCTTAGAGTTTTAGGTTTTGCTTATAGAGAAATAAAGGATGATTTTAACCTTGATAATCCTGATATTGTTGAATCCAGATTAATATTTGTTGGTTTGGTTGGGATGATGGATCCTCCAAGAGAAGAAGCAAAAGACGCTGTTGCATCGTGTATATCATCTGGAATAAAAGTTGTGATGATTACAGGAGATCATCAGTCAACAGCTTCATCTATTGCGAGAGAAATTGGTATTTTAAATAAAGGTAAAGTTTTAACTGGTCAGGACCTCGATGAACTTTCTGATGAAGAATTTAAGAGAATTGTGGAAGATGTGGAGGTTTATGCACGAGTTTTTCCTGAGCAAAAAGTTAGAATAGTCGAAGCACTGCAAAATCATGGAAACATTGTTGCAATGACTGGAGATGGTGTTAATGATGCTCCTGCACTTAAAAAAGCTTCTATTGGTGTAGGAATGGGTAGTGGAACTGATGTTTCCAAAGAATCCGCTGATATGATTATTCAAGATGATAATTTTGCAACAATTATCAAAGCTATTGAAGAGGGAAGAAAAATATTTGATAATATTAAAAGATTTGTAAAGTTCCAAATCTCTACGAATATTGGAGCTATTTTAACAATTATTTCAGCTTCAATTTTAAATTTACCTGTCCCATTTAATCCTGTTCAAATTTTATGGATTAATATCATGATGGATGGACCTCCAGCTCAAACTTTAGGTATGGAAGGTTCTGAAGTGGATATAATGAGCAGAAAACCTGGTAAAGGAGAAATTTTATCAAAAAATACACTAATAAATGTGCTTATCTCTGGGATTGTAATGACAATAGGAACCTTGCTCTTATTTATTCATGAACTAAACTCTCAAAGAGGAGAAAAAATATCTATGACTATGGCATTCACTGTTTTTGTTGTCTATCAAATATTTAATGCTATTAACAGTAGATCTAATTCAAATGAAAGAAATAATATATTTTGGATAGCTATTTTATTAACATTTTTATTACACTTACTAATCGTATATACACCATTTTTACAAGAAATATTTAAAACCGTAAGCCTTGAAATATTTGATTGGATATTAATATTATTTGTATCTTCCACTATTTTAATATCCGAAAGAATATCACATTATATACTTGATAAAAATTGAACTTAGAATTAATTTAATCACTATTTTAGGCTTTTATTTATATCATTATTTAATATAAATAAAGAATTAATAATATTATTAGTGTTTTGTTAAATTAAAATATTATTTTGAATTTTGATTATTGCCAAGAATTTTGATTTTTGTAATTATGAAAATCTTCGATTTTCAGTAAATTAAGAATATAACTATGTTAATTTTTTAAACTTGATTAAAATTTTTAAATTTCATTTAATTATTTAAAATATAATATTTTTTTATAAATAATCTTATTAAATTAGTTTAATAAAATAAACTTATTATTTATTTATAATTAATTTATATTTTTAAGGCTAAGTTACTAATTTTTTTATATCATATCAATTTACAAAAAGTTATTTGGAGTAGTTGAATATAAAAAAACAAATTCACATATAAAAAGATAATTCAAATAAAAATTCACATAACTTAATAAATAGATATAGGTGAACTTAAAATAATGTTACAATACATTATCATATATTATGGGATTATTATGGAGTGATTTAATGCGAGTACTGTTTATCCATTCAGATTATCTAAAATATCAAACCAAAAACAAGACTAAAATTGCTGAAGAGATTGAAGAAACCAAAAAAGATGGTTTTTTTGAAGAATCTTTAGTTGTATTTTCTGCTGTTGAAAAAGAAGACGAAAAAAATATTGAAAATGTTGTGGAAAATGTATTTAATGAAATAAAAGAGATTTATGAAAAAGTAAAAGCAAATAACATCATACTTTATCCTTATGCTCACTTATCTTCCTCATTAAGTTCTCCTAAAATAGCTATTGAAGTACTTAAAAAAATTGAAGATAAATTTAAAAAAGAAAACTATGATATTTTTAGAGTACCATTTGGTTGGTATAAATCTTTTGAACTTTCATGTAAAGGACATCCATTATCTGAATTGTCAAGAACAGTTGGAGTCGAAGATAATGTTAAAAACGAAGAATTAATAAAAGAAAAACCACAATTTCTAATTCTTGAACCCGAGGACATAATAACAACTCCAGAAGAATATAAGTTCTCTAATAAAGACCTTGAAAACCTTATGGAGTATGAACTTGGAAACACACAATCTACTGGTGAAGAACCACCTCATGTGAAATTAATGAGAGAAAAAGAATTGTGTGATTATGAAAGTGCTGCCGATGTTGGTCATTTAAAATGGTTTCCAAAAGGTAAGTTAATTAGAGATTTAATATCTGATTATGTGAATAATTTAGTGGTTGAAAACGGTGCGATGCCAATCGAAACACCAGTTATGTACGACTTATCAAATGAGGCAATAAAAGAACATGCAGAAAAATTTGGTGAAAGACAATACAAAATTCAAACAAAAAAAGAATTGATGCTTAGATTCGCATGTTGTTTTGGAGCATTTAGACTGCTAAAAAATTCTTTTTTAACCTGGAAAAATCTTCCTGCGAAAGTTTATGAATTATCCACATACAGTTTTAGATTTGAAAAAAGGGGAGAAGTCATTGGTCTTAAACGTTTAAGAGGATTCACTATGCCTGATTGGCATACAGCATGTAGTGATATGAAACAAACCTTAAAAGAGTTTGAAAATCAAGTAAAAATTTGTCTTCAAACTGGAGTGGATCTTAATGTTAACTATGAGATAATTTTTAGAGCCTCAAAAGAATTCTATGATGAAAATAAAGAATGGATGCATGAAATAGCAAATAAAATAGGGAAACCTGTTATTTTAGAATTGATACCAAAAAGAAAGCATTATTGGGTTTGTAAAATAGATTTTGCAGCTATTGACGCATTAGGAAGACCTATCGAAAATCCAACAGTCCAAATTGATGTTGAAAGTGGTAAAAGATTTGAAATTGATTACTTAGGAAAAGATGAAAAGGAACATTATCCAATAATTTTACATTGTAGTCCAACTGGGAGCATAGAAAGAGTTATATGTAGTTTACTTGAAAAAATAGCCATTGAAATAAATGAAAAACCACCTATGTTTCCTGTTTGGTTATCATCTACTCAAGTTAGAATAATTCCAATCGGTGAGAAACACCTTGAATTCTCAAACAAACTATTTAATAAAATATATGAAAATGATATTCGTGTTGATATAGATAATAAGGAAGATAGAATTGGTAAAAAAATAAGAAATGCTTCCAAAGAATGGATACCATACACAATAGTAATTGGAGATAAAGAAATTGAAACCAATGATATCACTGTTTCTATTCGTTCCACTGGTGAAAAAAAGATTATGGATGTATATGAACTTATTAAAGAAGTTAAATCACAATCTAAACATTTGCCATTTAGAAGATTAACATTACCTAAAAATCTCTCAGATAGGATAAATTTTCAGTGAATAAATTTATTTAAAATAGGTTTTAAGGTCTTTTAAAATTCTATATTCCTATTGTTATAATATATATACTAAAAAAAATAAATATAATAAACAACATATTATTAAAATGTAATTTAGACAATGTCGTGATTGTTCTAAATATCATATAAAATTTTTATTAATATAAAATAATTTCAAGAAAAATTTTGTTTTAAAAAATAATCGTGTTTTAAAATATATAAAATTAAATATTACACCTAAAAGGAGAATAAAATCATGTATAAAATTGGAGAAGCATTGATTGGAGAAGGGAGTGAATTAGCTCATATAGATTTAGTGATAGGTGATAAAGAAGGTCAAGTAGGCAGTGCTTTTGTAAATAGTATAAGTCAATTATCTATTGGACATACACCATTACTTTCTGTTATTAGACCTAATTTAATGACAAAACCATCTACATTAATTATTCCTAAAGTAACAATTGGAAATCTCAAAGATGCAAGTAAAATATTTGGTCCTGCACAGACAGCCGTTGGAAGAGCAGTTGCGGATTCTGTTGAAGACGGAATAATTCCAAAGGATAAAGTTGAAGATTTAGTTTTACTTGTAAGTGTATTCATAGATCCCAGTGCTGAAAATTATAGAAAAATATACCAATACAATTATGGTGCTACTAAATTAGCTATTAAAAGAGCCATGGCTGGATATCCATCCATTGAAAAAGTATTAAGTGAAAAAGATCGTGGAACCCATCCAATAATGGGATTCAAAGTAAGCAGGCTATGGAGTCCACCATATTTACAAATAGCTTTAGATTTAGATAATCTTGAATCAATGGAGAAAATAATAAATTCGATTCCAGAGAGAGAAAGAATACTAATCGAAGCAGGAACACCATTAATTAAAAAGCTTGGTGTGGGTGTGGTAAGCAAAATAAGAGAATTGAAACCTGATTCATTTATAATAGCTGATTTAAAAACCTTAGATGTTGGAAGAGTGGAAGTTGCAATGGCTGCCAACGAAACAGCTGATGCTGTATGTATTTCTGGTCTTGGAACAATTGAATCCATTGAAAAAGCTATTCACGAAGCACAAAAACAAGGAATATATTCTATACTTGACATGATGAATGTTAAAAATATCACAAAAAAATTAACAGAAATTAAAGATGATTTAAAACCAAATATAGTTCTTCTGCACAGGAATGTGGATCTTGAAACCTCAAAAGCTGAAAAAGGAGAAAAAACTGAAGATAACACTGAGTGGGGAAACATTGGAAACATTAAAAAAATCATTGGTAATGGTCTTGTAGCTGTAGCAGGTGGAATAATCCCTCAAAAAATCAACGAAGCAAAAGACAGTGGAGCTGATATTCTTGTTGTAGGAAGATATATTATTGGATCAAACGATGTTAGAAGATCTACTGAAGACTTCTTAGAACACTTACCTCAAGATCCAGATAATATGAGATTGGCTCTTGATGAAGATGAATCAATTGACTAATACTTTTTAATTAGTATTAATCTCATTCATTTTCCAAAATACGATGTAAATATTATTAAAACAAAATTAATTAAGAAATTTAGAAGTTATTACTTCATTTATTTTTTTGTCTATAATTTCATCTGGAAAGTTCAAAACTAATCACAAATAAAACATAAAAATCAAATTTCTTTCAGATTTTTTACAAATTGTTCTTGGTGAATTAATGAAAGATTTTGAGAAGCAACTTGATCTAAAACAAATATTTTATGGTTTTTAAGATCATAAAATCTTAGTTTTTTTTTAAAACGGATTTTAGTGTCCTTTGACATCTTTGAATAAATAATATAATCCTTTTTTTATAAGAATATCCTACTGGAAGGTTGCACAAACTCTATTCATTGATATAATACAACATTAAAATATATAGTTTTTTACCTAACTTTTTGCATAAATATATTCGTCCATCCATTCTTCAAAATAAGATTCTTTATAAACTTCTTAGTAATAATATGATGTTATAATATAATGATCATAGAATCAAAATATAATAGTTCATAGAATAAAAATAAAAAATTTTTAATAAACTATATATAATAATAATGTTGAATATATTAAATTTATGATTAAACTAACTTTTAAAATACCTAACTTTTTCAAAAATCTCTACATTCAAGTAATTATAGGAATGATTTTAGGAATATTGGTTGGGAATTTTTATCCAAAAATTGGGGTGAGTTTAGAGCCACTAAGTAAAGGATTTATAAATCTTATAAAAATGCTAATTACTCCAATTATATTCGGAACATTAGTAACTGGAATTGTAGGACTAAACGATTTGAAAAAAGCAGGAAAATTAGGCATAAAAGCATTGATTTATTTTGAAATCATGAGTACAATTGCACTAATTATTGGCATGGTTGTTGGTGAGTTGGTGCGGCCAGGGAATGGACTGGATTTTAACTTAAATGAATTGAGTTCAGTCCCAACTTCAAGTAATAATATTAATAGTGTTGATTTTTTATTACATATAATTCCAAACACGGTATTTAGTGGATTTGTTAATGGGGATATTTTACAAGTTTTATTAGTATCAATATTGTTTAGTGTTGGGCTTCTAAAACTAAAAGGATCTGGAAACATCGTGTTAAATGTAATAGATAAGACTACGAAAGTTTTTTATGAAATTGTTAGGACAGTAACCTATTTCGCTCCTATAGGAGCGTTTGGAGCTATGGGATTTACAATAGGAAGTCATGGAATTGAAGCCATTTCCAACTTGTTTACATTGGTTGTGAGTGTTTATTCAACTTGTATAGTTTTTGTTCTAATTGGTTTAGGCATTGTTGCCAAGATGTGTGGATTCAATATTGTGAAACTTATTATATATATTAAGGATGAAGTACTTTTGGTTCTCGCAACAAGCTCTTCTGAAGTTGCTCTTCCTAACGTCATGGAAAAAATGGAGAGAATAGGATGTGAAAAATCTGTTGTTGGTTTTGTTGTTCCCACAGGGTACAGTTTTAATTTAGATGGAACCAGTGTATATTTAACAATGGCAACTTTATTCATTTTTCAGGCATTCAATATCGATATGAGTCTACAAGATAAGTTGCTTATTTTATTTATTTTAATGCTAACATCTAAAGGAGCGGCAGCAGTTACTGGTGGTGGTTTCATTGTTTTAAGTGCAACACTCTCTACATTTAATCAAATCCCTATTGAAGCTCTTACATTACTGTTAGGTGTTGATAGAATACTCTCTGAAGTTAGGGCAATCACTAATCTTATAGGGAATAGTGTTGCAACCATTGTAATAGCTAAGTGGGAAAATCTTTTAGATAAAAAAAAGTTTAATGAAGAATTGAATAAAAGCATTGGATGATGAAAGAATATTATTAATAAAAATAGGATTAATAAATATTTTGAATAAGAGTATGGCTATATTCATGTTACAATTTATTAACAAAATTAATGAATTTTTCTGCTGATTTTTGCTTTTATGTCATATTCTTGTATTTTAGGAATGTAATTCTCTATATTTTCTTTTTTTCGTTTATATAAACAATTTTATGGTCAACATATATTTATATCGTCGTGGTACTGTTAGACATAGGTTATTATCTTTTTCTTTTTTTTATTATTTGAATTTTATGAGTTTTCAAAGTTGTCGTATATGACATTTAGGTTGCACATACTTGGTACATAGTTGGCTGCTTTTACAGAATTCACACCAATATTTTTATATTCCATCTCTTCAATTGGGGCTACAACCATACAATTATCAGTAAGTATATGTCCTCCACTGTTTTCTATGGTTTGTGTGTAACCCATTCTATCTGCTGATGCTTTGATGTTGATGGATGTGCAGACCCATAATTGGTTTTTAAGAGTTTTTCCTTTGATAAATGTTGTTATTTCTTTTATTTCTTCTAATGAAGTGTGTGGGCATCCTAAGCATACTAAGTCGGCTTCTTCGTTTGTGGTTGATAAGTTTTTTTTGGTGTTTTGAATATCTTCTTTGTTTATTGTTATTTTTTCAAGTGTTTTGAAATCTTTATCATTTTTAGCAAGTTTATATTCTGGTGTTTCGTTTTCAATATGGTATAGTGCAACTGCACCTGATGAGGATAGTGCTGCTCCAAGGGATTTTAGTTCGGTGTTTTTGGATTTGTTTTGTAGGTTGAGGTATGGAACTCCGTCACCTATCTCTTTACCAATTATGTATCCTACTGTTCCGTAGTCCAGACCAGATATTTTAATGTCTAAGTTGAAAATGGTGTTTGCAATTCTGTTCTGGGGTTCATGATAACCGTACATAGATGTTTTGCCGCAAATAGCTGATGCCAAGGCTGATGGTCCGCCTTCTCTGTTTGTTTTACCTCCAATTATGGAGTTTAGGTATGTGACTGCTGATGATTCTGACCATGCTGCGTGGTCTCCTAATCGAGGGACATTACCGATTAGGTATGGTGTGCATGTGCATGTTTCACTTATTCCAAGTTTTCCATAGGCTTTCACTATTCTTTTTTGTTTTTCACTGAATTCTTTTGGGAAGTTTAATGTTTTCCAGTTGTCTAAGTCTATTCCTGCTGGGTTTGGTGTTGAGGGAATATTTACAAGGTCTGTTCCATCTTTGGATAAGTTTTCTAAGTATTCTAATCCTGCTTCTCCAATGGTTTTGTATGATACTCCAGAATTTGAGCGGATGTGATGTCTATGAGAGATGGTGCTTCGTAAATGTCTCCTAAGGCAACTATTATTTCCATACTTTTTGCAACAGTGGTTCCATATGCTCCTTGACACATTTTTTCTTCTTCTTTGTTTAGATACATTATTTGGATCCTCAGTTTATATTTTTAATCTTTTAATAGGAGGTTGTAAACTTTTGTGAGGTTTTTCAATTTCCATGATTTTCTTTAGTTAAAACTTGTTTTAGCTTAGAAAATCTTTAATTTTCTTTAGTTAAATTTTGTTTTAGCTTAGAAAATCTTTGATTTTCTTTAGTTAAAGTTTGTTTTAGCTTAGAAAATCTTTGATTTTCTTTAATTGTAAAATCTCTGATTTTATAATTTAGAAAAACGAGTTTTTCGTTTATATAAAACATGGATTTTCATGAAAACCTCCACACTTTTTGACAATCTTTTTAATAGTATAATTATTTTTGGTTTAATTGAAGAATTTTTGAGTTTAAATTGAAAAATGGAATTTTATTATTTTTTTGGGTCTTGATTAAACTTATTAATTTTAAATTAAATCAAACTTTTTCTAAAGTTTTGGTTTGAATTTTAATATGGAAGAAGTTTTTTCAAAATTAAATATTATGGTCTCTATGTTAGTTGTATTATTGTTTTATCATTTATAGATTTTATTTATAAAATTTTTTATTTTATAATTTAGAAGAATTAATTCTTCGTTTTAATAAGTTTTTAATAAGTTTAAATTAATTATTTTAAAAAATTCAATTGAAATAGCTTATATTTTATATGATAAAGGATATTTAATGAGTATTACAAATTTAAAGAAACTTATTTTTTAAAAAATTATCAAACTTACTATAATGTCAGTTATGGGGCATTAAATTGAAATTAATAAGGTATGCAGTGAAAGTTCAGGATATTTTAAATGAAAACACATGTGTTTAAAGCTGTTTACTGTAGAACAGCATTAAAAATTGTTTAAAGTCTTTTTTTGAAAGGATAATAGGCAAAAAATTGAAATTAAATCAATATTGCAATTAAGTAAATTATAAGCAATGGATTTTATAGTTTTCGAATCAATTTTAAAGTTATTATCATAATATTTATATATTATTTTACACTAATCATTATGTGTAGTAGATTTATTTTTCAAAATTTTTAAAGGAGAAGTAAAAACTTTTTTTAATTTAATTTGCATTATTTAAAAACAAGAATTGGTATAGTGATTTAGATAATTGGATGTTTTTATAGTTATTGTAGGAGTTAATGGGTTTCTAATCTTTTTATCTTTTATAAGTAATGTTTGATAAAATTTTATTTTTATATTGAAATGATTTATATCCTGTAAAATATATTATGAAATTTGATAATAGGAGATTTAAAATGAAAGCGTCTGTAGCAATTAATGGGTATGGTACAATTGGAAAAAGAGTAGCTGATGCAGTTTCAGTGCAAGATGATATGAAAGTTATTGGTGTTAGTAAAACTAAGCCAGATTATGAAGCTAAAGTGGCTGTTAACAAGGGATATGATTTGTATATAGCTATTCCAGAGCGTGAAAAGTTATTTGATGAAGCTGGAATTGAAATAGCTGGAACAACTGATGATATGATTGAAAAGTCAGATGTTGTTGTTGATTGTACTCCAGGTAATGTTGGTCCTGAAAATCTTGAGAAATATAAGGCTCAAGGTGTTAAAGCTATTTATCAAGGTGGGGAAAAACATGATCTTACAGGATTATCATTTAATTCGATTGCAAATTATTCTGATTCTGTCGGAATGGAATATACCAGGGTTGTTTCATGTAATACAACTGGTTTGGCTCGTAGTTTAACTCCAGTTAGTAAGAACTGGGGGATTAAAAAAGTTAGAGCCGTTATGGTTCGCCGTGGAGGAGATCCTTATCAAGTTAATAAAGGACCAATTAATGGAATTGTGCCAAACCCACCTAAAGTTCCTTCTCATCATGGACCTGATCTTGAAACTGTATTAAAAGATGTAGATATTACAACTATGGCTTTATTAGTTCCAACCACTCTTATGCACCAACATAATTTAATGGTGGAACTTGAAAATGATGCAAAAACTGATGATGTAATTGATGCATGGGAGAAAAGATCAAGAGTTCTTTTATTAAATGCAGAGGATGGTTTAACTTCAACTGCTGGTTTTATGGAATATGCTAAAGAACTTGGAAGAAATAGAAATGATTTCTTTGAAATTCCTATTTGGAGAGAGTCTGTTAATGTTGTAAATGGGGAGTTATTCTATATGCAAGCTGTACATCAAGAATCTGATGTTGTTCCTGAGAATGTTGATGCTATAAGAGCATTATTAGAATTAGAATTAGATGGTGAAAAATCCATAGCTAAAACCAATAAAGCTATGGGAATTTTATAATTCTTTTCTTTTTTTAAATTCTATTACATTAAATTAATTTTTTTAGTGAATTTTTATATTATGAATTGATTGATAACTTTTGAAAAAATATTAAAGTTTATATACTTGAATCATTAATACATAAATATATTATTTATTGTTAAATATCTAATTTTTGAATTTAAATTTTATTTTTACTAAATTCCTTTTTTCTTTAAATATTGATAATTGATGCTTTATTTTTGGAAGGATTAGGTTATTTAATTTTTATTAAATTAAATTTTAATTTGTAAGGTGTATATTAAAATGGAAGATACTTTAAACTCCGAAGGGGCTTTTGATTCTACAGGAGAGTATGGTAACTCAATTTATGCTCTTAAAACTTCTGCTGGTCAAGAAAGAAATGTGGCAAGAATGTTAGCTGGAAAAGCGATGGAAAGTGGGATTGATATTGTTGCCATAATTGTTCCAGAGTCTTTGAAAGGTTATATATTGGTGGAATCTTCAACTAAAATTGATATGAGGAATCCTGTTTTGAAAATACCTCATTTAAGAGGACTTGTTGAAAATAGAGGAGCAGGTGACAGCACAATTTCTTTTGAGGAAGTTAAGAAATTCTTAAGACCAGAGCCAATAATATCTTCTATTATGAAAGGAAGCATTGTAGAACTTGTTTCAGGACCTTTCAAGGGAGAAAGAGCTAAAATTGTGCGTATTGATGAATCTCGTGAAGAGGCTGTACTTGAATTAATAGAAGCTGCAGTTCCTATTCCAGTCACTGTTAAAGCTGATCAAATTAGAATTATACAAAAGGAGGCTGACTAATGGCAAAAGATAGTGTTGAAGTTCTTATAGAAGGTGGAACTGCTACTCCTGGTCCACCTTTAGGTCCAGCAGTAGGACCGTTTGGTCTTAATATGATGAAGGTAGTTGAAGAAATTAATAGTAAAAGTGCTGATTTTAAAGGAATGAAAGTACCAGTTAAAATAATTATTGATAGTAGTACAAAAGATTTTGAGATTGAAATAGGTACTCCTCCAACAACTGCTCTTATTATGGATGAACTTAAAATAGAAAAAGGGTCTCAAGATCCTGGGTTAGATAAAGTTGCAGACTTATCAGTGGAACAAGCTTTAAAAATAGCTCGCATGAAATTTGGTTCATTATTATCCAATGATTATAAGTATGGTGCTAAAGAAGTTATGGGCACTTGTGTTAGTATGGGCATAACGGTTGATGGTAAAGATCCTCGTGAAGCTCAAAAAGCTGTTGATGTTGGTGAATATGACAGTATTTTAGTTGGATAATGGGTTTAATAGCTATTGCTTATTTAAACTAACTAAATTATTTAATTTATAAAAATTTTATTATATAAATTTCATATTTTATTAAAAATGTATGTTTATATATGTTATGTTAAAATAAAATTACATTAAAAACTAAAATAGTAAAAAAATTAAGAATTCAAAATAAATAAATAGATATATCTTATTATTCATTTTTATGCAGTGTAGATGATTTTACATGTTAATAATTGTAAATGATATATTGTTTATATTTGTAATTGATAATTTAATTTGTAGATTTAAATTTTTTTTATATTGATAATTATTATACTTTAATAATTTATTTTTTAAATATAATATCATAATAAAAAATAATATCATATAAATTAATCATTATATACTAAATAAATCAATTACTTCAAACCAGATTAAATATCCATTAATGAACTTTCAAAGTTCATGGAGGATTTGTATGATACAAGACATAGTAGAAGCAGTGAAGAAGGCTAAAGAAGGTTCAAAGCCGCGAAACTTCACACAATCCATTGATATAATTATAAATATCAAGGATTTGGATGTCAAAAAACCAGAAAATCGGTTTGATGAGGAAGTTTCCCTCCCTAATGGTCGTGGTAAAGACATAAAAATAGGCTTTATTGCTGATGGGGAGTTGGCTGTTCAAGCTAAAAGCACTGGCATTGATCTTGTTATTGACAAAGTTGGATTGGAAGAAATCGGTAAAGATAGAAAACAAGCTAAGAAGTTAGCGAATAAATACGATTTCTTTGTGGCTCAGGCAGATATGATGCCTTTGGTAGGTAGATTTTTAGGACCAGTTCTTGGACCTCGTAAAAAAATGCCTAAACCAGTACCATCATCTATAAAAGTAGAACCTTTAATTGAGAGATTAAAATCCACTGTTAAAGTTGGTATTAAAAGTCAAGCTACAGTCCAAACTTTAGTTGGAACTCAAGACATGGCAGATGATAAAATAGCTGAGAACATCGAAGCTGTTTTAGCTACACTAGATCAAAATTTAGAAAAAGGTAGAAGTCAAATAAAATCCATGTTTATTAAGACAACTATGGGTTCAGTAGTGAGGGTGATTTAATGGCTCATATTGCTGAATGGAAGAAAGAAGAAGTTAAAGACCTTAAATCATTAATTGATTCTCATAGTGTAGTGGGTATTGTTGATTTATTAAACATACCAGCTAAACAGATGCAACAGATGAGAAAATCTTTAATAGGTAAAGCTAGAATAAAGATGTCTAAAAAGAATTTAATAGACTTAGCACTTAAAGATTCTGAGAGTAAAACTAATATTGCGGATCTTGCTCCTTATATGGAAGGACAGCCAGCAGTAATTTTTACAGACTTGAATCCGTTTAGACTCTTTAAAATTTTAGAAGATAGCAAAACTCCTGCTCCTGCTAAAGTAGGGGCTGTTGCTACAGAAGATATTGTGGTTCCTGCAGGAGATACTGGATTTGAACCAGGTCCATTTCTTGGTGAACTTCAACAGATAGGAATACCTGCTAAAATTGATAAAAAGAAAATTGTGGTCTCTAAGGACACAGTTGTTGTTAAAGCAGGAGGAACTGTTTCCAAAAGTGTTGCAAGTGCATTAACAAGGATGGATATAAACCCGATGGAAGTAGGGATTGATCTTAGAGTGGCTTATGAAGATGAGACAATATACCCTTCTGATCTTTTAAATGTTGATAGTGAGAAAATCATTCAAGATCTTAAATCTGCTGTTAAAGGGGCATTTAACCTATCTATCAATGGAGCTATACCTACGAAGAAGACCATTTCTCTGATTATTAATAGTGCATTTAGCAAATCTATGAATTTAGCTATTAATGCAGCTATTGTTAATGATAAAACTTCAGAAATCTTAATATCTTTAGCTAATTCTCAAATGTTAGCTCTCGCATCCCAACTAACTTATGAAGGTGCTTTAGATGAAGAATTAGTAAATAAACTTTCAAGTGTTCCTACAGCATCTGCTCCAGTAGTTAGTGATAGTGAACCTAAGGATGATGATGAAGAAGAGGAAGAAGAATCAACTGAAGAAGATGCAGCAGCTGGTTTAGGGGCTCTCTTTGGATAAAATTCAAACTTTTAAAATTTTTAATTTAATTCAAATTTAGAAATGAGAAATCAAAAGACAAACTTTTAAAGTTTGATCAACTATAATATGATATAAAAACTATAAAGGTGTGAAAAACATGGAGTACATATATGCGGCTATGTTATTACATAGTGGAGACAAAGAAATTAATGAAGCAAGTGTTAAAGGTGTAATTGAAGTAGCAGGAATTGAAGCAGACGATGCAAGAATTAAAGGATTAATAGCAGCTTTAGAAGATGTTGATATTGAAGAAGCTATTGAAACCACAGCATTAGCAGCTGCACCAGTTGCTGGAGGGGCTGTAGCAGAAGAAGCTCCTGATCAAGAAGAAGAGGAAGAAGAGGAAGAAGAAGCATCCGAAGAAGAAGCTGCAGCTGGATTAGGAGCTTTATTTGGATAATTTTTCATTTTCTTTTTTTATTTTTTTATATTCCTATTTTTTCTAAGCAATGATTTAATTTATATTTACTAATTCTTAAAACAAAGATTTTTTAAATTAATTTAGATATTTCTATAAAATAGTAGTTATAATAATAAATTAATTAAATGTTCATAATTTTTAATTAAAATGTTCATAATTGAAAATTTATCCTATATTTTTGCTAACTAATTGAATACTACTTAAATTTTTAAATTAGAACTTATTAATTGTTGTATTTTTTTATTTTTGATTAATATTTATTTTTTCATGAAAATGTTGATAAGAAGTATTTTTACAAGGAAGTGGGTCGATAACTTTGTTTTGATGGGAGTAATAGATTTGTTAATTGTTGATATGTATGAATGTGCAATTTTAACTATATGAATTTGATTTTTGTGTTTTATTTGTGATTAGTTTTGAACTTTCCAGATGAAATTATAATTAAAATAAAATTAAGGAATTAAATCAGTTTAAAAAAGTCAACGGAATTAAACTGGATTATAAAATTCTTAAAAGAAGGAAAAGAGGAAGTTCTATTAGAACAAGTTTGTTTAAGTGCAGAATTAAAATTATTCTAAAAAAAGAGTTAAACTTCAAAATAAATTAAAAAAATAAGACTTTATAAAAAGTCATTATAATTTAAATTGTTATCAAACTTTAGGTTTTTAAATATATTGTGTATAAATGATTCAAAATTTATTTTGCTCATTTTTAGAAATTCATCCGAAGTTATTAACTCAAAAAACTCTTTTAAGATCTTATTACAATTAATGATAATGCAACTACACATATTTGTCTAAATAAAACATAATACTAATAATAGATATGAACAATTTACTATATAAACATTAAGTTAACAGCATTGGTTAAATCACAAAACATATATTTAATTAAGAATACAAATAAAATCATGTTCACATACTTGGGGGATGTATAAATTTGTTAGCTATTATGTGATGTTTTTGTAATAATTTTAATATAATTATATCCATATGTAATTAAATTGTTCAATATTTTAATTTAAATAAGTGTCAATGCAATACTATTGAGTTTGCAATGATAACTTTATTATTTAAATAGGATGTGTTATAATTAAGAATACACTAACGAATAATTATTTAATTTTAAAATCTTTTAAATCATACTTGTTTGTTTCAATAATAGGACTAATTAATGCTACTTTAGGAATGGTGATTGACGGTTTGATTGTCGGCAATTTCATGGGAAATGAAGGCATGGTTGCTTATGGTATAGTTTCTCCTATTTTTATTTTGATAATGGCTTTTGCAACAGTTTTTGGAAATGGAGGTACAATATTATCTTCTAATTATATTGGGCGAGAAGAAAGAGGAAAAGTTAATGATAGTTTTACTATGACTTGTTTAATTGGGCTTATAACTTCAATAATAATAACTGCATTTTCTCCTTTTTATGTAGATTATCTATCTGTTCTTTTAGGTGCTACTGGGGCTTTAACACCATTGGCTTCTGATTTTATGTTTGGATTGATATTAGGAACATCTTCTTTAATTTTATCTCAAGTATTATTTTCATATACTAGATTAGATAATAATCCTAACTTAGGATTGCTTTCAATCACAATTTCAACTATTTTTAATATAACTTTAGATATTCTATTTGTCACTGTATTCCACTTAGGAATGTTTGGTATTGGTATTGCAACATCAATTAGTTATACTTTGGGTGTGTTAGTGTTATGTTCTCATTTTTTTACTAAAAAAAATACATTACATTTATCTAAAATACATAATTTCAGAGAAGCTATTGAAATTATTAGAATAGGACTGCCAACAGCATTAAATAGAATTTTCACAATGGCAAGAACAATTGTTACTAATCATATTGCATTATGGGTTGGTGGAGTAATAGTGATGGGTGCTTTGACTATTCAATCAAATATAAATCAATTATTAAGTGCAGTAGCTATGGGGGTTGGAATGACAACAATGTTACTTGGTGGGATTTTTTATGGTGAAGAAGATAGACGTTCACTATCTGATCTTTTGAAAATATCAATTAAATGGGGTTTGTATATTATAGTTCCTCTTTCATTACTTGTCATAATATTTTCCTCATTTTTAGTTGGTCTTTTTGGTAAAAACCCTGAGGTTCTTCCCACGGCAACATTTTCCCTTCAATTATTTGCATTATCATTACCTCCTTCATTAATTGGAGTTATATTCTTAAATTTTTATAGTTCTATAAATAATACTTATATGGCGAATTATATAGGTTTTGCACATAGTTTTTTATTAATATCTTTATTTGCCACTGTTTTAACACCAATAATGGGATCTGACGGGCTTTGGATTTGTTTCTTTTTAGGGGAAACTTTTACTTTGGTTGGTCTTATTATTTTAATAAGAATTAAAACTGGAATATGGCCTAGAAAAGTTAATGATTTTCTAATGTTGGAGGATAGTTTTGAGGAAAATATTAAAGATAGTTTTGAAATTTCGATAGAAAATGATATGGAGCAAGTTATGGAACTGTCTAATAAGATTTATTCATTCATTGATAAGTATCCTCATTGTGAAGACAAACTTAAAAAAATCGCATTATGTGTAGAAGAAATGGCAGGAAATATTGTAGAACATGGTTTCCTATCATCTAAACAGCACTACATAGATATTAGGATTCTTTTAACTAAAAATGGGGTTATTTTCAGAATTCGGGATGATGGTAAACCATTTAACCCAATAGAATATGGTAATGAAAACAGCCCTTCAAAAAATAAACTTGGGATTTCTATAATTCGAAAAATAGCTAAAGACATAGATTATAGAAACACAATTGGATTAAATAATTTAACAATAGTATTGTAAAAAAAATGGTGGAAAAAATTGTAGTTCCATGAGGTTGTTGCAATACAATAATTTTTGATAATTATAGTCCTTGATATTAATAATTTAATTAATGAGTTTTCTATTGTTAAAAATTTATTTTTAACTTAGAAGAATTTATTCTCTGTTTGAAAATATCATTTAAACATAGATTATTTCATTATAAATAATTCAAAATAATTATATCAAAAAATATACTATTCAATAAATAAAACTTAAAATAAAATAATATTATATCTATTTAAAAAGTCCATTACTTAAAAAATCATGTCAAGTACTATATTACATGAATAAAATAGTGTCAAGACAAAATAATTTAGTAAAATTTTAAAAATGAGTTTTCAGGAAATCAAAGGATTATCCTCCGTTGAAATTTCATTTAATACTATTCTAATGAAAAATTATCAATAATAAAATCAATACTAAAATAGAAAGAATCAAATTGTCATGACAATAGTTATATGATAGGTGTTTAAATGAATGTTACTGTAAAGGCAGATATAAACGAGTTAGATAATGTTTTAGAAATTATTAGAGATTATTTAGATTCTAAATCTGTGTCTGAAAAATTTAAGTTAGGGCTTGAAATAGCTTTAGAAGAGATTTTTACAAATATTATTAATTATTCCTATGAAATAGGAAGTGATGATAATAAAATAGAAATAATATATAATTTTAAAGATAATCCTTCAAGAATTGTTATTAAAATCATCGATAAAGGAACTCAATTTAATCCATTAAAACATAAGGATCCTGACACAACTTTAAATGCTAATGATAGAGATATTGGTGGATTAGGAATTTTTCTTGTTAAGAAAAATATTAATAATATTGATTATGAATTTAAGGATAATCAAAATATTTTAACTATTGAGAAAATATTGGATTTTTAGTCCTGTTGGTAAATTTTGTTAATTTATAGACTTATGAGAGTTGATAATATTTTTTAAATTAAATTTAAAAATGATTTGTTGATATGAAATAATTCATAATTATTAAATAATTAGTATAATGTGAAAACAGTCATTAGCACAATGTCATCAACTTAAGAGATCTGGTTAAATATTTTCGTGAAATAGACAAATTTATATAAAAAAATTTGCAATTTATTTAAAACCATGAAAAATATAAAACCCAATTTAAGTAAAAATCGTTAAGTTGATGACATTGGTCATTAGCATAGTCTTTTAAAATATTGAAACCGTGTTATTGGATAGTAAATGAAGGGGGAATTTAAATAAACGGGGAAGTTAAACAGGGATTAAAAAATTTTTTAATCAGTTTGATAATTTATTCAATAGTTTATGCATTTTTTAATCAATTTTCATATTTTGAAGTTCATATTAATCCTGCTGTGATTTTAATATCTATATTTCCGTTATTATATGGAAAATGGGGGTGTTTAGGATTAGGATCTGGATATATGGTAGTTCATTTTATATTGAATTACTCTAATAATTTATCACAATTAAGTTTTTTCTATTTATTCAATAGTTTAGTTATAGTTAGTCTAAGTTATTTTGTTTTTAAATTATTTTATGCTTTTAATTTTGATAATAAAGTTCCAACATTACATTTGAATGACACGAGTAATTTGATTAAATTTATTTTAGTAAATATAATAGGTAATGCTTTTTTTCTATACTTATATATTTGTAGTTATTATTTATTTGATCCTGAAGTGATATTTAATTCTGATAATTTAAATAATTTTCTAACAGATTATTTTCTAATTTTAAATTTGACTTTTATTTTTAATACCTTATTTGTTTTAATAGTTAATTTAACCAATATTAAAGTATACAAAATAGAAAAATCAAGTTTTTTAAAGCATAATAAAAAAATTAGGCATGCTATCATACTATTTTCAATAACACTAATAATCCAATTATTATATAATTATTTAATTGGAAAATTATATGTTATTAATTGTGAATATATTCTTTTTAACATGATTATAATAATTTTCCTTGTTATTCTTAAGCCAAATGGTAACCATGAACAGGTAAAATATAATACTTCATTTAGTGAGGTTATAATATGTTTTGTTTTGCTAATATCTATATTTTACAATATTACCCCTTATTTTTGGTATGTGTTTGATTGGATATTATTTGGAGAAACTTTTGACTTACATGACTTCATAGAGCTTTATTTTGGTGTGTATGATGTAATAAATTGGGTATTAATGTTAATTTTCTCCTCATTATTATTATATTATATTGAAAAAAATTTTTCTAAACCATTGCAATCTGTTAGTACTCTTGCTATAGAATATATAACAAATAGATTTAGTCAAAAGGAACACAATAATCCAAATAATATTGAATCTATATTAAATAGATTAGATTATTTATCAACTAATAAATATGAAACAAAGTTTTTATCTGTATCTATTAAGAACATGATTATAACTATTGAGAAGTATATTGTTGATTTAAAGAAAATTACAGCTAAAGAAGAAAAAATTGATGCTGAATTGAATGTTGCTTCTAAAATTCAAATGGATACAATCCCAAATGAATTTCCTCCATTTCCTAATAGGTTAAATGATTTTGATATTTTTGCAAGTTATATCCCTGCTAAAAATGTTGGAGGAGATTTTTATGATTATTTTTTAATAGATGATAATCATTTAGTTATCGTTATTGGTGATGTGAGTGGTAAAGGAGTTCCAGCAGCATTATTTATGATGATGGTTAAAACATTGATTAAAGATCAATTAAAATTAGGGTTAAAACCATCAGAAGTTTTCATTAAGATTAATAATGAGCTTAATGAGAACAATAATGAAGGAATGTTTGTTACAGTATGGTTAGGATTATTGAATATTAATTCTGGAGAAATGACTTATGTGAATGCGGGTCACCCCAAACCATTTTTATTTAACAAATCTAGAAACCAATATAATATTTTAGAATCTAAACCTGACTTTGTTCTTGGAGGAATGGAAAATATGAAGTATAAATCATTTAAAATAACAATAAATGCAGGTGATAGATTATACTTATTTACTGATGGAATCACAGAGTCTATTAATCAAAATGAAGAAGAATTTCAAATAAAAAGATTGGCCAATGTTTTAAATGAAAATCATGCCTTAAAAATTGAAGATTTGATTCCTAAAGTAAGCAAGGTACTGCATAGTTTTACTAAAGGTGTTGAACAATTTGATGATGAGACCATGTTAATTTTGGAATATAGAAAGAAAAATTAAGCTTTACAAAGCTATTTTTGTAATTCTCTCTATTACTATCAGGTCAACTGTTTTGTAATACTTATTCAATGAATTAAAATTATGTATTACACTTCCTCTTTAATTCATAAAATCATTCATGGATTGTATTGAATACTATTTTAATATCTTATTTAAAACATTAATATATAAATGTTGAAATATAAAATAGTTATTATATGTATCAAAATTTTCTTATAGGCTTGGAACTAAAGTTTGTAAGTGACAATAATTTCTGAAATGTTATTATAACTTATTTAATTAATAAAACTATTACAATTAATAATTCTTAAAAATAAAAATATTTTAAATATATTTTTAAAAATTAAGTGAGTATAATGATAATTATATAAAATAAGACATTTTAGATTAACTCATAAATTATAAAAAATTTTTCTAAGACTATAATTTGATAGTAGGTGTTTATTAATGGATATTGAAAAAAATGTTGAAGGTAAAAAGATAGTGGTTAAAGTTTCTGGTAGATTAGATACTAAATCTTCTCCAGAGTTAAATGATGCATTAAAAAATGATCTTCCAAATGTAAGTGAGTTAATATTTGATTTTGAAGGATTAAATTATATCTCCAGTTCAGGACTTAGAATTATTCTTTCCACACAAAAATTGATGAATAAACAAGGAACCATGGTAATTAAAAATGTTAATGAATTTATCATGGAGGTTTTTGATGCTACTGGATTTACAGACATTTTAACTATAGAATAAATTTTGTACTTAGTTAATATTTATCAACATATTAACTACTAACTTTATCTGTGTAAATTTAATTTAATATTGTATTAGTGGTGATACTATGAACATCAATGATTTGTCCGTTGCTGGAAAAGTCTTCATGCAAAAATATAAGGATGGTAAAGAAGTTCGTGAAAATCTTTTAAAAATGACAGAAGATCCAATTAAATATAATGAAGAATTATTATTTAAAATATTAGATGAGAATAAAAATACTGAGTATGGACAAAAGTACGATTTTAGTCATATTAAATCTATTGAAGAATATCAATCCAAGGTCCCGTTAACAGAATATGATGACTATATTGAATATATATTATCTATGATAATCGATGATATGGATGGTCTAATCACTGTTAATAAAGTAGATCATTATTCTAAATCTTCTGGAACATTAGGTAACCCTAAAAAGATACCTTGCTCTATTCCAGGTCAAGAAGTATTTCTTAAACATGGAGCAGATAATATAATGGCTTTAATGGGGGATAAATTAGGTTTAGATTGGATTAATGGGAGGGTATTAAATATTGCTGATTTTTCCTTAAAAGAAATAAAACCTAAAATAACTTATGGAGCAATATCTACAAAGGCATTATTAACACTTGGAGAAGAATTGGGGGGATATGAAAAAATACTTCAGTTATTATATACTTCTCCACCAGAAGCCTTTTTTCCAGAACCAGATACTGATGTTAGATATATAATTGCAAGATTTGCTTTAATGGATAGAGATATTAGCTATACTTTGTCACCATTTTACAGTGCTTTTGTTGAGTTATTGGTGTATATTGAAGAAAATTGGAAATTGCTTGTAGATGATATAAATAATGGAACAATTAATGATGAAATTAACATGTCTAGTACGGTTAGGGAAAGTTTATCGACAAGAATTCAAGCAATGCCTCAGAGAGCTGAAGAATTGACAAAAATATTTAATGAAGGTTTTAGTGAACCAATTATCCCAAAATTATGGCCTAAAATGAAAGCACTCGTTGGAATTGGTACGGGAGGATTTGATAATTATACCAACAAAATTAAAGAAAAATATGCTGGTGAAGATTTAAATTTAGTTTTATACGGAATTGCTTCTTCAGAAGGCGTTTTTTCATCACCTATTGATATTAATTCGCCCGATTCGGCGTTGGTACCTGATTCTTGTTTTTTTGAATTTAGACCTATTAATGGTGAAGAGTATTTGACAATTGATCAAATAGAAGATGGGGAAATTTATGAAATAATAATCACTAATCTTTCAGGATTTTATAGGTATAAAATGGGTGATGCTATTCGTGTAACTGGTCGTTATAATGACATGCCATTAGTTCAATTCTTATATAGGGTCAGTCAAAATGTTAGTTTGGCTGGTGAGAAAACTACTGAAGTTGCTTTAAGGGAAGCTGTTCAAAGAACTATGAAAGAATTTAATATAGATTTAATGGAATTTTCGATGTATCCTGATCATGATTCATCACCTGCATCTTATGTTTTCTTTTTAGAAATTAATGAAAATCCAGATAAAGTATCTAAAGAAGATATTCGTGATTCAATAGAGGAAAAATTATCTAAACTTAATTTATCCTATGGTGATAAAATTAAAAAGAATATTCTTGGTAAAACACAAGTACATCTTTTACAAAAAGAAACTTATTTATTATATAGGGATTTAATGATAACTAAAGGTGTGTCTTCAAATCAATTGAAACCTCCAAGAGTAATTGTAAATGAAGCTCAAAGAAGATTTTTCTTTGCATTAATTGAAGAGTAGAAATTTAATTTTATTATTAAACCCATTGATGTATTTATATTATATTTTATTAATTGATAATGGTGTTAATAAATATTAAAAATAAGAGAGTGTTTCATATCAGTTTATTTATAAAGATTAAGAGGTTTATAGAAATTCTCATTAGATAAGGGGTTTTTAAATGGGTTTTAATAGAAGTATTCCAGAATCATTAAATGAATTAGATGAATTAAAATTATATGGGAAATTCCAAGAATTTTTAAAAGATCCTTATAAAGTTCAAAAGGAAATTTTGTTTGATATTTTAAAATATGGAAAATCCTCTGAATTTGGGATTAAACATTCTTTTGATGAAATTAAATCAATTGAAGAGTTTCAAAAAAATGTTTCAATTTCCAATTATTCTGATTATTTGGATGATATTGAAAAAATGAAAAAAGGAAAAAGTGATATTCTCTTCAATGGTTCAACTCATTCTTTTGTAGTTTCTTCAGGAACCACAGGACATATGAAATATTTCCCTGATAGTGAAAGAGGAATTTTAACTAAAAATCTTGTAATGAAACTTAGATCAATACAATTAACTAAGATTTGCCCAAGTTTATTAAATAATCCTCCTGTTTTAGGAATTACAAATTCTTCAGACTATGGGTTTACTGAAGGAGGAATTCCTATTATGGCAGCATCTGGTCAGGGACTTAGCACATATGAGGATTCTAATATTAAAATCATTTTACCTAAAGAATTAATTCAAGCAAAAGATATTTATAATGAAGATAAAGATTATTTAATGGCTTTATTTGCTTTAGCTTCAAAAAATCTTACTGCAGTTATATGCAATAATTTAGCCCATTTTAATTTTTTACTTAAAAAAATTAGAAATAATACTTCTAAAATGATTGATGATTTAGATGATCATACTATTTCTTTAGATATTGACTCCTCTTTAAAAGAAATATTAATATCTAAACTTCCAGATACTAAAGAAAGAGTTAGAGAACTTAGAGAAATTTATTTAGATAAAGGGGAGCTTAAAGTTGAAGATATTTGGCCTAATTTTAAAACTGTTGGGTGTTGGCTTTCCTCAAGTGTAGGCAGATGTGCAATAGACATTAAAAGAAATTTAAGTGAGGATGTGAATTTTTTAGAATGGGGTTATGGTGCAAGTGAAGGAAAATTTAATGTGCCTTTTGAAGCAAATATTTCTGCAGGACCAATAGCTCCTTTTTCAGCATTTTTTGAATTTTTACCAATTGATGGTGGAGAGATAGTAACCTTAGAAGAAGTAGATATGAGTAAATTATATGAAATAGTAATAAGTACTTATTCTGGATTGTATCGTTATAATCTTCATGATATTGTTTCGTTTAAAGGTGAAACTTTTAAAACACCAAATATTGAATTTGAATGTAAAGCAAGTGAAAACACTGTTTGTAACAATGTCACTTTTTTTGCTAATCAGTTTGATCATGTAATAAAAAAAACTGAAAAAGATTCTAATGAATTTATTAGTTTTTTCCAAGTAATTCCTTCAGATGATAAAAAAAGTGTTTCTTATATTATTGAACATAGTGGTGCTGATTTCAACAAATTAGAATTTAGAGAAAACTTAATTAAGAATTTAAAAAACGATTTAAAATTAGAATTAAATAGGTTATATATTATGAAATCAGGTTATCGTGATAGTTTATTTGTTAAAGTAGTTAGTCCAGGTAAATCAATAACTTCAACAAAATTACCTACAATTGTTAATAAAGATTCAATTCTAAAATCATATATAAATGAAATTGTTTAAATATGATATATTATAATTAAAAACATTCATATATATATTGATACATCAAAGATTTGATCTTATTGTTACTTTTCTAAATAAATATGCAATTAAAATAATATGAATGGTTTTTAGATAATAATTGGTGTAGATTATGCACTGTAAATTTAAGTGGGTTTTCCCAAATTGACAGTTTATAAATTCATCCTAAAAAAAATAGTTACATCTATATTTATCTATATTGCTCAAATTTCATAATTGTTGGACAGACTCTTATTAATAATACATTATTTTTATTATTAAAATTTTAAATTTATTAATAAATAAATCCTCTTATTCTTATTAATAAATAACTATTTCCAAGAAAAAAAGCACTGAAAGAAGAGGTAGAGGTTATACATATGCAGCTGTATAAACCACCATATTTTCACAGAGGTTGTAAACTTTTGTGGAGGTTTTTCATTTTTCATGATTTCTTTAATTATAAAATTTTTTATTTTGAATTTAGAAAATTTTTTATTTCGAGCAAAGTGAGAAATTTAGGAAACGAAGCCCCCGTTAGTTCCGAACAAAGTGAGGAACTTAGAAAACGGAGTTTTCTTTATTTTCGTTTATATAAAACATGGATTTTCACGAAAACCTCCACACTTTTTGACAATCTCTTTTCACAATTAGTTCAATATGAAAAACTAAGTACACAATATTTTATAGTACTTAAAAAATCTTAGAGACAATAGTATTCAAAAATCGTGAATAAAACCGTTAAAAATAAGGTTTCAATACTTCACAGATGAATTATAGTATTATATAACAATTTAATTAATACATGGAAAAGTTTATTAATCATCAAACTGTTAACCATGGTGAAAGAGAATATGTGAATGGAAAAGATTCAATGTTAACAGTGATGAAAATAGGTATATATTCATTCGAAGATTTTTTAGAATATTTAGAGGTGTTTCTAAACATAATTTATCAGGTTATAATTCTGTTAATGACAGAACAGAATTAATTATAAAAACTGATTCTTATGATCAAATAATACTATACTAATGTAATAGTGCCATGAATTACTCATGAAGCCCATTTTTATGTTATTATCACTAATTCATATAGTTTGGCATGTAAAATCAAAACAGAAATTTGGGTTTTTGGAATTTCAATTTCATGCAAATGAGTTTTAGATAGGTATATATAGAAAATTTTTTTTAATTAAATTTTTTATTTCCAATACCCAGAATCCATAAAGTTTCATGTGCCGATAATCAATATATAATTAAAATTGTAGTAAGTAAATAAAATGATTATTATGTCAAAAGGATTAATCAATTTGGGTTATAAGAAATATAAGTGTGTGACTTGTGGAAGAGATTTTTGGTCGATGGCTAAAAGGGATACTTGTGGAGATGCTCCTTGTGATGAGTATAGTTTTATTGGAAACCCTGCAACAGAGAATAGCTATGATCTTCATGAAATTCAAAAAAGATTTATAGAATTTTTTGAAAGTAGAGGACATACTCCTGTGTCACGTTATCCAGTTCTGGCTAAAAGATGGAGAGATGATGTTTTTTTAGTCGGAGCTTCAATTTATGACTTTCAACCATGGGTTACATCTGGTTTAGTTGATCCTCCTGCTAATCCTCTTGCTATTGCACAACCATCAATTCGTTTAAATGATGTTGATAATGTTGGTAGAACTGGTAGACATATGACTTGTTTTACTATGGGTGCTCATCATGCTTTTAATAATGAATACAAGGAGATTTACTGGAAGGATGAGACTGTTAGACTTTGCCATGATTTTTTTGTTAGCATCGGTGTAAATCCTGATGAAATTACTTTCATTGATGCTTGGTGGGAAGGCGGTGGGAATGCTGGGGCTTGTTATGAAGTTTGTGTTAGGGGCGTGGAACTTGCTACTTTAGTTTTCATGGAGTATAGGGTTCTTGCTAATGGTAATGTGGAAGAAATACCAAACAAAACAATCGACACTGGCTATGGTTTGGAAAGAATAGCTTGGATTTCTCAAGGAACACCAACTGCTTATGATGCTTGTTTTGCTCCAGTAATAGATAATTTGAAGAGTTTAGCCATGATCGATGTTAGTGAAGATATTTTATCTGCGAATGCTCAGTTGGCTGGTATGATGGATATTGAGACTTTCGCTGATATTCGATTACTTAGAGAAAAGGTTGCAGATAAATTAGACATGTCTATTGATGATTTGTTAAGTTCAACTGGACCTATGGAAGCTATTTATATTATTGCAGATCACACTCGATGTTTGACTTTTATGTTAGCGGATGGAATTATACCTTCTAATGTTAAAGAAGGTTATTTGGCAAGATTAATTATTAGGAGAACTATTAGATTTATTAAGGAACTCAATTTAAGGCATTCCCTTTCTGATATTATGGATATTCAGTTGAAGTTTTTGTCAAGTGAGTATGATGAAATCAATGAGCAAAAAGAATATATAATGAATATTATTAATATTGAAGAGTTAAGATATTTCAAAACTATTGGAAAAGGGGAGCGTATTGTAGAGAGAATAATTAAAACTCTTAAAAAATCTAATAAGGATGAAATGCCATTAGAGACACTTATGGATCTTTATGATGCTCATGGCATGCCACCTGAGAGGGTGGCTGAAATTGCTTTTGAGAAAAATTTTAAGGTTAATATTCCTGATAATTTCTTTACTTTAATAGCTGATTCTCATATTACTAATGTTCAGGATAAAGTGGATTCTTTGGATATTGATTATCCTAAAACTGAACTTGTTTTCTATGAAGACTTTGAAAAATCTGATTTCACTGCTAAAATTATTGGTGTTGAGAGTATTAGTGATGTGATTTATTTAGTTTTGGATAGAACGGCTTTTTATCCTGAGGGTGGAGGACAACCATCAGATATTGGAAAAATAATTGTCAATGATTTAGAATTAGAGATTATCCATGCTAAAAAGGTCGATGATATTGTTTTACATAAGATAGACACGGATTTAAATGTTGAATTCTTCGTTGATAAGATAAATTCAATTGTAGAGTGTATTGTTGATTGGTCAAGGAGAATTACACTTGCAAGAAATCATACTGCTACTCATCTTATAATTGCCGCTGCTAAAAATGTTTTAGGTGATCATATTTGGCAAGAAGGTGCTCAAAAAGGATTGAAACATTCTCGTATTGATTTATCTCACTATAAACGTATTTCACAGTCTGAAATTAATGATATCGAGAAAATAGTTAATGAATTTGTCATGGAGAATTTGGATGTAGATATTCAATTTATGAGCAGGAATGAGGCAGAAAGTACTTATGGTTTGACTCTTTATCAGGGGGGAGTGGTTCCAGGGTCAGTGATTAGGGTTGTTAAGGTATGTGGGTCTGACTTTATTCAAAATTTTATTGATGTTCAGGCTTGTGGTGGAACTCATGTTCTTCAAACTGGAGATATTGGGCTTATTAGAATTAATAAAACTGAAAGAGTTCAAGATGGTGTTGAAAGGATAGATTTTTCAGCAGGAATATCTGCAATATTATCTATGCAAGAGAGTGATAATTATTTAAGAGAAAGTAGTTCAATTTTTAATGTTACTTCTGATTTATTACCAAAAACATGTGATAGATTCTTTAAAGAGTGGAAGTCTTTTAAAAATGAAATTAAAAAATTAAAATTAGAGATATCTAAACTTAAAATTAGAGATTTAGAAGATAATATTTTTAAATTCAAAGATCTAGATTTATTATCTTCTATTTTAGATACAGATATTAAAGAATTGCAAAAAATAGCCACTGTTTTAACCGACGAGAATAAGGCGGATATTGTGATTTTAGCAAATAATAATGGAAAAATAACTGTTTCTTCTTCTATAACAGCTGTCGAAAGAGGATTTAAAGCAAATATTATCATGAAAGGGTTAACTAATGAACTTGGAGGTGGAGGAGGTGGAAAAGAGACTCTTGCTCAAGGTTCCATATCCAAAATTTCTGAAATTCAAAAAACCTTTGATTCATTAGATAAGTTGTTGGAATCTTCATGATGTTAAGTTAGATTCTAAAAAACTTAAAATTTCTTCTCCTTCTTCAGTAAGTTGGTACAGCCTTCCCTTTGTTCTTTCTTCATTTAAACATTTTACAATGTTTTCATTTTTCAATTCTTTGAGAACTTTACTCACATGATTAATTCGGATGTTCACTTCTTTAGATATCTCTGATGGAGTTTTAATGTTATATCCTATAGAAAATAAAATGGAGTTTCTATATCTTGATGCTTTTATTAATGCAATTTTTTTTATTAGTATTTGAGTTCTATTCATGCATGTCACTAAAATTATTAATATATTATTCTTAATTACAATTTTATATATTTGAATTGTAATAACTATTTTAAAGTTTTAATACTAAAAATATTCAAAAATTTGATTTAATATGAATCCTTATTTTAAAATATTTCACTATAATTTTTGTAGCTGTTGTTTAGTAATTTTATTTTAAACACGGTTAATATTCTCCTAATTGATAAATTTTAGATTTTAATATGTTTTATTCATATTTTACAATTTTAATTTCTACACTACTAATTTTTTAGTTTTAATTAATTATTAAGATATTAAATTGTTCGATCATGTATATATGTATCATTGCAAATGTATATACTATAATCAAAATATTTTATTATATGTCACCAAAAACTTTAAATCATTATATATGTTGCCTTTTGAGAAATTGTATGAATATGTTCCAAATAAGATGGTCTGAAAGAATTCATTATCCAAAATGTAAGAGCTATAATATCTGTAATTGTGGATCACCATTTAAAACCAGATATTACTCTTGTAAAGAATGACTTGAACTTCAGTGATTTTACTGGAACGATTTTCCATAAAACTAAAGTTTCTATGAATGTAGTATTCTATATTTCTTCAATTTACCATTCAAAAGAGTGAACATTATATCTAAAGAATTACCCTATTTATGTAAGACAATCGCTCGCATTGCTAATTTAATGAGAGTTAATCTTGAAAATAACTATGAACCTCCAGATTAACTGGAGATATTGATTTGATGAAGTACATTTCCACTGGAAGTAAAGGAGCTAAAAAATATCCAGTAGAAGATCCTCCACGAAAAAAAATGATTGAAACTAAGAGGTAGAGGAGCTTATGAAAAAATAAGTCACCGATTATCTCAATGGTTTCGAAATCTACTGGAAAAGTAATTTTTAAAGTAGTTCCTAATCTTTCAAAGAAATTAATTGGAGAATTAATTTCAAAGTACTGTAATGAACCAATACAAGTTTTTTCAAATGATTATACGATGTGTAAAGGTCTATTTACTCATAAAATTGTCATGAGTGGGCTAATCATTCTAAAAGAGAATATATTAATGGTATTGCACATAATAATAATTGTGAAAATAAGAATTCTTTATTAAGGTCATTTTTAGATGTATTTCGTGGAATATCCAAGAAAAATCTTTCTAAATACATATTAATAAAAAAATCTTTCCTTAATTTTCAACAAAAACTTTTATGAAGAAGTATTCAAACTAATATTTTTTTTTTTTGCAATGATAAGTATACATGAGCATAATATTTAATGATTTTATAAGTGATATCTATAAATAATATCATTATTACTAAACGAGGAATATATCTAACTTTACTAATTTATACACAAAACATATTCTAAAAAATATAATCAACAATGTTCGCATATATAAAAACAATTATTATTATAAATACCATAGTATATAAATGTTTTCATTTTGAGAGGTTGTAAAGTTTTGTGGAGTTTTTCTTTATATTACTTCATTTTCCATGAATAGAGCTAAATATTCTAATAAACCCTTAATTACTGAAAATCTCCGATTTTCATAATTACAAAAATCTTTGATTTTTGGTAATTGTCTTATATTTACTTTTAGT
>JAISTD010000222.1 GCA_031272765.1 Candidatus Methanovirga australis | reverse complement strand
CATTAGTTAATTATGTGAGTTTCATTAATTTATAAATACTTATCAAAATATGCTATTTTTTCTGATAAGAAAATTAGAAGACAAAGTCTTTGTTTTTGATAGGTTAATAGAAACTCTCTCAATGCCAGTCTTTATAATTTTTTTAACAGAGGAGATACTATGAAGAGGAGATACTATGAAAAGGAGATACTATAAAATATAAATTTAAATTAATAGGTTTATTCTTAATATTACTGTTTCTTGTGGCTGATTTTGGTACACCAATAGCAGCAGAATATAGTAAACCTTCACTTCGGGATATTATATCTGATACATTGGATACTCCAGTTAATAATGCTTCAAATCCTGTTGATAATTCTTCACAGGTTAATAATGCTTCAAATCCTGTTAATAATCCTTCACAGGTTAATAATACTTCAAATCCTTTGTTAAACCGTATATCAGAGTTTAATCCTAATGCTACTATGGGTGAGGTTATTGCTTGCAATGTAATGTTTGAAGAGCAATTGAATAAAACTAACACTGATTTCGATTTAAGTCTTTATTTAGCTTATATTAATAATTCAAATAGTTATCCCATAGAAGGTTTAAGTATGACTGCAAAAGAATTATATAATCAGGCACCAGGTGTTAAATCGTTTATTGATGGTTTGGATGCGGTTCTTGTTAGGTATTCTCATATGAGTAAAGAAGAAAAAGTCGAATTCTTGTTAACTAAAACTCCATGTGATCAGCTTACTAACGAGATAATGGATAAAGCTGATGCTAATGAATTGTCATTGTTTTCACAGAAAGCATTCAGTGCATTTGATGATTTCCCCACTTATAATTCAAAAACAGTTGATATTGGTAAAGCTCAAGCATTCCAAAAGGAAACCGAAAAAAGAATAGACACTTTCAATCATGATATGCTCTATTATGATAAATATTATAGTGTATATGGGAATGATTTAGAAGAAAATTTAAATGACTTTAACATTACTAAGGATAATACTGTTGAGACTCTCAATAAAGCCATATCTACAATGACCACCATTAGAAATCAATTCTTAACTGCAGGTATTATTATAATGATTGTAGCAGTTATTTTAATTTGTATAGGGGCCATGTTTTTAAACATACATGGCTTAGAATTAATCACCTCAATTATTAATAAGTTTTCACAAAATGTAGCAGATATTTTCATTGACCATTTTATTAAAGATACAGATGTGATTGCTAATAATATGCATAATGCTGTTTTTGATCCTACTGGTATTGCTTACATAATAGGGGCTATATTGTTAGCTATTGGTCTTGGTTTACTTGGACTAGCTATTTATTTAATCGTGTTTGCAGAAGTGACAATTAAAAATTTACAAGACCGTGTGACTAATATTAGAGATAATTTAGTAAATAAATTAAATATATAAAATAAAGTGAATATATAAAATAAAATATAAATAAAAAAAATTTAAGGAGTTATGATATTATAATGTTTAAGAAAATATTTGCAATTGGTTTAATAACTATTTTAGCTATTAGTTGTATAGGTACCTTATCAGCAGCGAAAATACATATCGATGGTGATTGGAGGTTAGTTCATAATTTCCAGTTCTATGATTTAAGCTCTAATGAAGAGATATGGGATAGAGATGTTGCTGCAGGTGATAGTCATAGTTTGAATTTTGAGGCTAACCCACATAAACTCCATCAAATTAGTATCACTGTTACTCCTAAAGGTATCACTGAACCAGATTTTATAAGTAAAATCATTAATGTTTACCAAGGTGGAGATATTGATGTTTACGCTGATCTATCCTATAATTGGAGGAAAGTTCGTTATGATTTTAGTTTGAGTAAATGTATTGTTGATGGTAGAAATATTTAATTATTTTTACATTATTTTTTTTCTTTTTTTTTGAAACATGATTAGTCAGTGATGATATATAGTAAAACTTATTTTTTTTTCTAAAAAAAAAATTTTTTTTATTTTATAATTTAGAAAAACGAAGTTTTTCTTTAGTTCAAAATTTTTTTATTTTGAACTTAGATAATCTTCGATTATCTTTAGTTAAAACTTGTTTTAATTTAGGAAATCTTTGATTTTGAACAAAGCGAGAAATTTAGTAAACGAAGTTTACATTATTTTCGTTTTATATAAAACATGAATTTTCATGAAAAAATCCACACTTTTTTACAGTCTCATTAATATATGTGAGTTTCATGATTTATAGATCTTATCAAAATATGCTATTTTTTCTGAAAGAAAATTAGAAGACAAAGTCTTCGTTTTTGATAGGTTAATAGAAACTCTCCTTTTTTTAAAGTTTGGATGACAACCAACTGAGATTGTTATCTTTGATAGGTTAAAAAAAGAACATTATGATTTAAATAATCCAATGGGTCTTATTTTCATGTGTTTGTTTGATTTATTAAGTCTAACTTAAAAAAGGTGTAGAAGAGGATGAATTAATGGAAAAGATAGATTGGAGGAAAAATGATTTCAAGGACTCCAAAAGAAGAATTTTTCAAATTAGAATTAAAAAAGAAACCCGATGGGGGAATACTGAATAGAATATGCTTTAGAAAAAGGTAAACTGGAAGGTAAAGAAAAGGGAGAATAGAAAATTTTATTCAAACTGTTATAAAATTAAAAGATGAAAGTTTTTTTTAGAGGATGAGTCTGTCTAACAATTATTTTTACATGAAAAATAAGACTGTATAAATCTTTATATTGGAAATGGAGCAAGTAATTTTTTAAAAACTTGGGTTGTTAGACAGCCTCGGATATTATGATATAATTGGTTATCGTTTGAAAAATCAACATGTTTTTCTCACGATAATAGCTGGAGTGTGAACAATAGAATCTAAATCCTCAACACTAACAACATCATCTTTATCCAATTTTTTTTTCATATCATGAACTGTTTCTATATTACTATTTAACTTCTGATACTCTTCACAAATATTAGCTATTTTCAACCCTTCCCTAATATCTATTGATGATGATGATGCAATTATTGTTGGACCACAATTACTAAAAATCTGACCTAAAATATATGCCCAAATGCCCATATTAGCTTTAATTGGGGGAATAGCTATTGGTACTCCTGTGAAATACTTATTTTTTATTTTATATGTGGCATCACTATCAACTATTAAAACATTAACATCTTTTCCTGATAATTCTTTTAAGGTTTTACTTATATTTTTAGCTATTTTATCTGGATTCTTAGGAAGTAAGGACACAAAAGTGCCAGGAACATTGCTTAAATCAATTCCAGCTTCAGAAGCAGGTTTCAAACCGTGTTTCCAACCATATAACTGTAAAACAACTTCTTTGTGTTGTGCAGCCTCTGAAGGCAATTTTCTAAGATTAATCATGGTTCTTTTTTTTATCTTAAGGATTGGTCCAAGAATGTAACCCCAAATATACTTACTCCAAACAAAAGCAAGAAACTTTGCCTGAATGGAAGGGGTATAATCTGATTCATCCACTAATCTACCTTGAGAAATAGCTATTGGTGTTTCAGCAATAACCAAGTAATCATGATCTTCAACAAGATCAATTGATTTATTTAGAATAATATCTAAACTATCATTTGGTTTTATATAGTTTGTTTCAATTGGAAGAAGAATATACTCTTTATTATTAGTTAATTTCTGTTTGGGGTTCATAAAATCGTCTTTTCACTACTTGACAGTTGTATACTTTAAATCTATATTATTTAAATGTACACGGTTTCAAATCTTACCAATTGTATCTCCTCTAAGACCTCGCCTGATAGTTTCAAGAGAGGTAATATCATCAACACTAATGTTTCCTAAGTTAACATTTGAACCTATTTTCAACACAAAGTAAACTTGCTGATTTTTTTTAGGAGCCTCCCAAATTAAATCATTTGGATTAATACTTTTTAAAATATTATCGATTTCATCATCCTTCGCATTGCCATCATTATCAAAGATCCCAATACCTTTTCCACTTTCTCTTCCTTCAACAATAACTTTATTAGAACCAGCTTTAAGCTCTGATTGGATTAATTTAACCCTTTTTTCTAATTCTAAATCATTGTCTTTTGCCTGATCTTTTTTACCAACTTCTGATAGAACATAGAATCCATTATTTTTTGCTTCCTTTATAAAATCCAACTTTTTTTCGTGTTCAATATTTACTGAGCCATCAGATATTTCCAATGTTTCAAAACCAAGTTTATCAAGTTCATCGAAGTATTCTGGGATTTTATTGTTTAGGTAAGCTATTTCAAATAATGATCCACCAGGATATGGAGATGTTCCATATGATTTAGCTATTTCTATCTTTTCTTGGATTATATCTTTATTATGTAATATTATTGTTCCCCAACCAAACTTTAAAAAATCAACATATTCTCCTGAAATTTCCATAACATCAACTAAATTTAAAACTCCTAAACCTTTATCTAAAACCATTGTTATTCCATTTTCTCCATAGTCAGCTATTCTTTCAGGTAAAAGAAAATTAAAACTTTTCATTATATCACCAATCCATTATTTCTTATTCATGACTTTTTCTTTTAAAGAAATTTTCATGAAAAATCTGACCTTTAAAATGATGTCTTCTGAAGTTATGCCTTCTAAAAGGAATTTCTCCAAAAGGAAGCATTTCAAAATCATAGTCTGGATTGTCAAGATCCCAATGTTTTTTTATTTCTTCTGCAAAAACTTCAGTGGAAGCTTTAGCTAAAATTTTTAGAAGTTTCACAATAGTTTCTTTATTTTTAAATTCACTTAAATCTTCTAAATCTTCAAGATTAGATAAGATCAGGTTTTCCCAAGTTTTATCAACTTTTTCAATCTTTGAAGCCGCTTCTTTTCCTTTATCAGTCAAATAAACATCATATTTTCTTCTGTTGTCAATTCTTCTTTTTCTTTCAACTATTTCATCATCATCAAGTTTTCTAAGAGTTTTAGCTGCTGCTCCTCGAGTTAAAAGTAATTTATTGGCTAAATCATCTTGAGAAGCTATTTTTGAATGCATTAACTCTAAAATAAATGGGATTTGTCCAGGAGTAATATTTGTATCAGCTATTTTGTAGATTAAATAATTTTTATATGATTGATAGATCATAGTAACTAAATCAGACATTAAGATTCCATCAGGAAAATCTTTGTCTATATTTTTTTCATTATCCATTAAATTCCTCCAATATTATAATATTATATATAATTTAAGTTGTTATTTTTATTATAAAAAAAATGAAGTTATTAAAGTAAATAAAGCTATTAAATAAGGTTATTAAGTAGTTATTTAATTATAACAATCTTTTGTATAAAATATATTTAAAAATAAATATATAAATGTTTCCTTTATAAAATGTTTACTATGGAAACCTTTATATAGGTAAATGATTAAAATAGGAAACAGTTGTATGAAAATTTTTATTTTTATATCAGCTGAAATATCTAAAAATGGTTAAAATAGTTATAAAATTAATAAAATTTATTATTTTTGGAGGTTAAGAGATGAATGCTATTGAAATGAAGAATATATCAAAAAATTTTGATGGACTTAAAGCAATTGATAATTTAAGTTTAGATATTCCAGAAAATTCTGTCTTCGCTATTTTAGGACCGAATGGAGCTGGAAAAACCACTGTGATAAATATTTTATCAACATTGTTAAAACCAGACAAAGGCACTGTAAAGATTTTAGGTTTTGATATAATGAAAGAATCTAAAAAAGTTAGGGAGCTAATTGGTTTAACAGGACAGTATGCTTGTGTAGATGAAGCATTAACAGCTAAGCAAAATTTATTAGTATTTGGACAACTTTTGGGTTTATCCAGAAAAGAAGCAAAAATTCGTGGAAATGAACTTTTAAAAGAGTTTAATTTGGAAGATGCAGCTAACAAGCCTATTCAAAAATTTTCTGGAGGTATGAGAAGAAGACTTGATTTAGCAGTTAGTTTAATCGATAGACCAAAATTAATATTTCTTGATGAGCCAACAACAGGATTAGACCCAAGAACTCGCAATCAAATGTGGTCAACAATTAAAAATTTAGTAAAAAAAGGATCAACAGTATTATTAACAACCCAATATTTGGAAGAAGCTGATCAGCTATCAGATGAAATAGTTATTATGGATAAAGGAAAAATTATAGCAAAAGGCACAGCTGAAAGCCTAAAAAAAGAATATAAAGCTAAAAACTTAGATGAGGTATTCTTAAAAATCACAGGCGACAGAACAGATGGAAAAAATAATAATTATGAAGAGTTAACTATAGTTAAAGAGGTAGTGTAATGTTTTTAAAAACAATTAAAGAAAGTTTAATTATTTTCGAGAGGAACTTTCTTAAAATGATGAAAACTCCAGAACAATTAATGGACACACTGATTTTTCCAATAGTATTCTTGTTAATGTTTACTTATATTTTCGGTGGAGCTATTTCAGGTAGCACAGCCAACTACCTACCTATAGTTATTCCAGGGATTCTGGTATTCTGTGTATTAAATACTGCAGGAGCATCAGGAACAAACCTAAAAGAAGATATAGAAACGGGGATTTTCAATAGATTCAAGTCAATGCCAATTTCACGTATAGCTCCACTTGTTGGAGCTTTAATATGTGATAGCATAAGATTCGTTATCAGTATATTGGTAACATTCACTCTTGCAATAATTATGGGGTTCTGGCCATCTTCTGGCTTTATAGGAATTCTTTTAGCTTTAATATTCGCAGTGTTTTGTGGTTGGTGTATTTCTTGGATATTTGCTTTTATAGGTCTTATAATGAGAACATCTGGATCAGTGCAAGGTATATCATTTGTTATCATCATGCCTTTAATGTTTATATCCAATGCTCTGGTGCCTGTTGATACTATGCCAAAAGTTTTAGAAATAATAGCAAAGATTAATCCAGTAACACATATGGTTAGTGCAGTTAAGGATTTATTTATAGGTAGCATATTCAGTCAAGAAATATTTATATCATTAATATTTATGATTGTTGTAGTAATCGTTTTCGCTCCACTTACATTAAAAGTTTATATGAAAAAACAATTGTAATAACAAATTATTTCATACAAAAAATAATATATCTTAGTTCTTTAAATTAAAAGTAGAATAATTATTTTTTTAAAAATTTGTGTTTTTAGTTAATCTCACATGATTGAAAAAAAATATATTACTAATTTAATAAAAATTAATTACTAAAAAATTAATAAAATATGATAGTTTTATTAAAATATAATCATTTATTTAAAAGACTTTATTAAAATCTAAACTCATCAGTAAAGAACTAAAATCATGAAAATTGAAGGAATATATGAAATTTTACTTGGAGAATACTCTTATCAAGGATGGTGGCCATTAATTCATTATAAAGGAAAGAATCCAACTAAAACTGGTGTTATTAATGGTTACCATCCTAAAGATTATATCTTCCCTAAAAATGAAGAAGAACAATTTGAAGTAATATTAGGCAGTATCTTAACTCAAAACACAAATTGGAAATCTGTTGAAAAAGCCTTAATTAACATAGACAAAATAGCTATTGACTTTAAGCCAGAAAATATTCTAAAAGTACTTAATGAAGACTTTGATTTGTTTAAAGAAGCAATAAGATGTGCTGGTTACTATAATCAGAAGATAAATTATATTTCTAATATTCTTGATTTCTATATTGGTCTTGATGGTGACATTCCAATAAGAAATGAATTATTAAATGTAAAAGGTGTTGGAAATGAAACTGCAGATTCAATATTGTTGTATGCTTATAGGCAATCAGAGTTTGTGGTTGATGCTTACACAAAAAGGATTTTTTCATATTTAAATTACATAAATGAAAAAGATAGTTATTTAAAGGTTAAAAAACTTTTTGAAGAGAACTTACCTTCCAATTATGAGATATATCAGGAGTATCATGGTCTAATTGTGGAACATGCCAAAAGATATTATGTGAAAAAGCCTTATGGTGTAGAGGACAAGTTACTTAGAGATTTTAAAATAAAAATTAGATTATGACTAAATGGCTTTATCTTTTGTTCATATTTACTTTATTTATTCTTTTTATTT
>JAISTD010000179.1 GCA_031272765.1 Candidatus Methanovirga australis | reverse complement strand
ATATAATTAATTTTACAATTATTTAATAGTGAAATAAGTCATGTTTGAAGATATTTTTAATAACAGAAGATTATATAAAAAATTTATTAATTAAATTATTAATATCAAGGACTATAATTTTAAAAATCATAGTTTAAGATAAAATTTTTTACAATTTTAATACTTTTTACTTAAAAATTTTGGTTTTTAAGTTAGAAAATTTTAATTTGCTTGAATTTTTTTAATAATTAATTTGTCTAACTTGAAAAATAATTTTTTATTAAATTTTTAAAAAAGGTTTAATACATCTCTAAATCAAAATTTGAATAATTTAAAGAAACAATTTTTAATAAAGATTTTTAAATGAATGTCATATAATTTTGAAAAAATGCAATATTTAAAGTTTATTTAAAAAGTTCGTAAGTTTTGTATCCTTTATCGATATCTAAAATAGCTACTCTTTCAGCACAGGCAATACATGGATCAGAGGTAGCATAAGTTGCAACAGCATCTGATACAGTTGCCACATCTTTTAACATATACTTAGCACAGGAATCAATATTCATAATACTGGGTGTTCTAACTGATATGTGCTTTATTAAGTTTCCATTGGTTTCAATCATATATAAAACTTCACCTCGTGGTGCTTCATTTCTCCATTCATCGTATCCTGAGCCAATTTCCACATCTGTTCTAATGTCTCCTTTCGGCATATTTTCAATAGCTTGTCTAATTAAATCAATGGATTGTGGTATTTCATCAAACCTGTTCATCGTTCTTGCGAAGTTATCCCCTTCTTTTCTCCAAATAGGCTTGAATTCAAAGTTATCTCGATATGTATGATGGATTTCTCTTAAATCGTGTTTTAAACCTGATGCTCGCCCTATAGGTCCAACTGCTCTTCCTTTTAAGGCTTCTTCTTTGGTCATTCTCCCTACTTTTTTTGATCTTAATCCTACAAGAGGACCGTTTTCAAATATTCCAACATATCTGTCGTGATTTTCTTCGACAGCTTCAAGTTTTTCAAGAATTTGTTTAAAATGGGTTTCTTTAGCATCCATTCTAACTCCACCAACTACATTCCAACCCATATTAACTCTATTACCAGTTAAAAGTTCAAGAGCATCCATTATATGTTCTCTCTGAGATAACATATACATAAATAATGTTTCATGTTCCATTGCCTTGAAGTATGTTGAGTTAGCTAAATGATGGCTTTGAAGTCTATCTAATTCACCTGTAATAACTCTTAAAAATTGTGCTCTTAGTGGAGCTCTGGCATTGGATATTTTTTCAATTGTTTCAGCGAATGTTTGTGTGTGTTCGTAAGAGCAAATTCCACATATTCTTTCAGCCAAATATATACATTTTTGCCATGGTTTACCTTCCATGATTTTTTCTATTCCTCTATGGACATAACCATAATCAATTTCGGCATTAAGAACCTTTTCACCTTTTGTTTTAAGTTTTAATCTCAATGGCTCTTTTAAACCTGGATGTATTGGACCAATAGGCAGTATCATTCTTTTTCCCTCCCTCTACTTGCAATTGCATTAGGAGCAACAGTTAAAATAGCTTCTAATATTTCACTTGGTCGTGGAGGACAACCAGGTATTTCTGCTGCAACAGGTATGAAATTAGAAACTGGTGCATGAACTGTTCCGCCTTCTTGATTAAAAACATCTCCAGATATTGGACAGTTTCCAACACAAGCCACAATTTTTGGTTCAGGGACTTTAGTGTATATTCTTTTTATATTATCTATCCATTGTTCTGTAACTGCCCCAGTAATTAAAAGAACATCTGCTTCACGAGGATTATTATGAATATACATTCCATATTGTTCTATATCATATCTTGGAGAAAATAATGCGACTAATTCAACATCACATCCATTACATCCTCCACAATTAATAATACAAACATGAATTGAACTTTTTCTTACTATGTCTTTAAGAAATTGAAACATTTTTTCCTCTCATATTATTTATTTTCAATAATATTCTATCTCTTAGATTTTCTATTTTTTAATAATATTATTAATTCAATATAATCAGTGATTTAATAACCAGTAATTCAATATAATTACTAATTCAATGCATATTAACTATTTTTTTAGAAGTTCATAAACTTTTTCTTTACCAAATTTTAAAATTTCTTCGTATTTTTCTCCTTTAGCTATTTTAATCATTAATTTAGCTTTAAGCTGGTTATAATCTTTTTCATCAATTATCTTAAGAACATCTACTATCCAGCATAGTTTTAAATCACAGTTTAATTTCTCCATTAAACATTTTGGTTTAGATGATTCATATGTAGCGTGTAATGCTTCTAAACTTGACATATCCAACTTATTAATTAATATTTCCTCAAATTCATCAATTGGAATAGATAATTCCTCTGATAATGGAATAATAACATCTTTTTTCCACCGAAAACTATGAATAACCTCCATTTTCATTGTTTTTAATAAATCTTCACCCATAATATCACTATCCACAAAATTTCTAAATCATAATCATTAATTAATTCATAATAAGAAATGTTTCACTCCATAAATAGATATTGATATTATTAAACCTATAAGTGTTTCATATCTACCATATCCAGGTCTCATTCCTAATACAGAACCAATTAAAAATAATCCTATTGAAATGCTAATGATTGGGCTAACAATTGAACTCAAAATATCTGAATCTATTAAGAGTATCCAAGCCAAAATAGCTATTATTAAGACTAAAATATCTAATTTATTATAGATAAATGGTTCATTATGTTGTTTGTAACTAAATAAGAGACCAATGATAGATCCAATAATGAAGACTAATAGGTATATTAGATATATAATTTCATCCATATTTCACACTTGCTTTCCTCTATTTTTAATAACTTTTCAATTAAATAATTTTCTTTTAACTAAGTAGATTTTTAATTAAATATTTCTATTTTATTTTAAACAGCTTTATATAAATATATGAATGATATTATAATAGAAAACAGGGTCACGAAGAATATTATCATTTCAAAGTTCTCAGTTATATGATTAAACTTAGGATAAACTTGTAGTAGGATCAATATTAAAAAAATAATTCCTAAGACCAAAATAGGCAAAATTTGTATAGACTGTAATAATGAAACCACCGTTCCAAGAACAAAAATTCCAATAGCTACAAATGATGTTAAAATTATAAGATCTCTTTCTTTATTCATATAAATCCCATTCATTTTATTTAACTTAAATTAATCTTTTAAATAATATATTTCAAATTAATCTTTTAAATGTTATCTATTAAATATTAATTTTTTTAAATATTATGAATTAATTTACAATGATCATAAAATATAATTTTAATATCCTTATTAAAAAATAAACATTAATAATAATGAACCAACAATTCCCACTAATGCAATTGAAATTTGAGAAACAACAGAATGATTAGGATTTAATATTGGAGTTGTAGCATTAATTAAACCTGTTAAAAATGAAATAGCTAACATGCCCACAATATATAGTAAAATTGATAAATCTCCAAAAAATATGGTTAAAAATAACCATGAGAAAATATACCAAGATATTGACTCAGAAAACATGATGTATCCTCTTAAAAGACCAAAATGTTCTGTTTCATATCCTGAAACTACATCTTTTCCTTTTGTGATCCCAAAAGGTGAATATGGTGATTTAGAAAGTATTAAAATAAATAATACAATAGCTACTAATGGCAACTTCCATATTAAAGACCCATGGATATTTTGATAAGTGATAATATCATTAATGTTCATTGAACCTACTTGAAGATAAATAATAAATATTATGGCAAATAAGGGCAATTCAGATGACGCTGAGAAAACTGCTCTAACACAGCTCATTTTTCCATAAGGTGAACCAGACGAAGAACCAGCATTGTGTTCTACAATTTTATAAACTGCATAGACTGCAAACATTAATAGTAACGATCCTTTAGAGACAGGACCAATGATAACAGCAGTTATCCAAATAGCACATAGAATACATACTATCGATATGTAGAATGGCATTGAAGCCGTTTTTGGAAAGGTGGTTTCTTTAAAAAAGAACTTTAAAGAGTGTAAAAGCTGTTGTATGATTGGTGGACCTGGTCTAAGTTGTACTCTTGCCATGACTTTTCTATGAAATCCTAATAAAAGACTTCCAAAGAGAAAAGCTATTAAAACATTTATGATTATATCAACCATTAAATTCATACTATCAATTAAGAGTACATTATACATTGCTTTAAGTGAAGTCAGTACCCGATAAATGGTTCTTGTACTCTATCCTCCTCTTCGTCTTTTTTAGGTGTTGCCATTGTTGTTAAACCAAATGAAAGAATAAATAATGGAATAAACAAAATAGCTACACTATAAACTATCCAAGTTGCAGGACTAAATATTAAGCAGTACAATATAGCTAATGTCGATATTGTAAAAAGTATATATCCATATTTAACTAATTTTCTCATTTTAACCATTCATTATTACTAATTAATTAACTGTGTTTTTATTTATTATTAATAGTTAATATATTTTTTTATAAATTATTTGATTATAGATTAATTTATTATTTAAATTAGTTAGTTCTTCATATTCATCATATGGTGGGTGTTCTTTTTATTGGGTTTATGTGGAGTGTTTTACTATTGTTTGTGGGAATGTCTATATCATTATCCTCACTGTTTTATAGGTGGGTGTTGTTCCTATGTGATTGTTAATAATAAAGTTAATGTTTTTCTTATAGTAAATTTTATCACCTCCACACTACTTTACATATTTTTTTATTATTTATGTTTGATAACATATTATTATTGTTTTTTTGTATGGGAGACTGTAAAAAAGTGGTGGAGTTTTTCATGAAAATTCATGTTTTATATAAACGAAAATTAAAAATTTTCTAAGTTAAAACAAGTTTTAACTAAAGAAAAACTCCGTTTTTCTAACTTATAAAATCAGAGATTTTATAATTAAAGATAATCGAAAATTATCTAAATTCAAAACGAAGAATTAATTCTTCTAAATTGAAAAATAAATTTTTCAATAATAAAAAATTTTGAATTAAATAAAATCAAAGATTTTCTAAATTATAAAATAAAAAATTTTATAATTAAATAAGCCATGAAAAATTGAAAAAACTCCACAAAAGTTTACAACCTCTTGTATGGGTAAAGTTTATATATGAGAAAGGTTATTTGCTAATTAGGTCATGGATTATCCATGACCAAAAAAAAAAGAAAATAATTATTATTATAAAAAAGTAGTAGGAGGAATATATAATGAGATGTAAGTCTTTAATCGGGACCTTAATAATCGTAGGGTTTATATTCAGTATTATAGGCACAGGTTATTGTGCAGGAGCAGGTTATGTTTACAGTGATGTTTCAGGCAGGTTAATAGGTAACCTAAAAGTTCAAGCTGTAACAGGTGCTAATGAAAGCTTCCAACCAATAGATATTCATAATGGTGATACTTATAGTGGTCACACTAAATTCACAGACCAAATACCATTAGAAGCAAAATACAAAACCATTAAATTTGAACAAGATTGGAAAGGAACACCAAAAGATGTTGGTGGACAAATCGATGTCTACACTGGCGGAGACATATACTTTCAAGCACCATTAACAGGAAAATTGGAAGTAAAGGTGCAAGTAGTGTATCAATAAGATACAATAATGTTACTTGTAGTGGTGGTGCTGGTGCTTGGATAAGATGGACACCATATTAAAAGGAGGTGAAATATTATGAGAGTTAATTATTTTAAAGGAATACTAGTTTTAAGCATCATTGTTTTAGGAGTCATGCTTGGACCATCATTCCATGCAGACCCATCACTAACCAAAAAAGTCAGTGATCAACATAATATCCAATTTATGAATTACATTAACAAGCTTCCAAAAGAAGCAAGTGATCCAATACTAAATCTTTTAGAATATATTAAAAAAAGAGCTGGATGTAATGATTGGGAAGCCGCACAAATCAATGCCTTAATGGCAATACATGCTGATCAAAAACAAGGCTACGATTACTACTCAAGATACATGATGGGTAATACCACTGCTGAAGAAGACAATGCAGATTATTATCGTACTATTCGTGAAGAATGGGATCAACTCTTAGATGAATATGCTAAAATGCCACCAGAACAAAGAGCAGAAAAACTAATGACATCAGCAACCAATGAAGATGTTGCAAAAATACTAAAAGAATCAAGCCTAGAAGAATTAGAATATATTCAAAATAGAACTGAACCTTATAAAAATAAGTTAGAGGATAAATCAAATGAGATAGCATCCAAAAGTAAATGGTGGATGATTGAACATCTTAGCTATCTGAAGAGTGCTGCGGAGGATATTAATACTTCTTATCAAGACTATAATGAACAAATTGTAACTGCTGACAATTATTACCACATTCTTAAAAACAGCAGTGTTAAATTAGATGGTAACATTGATGAAGATGCATATCCTAATGCTTTAAAAGTGAGAAATAAATTAAAAACTTTAAATTATAATAGCACAAAGATTGTTAATTCGTTTTTGAATAATGACCCAAATATACCACTGTTTGGATTAGGGAATCTTGTTCAATACAGAATAAATGATTCTTCAGATGTGAATTTTCCAGTGTATAAGTATCTTATGATAAAGAATGATACTAATGATGATAAGTATGGTATTGATTCCATTGATCTGATTCCTCGAGATGCAGAAGGTAATAGAATTAATGAATCAGGAAAAGATATTATGGCAATACACAAATTCCAACATGAACGCATTTATATACCAAAAAATTCCATAACCCCAGATAATAGTAAATATGCTATTCAGCTTAATCAAACTGGTGAATGGGCTATGAGTGAGTTGTACAGTATTTATGATCCAGATGTTGATCCAACAGGCTTAGAAGGCAGATTAAATAAGGTTCCTACGGTTGATGAATCTGATCATGATACTGCAATAACTGAGATCTCTCTTGGTGCTATTGGTATTATAGGTGGAGGCACAACATTAGTAATGGGAATTGTGGCTATTGTGGGTGCTTGTGCTGCGACACCAGCTACTGCAGGTTTATCTGCGATAGGACTTGGTCCAGGCATAGCTTTACTCTTTAGTGGTATTGCTGGACTCATATCAGGAGCCTCAACATTTAGTATGGGCATTATAGCAATTTTAAGATATGAAAAGGCTAAAAAATCACATAATGAGAGTGAAAGAGATATTTTTAATGATACAATGAAGCATAATAGGTATCCAGAAGCAGCAGTACCAATAGGTGCATAAAAAGAATAGGTGCATAAAAAGCTTTATATACTATTCAATCAAATGTGCATATAAGGGAGTCATAATATAAAATTTTTTACATAGTCAATTTTTTTATGTATGGATTCCCTTATTATAAAAAATAAATATATAATAGAGGATGGGTCATGGTTAATATTTTTTCTGATTTTTTAATACTTTTTTCTGTTTTATAGATTTGTATTATATTTGAATGAAGAAAACTTTCATGACAAGTTAACTGTGACCCGTCCTCAAGAAATAAAAAAAAATGTGAGGTATATATTATGAATATTAAAAGAAGTATCATGATTACAGGATTGTTCATAATTCTATTGAATTGTTTTAGTGTAGTTGGTGCAGCTGATTGGACTGTTAGTGGAGATTCTTGGACATCATTAAGTAATGACTCAAATTCATTCATCTGCCATAAAGGAGATAAAGTTTGGAAAACAGATAAACTTTGTAGTCCTAAAGAGGGTTTTTTATATAGTGCTATGATTAATCGTACAATAGGACCTGACAGGAACCATCCGTGGCTTGGTTCATATTTGTTTAAACGAGTTAATAATGAATACAATAGTGTTATGTACTATGAAGCAAGTATTGTTGGTAGTGAAATAGTAAAAGCAGATTATGTTTATGTAGATCCTGATAATCGTTTTGAGTGTTATAATGTGACTGTACTACCATAAAAATATTCAATTAGTGAGTAAATATAATGAAAGTATATGGTTACCTCTTACTACTTATTGTTTGTATAAATATTAATTCTTGTTTTGCAACTAATGAGGATAGTTCAACTGTTGGAACTAATGTTCTTAAGTCATCTCAATTTAATGGTATGTGGTTATGGGGTTCTTATATGAATAGAACTAATTTAACTGAACTTAAATTGCATGGTATAAATAATATAATAATTCATGAAGATGTTTTCACACGGAATTCTTATGATGATGTTCTTAAATGGATTAATGAAGCTAATAATAATGGTATTAAGATTCATATCTGGATTCAGTGTTTTTATAAAGATGGTAGTTGGGTGAAACCTGTTTTAGAAAATGGTAGTTATAATAGAACACGATTTGATGAGATTATAGATAAGGCTGTTAATTATGCTAAAATAGCTAATGTTAGTGGTGTTCACTTGGATTATCTTAGGTATCCTGGAACTGCATATAGAGCCACAGGGGGTTATAGTAATGCTTGTAATGCAATTGCAGAGCTTACAAGTGAAGTTAATTCAAAAATTAAGGAAATTAATCCAAATATTATAAGTTCAGCTGCGATTATGCCTGAGTATGAGGATGTTCATTATTATAATGAAACTATGTCTGATGGTACCAATGCTGATCAGTATTACTATGGTCAAGATATTAGTCAATTGGGAAATATTTTAGATTATATAATTCCTATGGTTTATAAAGGTAATTATAATAAAGATAGTTCTTGGATTGGTTATACTACAAAATGGTTCGTGGATAATTCCCCCAAAGCAAAAATTATCACAGGTCTTCAAGGATATGTTAGTGATGATGATCCTACTCCTCTTTCATCTGAAGAATTGACAAATGATGCCAATATTGCTTTAAGCAATGGTGCCTATGGATATTGTATTTTCCGATTTGGTTTATTCAACTACATTGATAATTACACTAATGATCCCAATACTATTGTAGAGGATGATTCTATGTCTGATGATGATTCTATGTCTGATGAGAACCAAAAAGAAATTATGCTTAATAGAACAGGAATCCCTTTACTATCTTTATTAATTTCGGTTTTTTTAGTTTGTGGTTCTTATTCTTATAAAAAACAATAAAATAATACTCATTTTTATAGGAGGATTAATACTATATGAAAAAAATATTCATTCCAATAATATTATTACTATTTTTAACCATAATATCATGGTCTTATGCAACAGACAACAATATAAGAGGATTATACCTAAATATTAATGATGCGAATAATTTCGATCCAACAGAACTAAGTAAAGGAGGTATTACTGATGTTTTTGTTCTATCCAGCAGATTTTCAACATACAACAATTATAGTGTCATCCTACCTAAAGTATTGAATAAACTAAAAGGAACTGGCATTAAAGTGCATGCATGGATTATTTGCTTCAGTGATGCTGAAGGAGAATTCGTAAACCCAACCAATAACACAAGTTATCTTAATCAATTGATTGATGATATTGGAGTGATCGTTAATGATTATGGTATTGATGGTGTTCAATTGGATTACGTTCGTTTCCCAATAGAAAACCCAGCATACAAGTACACTAATGGAGATGAATATGTTACAAATTTCACCCGTAGTGTTCGTGATAAAATAAAAGGTATTAAACCAGATATTATGCTTTCAGCTGCACTTGTACCAGAATGGTATGAAAAAGACAGTAATACAGTTAATAATTTGAATCGGCAGGGTAATATTGATTATGGTGTTAATACTACTCTTTTGTATGGGCAGAATTATGTTGCTATGTCCGAGTATTTGGATTTTCTTGTACCTATGGTTTATAGAGGGTTTTCACTTAAATTGGGATCAATATTCCGTGATACTTCTTGGGTTGAGAGTACAACGAGGTTTGCAGTTGAAAGAGTTAACAAACCTGTGATTTCTGCTCTTACAACTTACATAAGTAATGATGAGTTTGAAACAAGTCTAACCTTAATGGGTGTTGGTGATGTTAATAGGGATATTCAGTCTGTTTATAGTGGTGGTGGTAAAGGTTTTGCACTTTTCAGATATGGAGTATTAGATAAAAATTTCTTCTCATCTCAAATAAACATGACTTCAAATCAAGATCCAAACCTATCAATAGTTAATGATTTAGATGAAGGTTTAGGCGATGTTCTATTGGGTGAGTCTGGTGTTCCTCTTATTTTTCTTTTACTTAGTCTTATTCTAATAGGATTAGTATATAAACATTAATTTTTTTTTTTCTTATTTTTTAATGTGTTCGCATTCTTTTATTAAGACAAATACATTCACGGTTTAAAGTTTCAAAACCCTCTTTATTTTTACATGGTTTCCGTGATAAGTCCGATAGTTCATTTTTTTCTTCCTTGTGGGATGGTCTGTAAGCTAATGCACCTATATTCTGCTTCTTGTTTATCACTATATTTTTTTTGGGCTGACCAGAGCGAGGATTATTCATTCAATGCTCTTTTTAAACCACCTTCCAAATATTTTTTTTAGTTTGCATAATCGTGTCTCGGTGAACATCTAATTTTTCAGAGATTTCTTTTAGGTTTTCCATCATTTATTAGCCGATAAAAGAACATTGGCTCTAATTATTTCTCTTGCATTTTTCATGCCTTTCGTTTTAAATTCTTTTAAGAATCTGATTTCGTCATCTTTTAATTTGATTTGTATAGCTTCCATACTATTACATCATGAAAGTTCAACAATATGAATCATACACATAAACTATGATGTTATGACACTAGAAACAAACCCAACACATCTAAAACTCAACAAAACTTTACAATCTAATTTCATAGTAACACTTATATTTTAAATATTATAAAATATTTATCATAGTCATTCTTTTAATATCATAGTCATTCTTTCAAGTGTTTGATTAAGTGAGGCAGTTCATCAATAATCAGTGACAATCCTAATTTAACTGCATTCGGTGATCCTGGCATGGAAAAGATTAGAGTGTTTTTGTATGTTCCTGATGTTGCTCTTGTTAAAATAGCTGGAGAACCTAACTCTTCATAAGTTTTTAATCTAAAAATTTCTCCAAATCCAGTTAATTCTTTTTCAAATAAGTCAGTAAGTGTTTCAATGGTTATATCTCGAGAGCTGATCCCTGTTCCTCCGCTTGTTAATATAACATCGCTACCTTTGTTTATCATATCTTCAATCCTTGATTTTAATAGATATTTGTTATCAGAGATAATTTGATAATCAATTACATCATATTTTTCATTTAGCTTTTTAAGAAGATATTGTCCTGATTTATCATCATCTTTATTTTGGCTCTTTGAAATTGTGTCACTAAGTATGATAATACTACATTTAATGATTTTTGATGATTCTTTTCTATGTTTCTCTGTTGTTTTGCTTTTCATAGCTGATTCCTTTAATTTCTGCCAATTACTTTTTATTATCTTTAATATTTGCCAAAACTTTTCTAACATTTTTATTTTTTATTAAAAAATTATTGTTATAATTGTTTAAATTTTAATTTAAAGATTATATTAAACTTTTGTTGTCGAAGACAACTTAGGAGAATCTTTGGTTTTGAACGAAGTGAAAAACTTAGGGAATGAAATTCCCGTTGTTTCGAATGAAATGAGAAACTTAGGAGACGAAGTCTCTGTTGTTTTGAAGGCCGTAAAAAACTTAAATCAAAGTTCCCGCTATTCTCCGTTTTAAAAATTAATAAAAATATAGGTCTGTTAATAAAGTTAGATAAGTGATATAATACAACAAAATTCAAGTCAGTTTTATTCTCTTTTTTTGATTATTTTTTTAGGATTATCAACCAATGCCTTCATAACTTCTTTTTCAGTCAAACCTGCACCCAGACCAATTAATTTGCTTTCCTGAAAACTTAATAAATCATCAGGAGAATGAGAATCCGTGTTTATAATTAAGTCTGTTCCAACTTCTATTCCAATCTTTGCTACATATCCATTACTTAAACTATGTCCCTTTCTTCCACTTATCTCTAAAGCAACATTATTTTCTTTCGCTATTTCAACATCTTCTTTTTTTATTAAGCCTGGATGAGCCAATATATCAACATCATCACACTGCACTGCTTCATGATTTGTGCCTTTTATCACTGGTTCACTAAGAGTTTCACCATGAACAACAACTATTTTAGCTCCAAACTCTCTTGCTTTATTAGCTAATTTAGCTATTACTTCAACAGGAGTATGTGTAATTTCTACTCCAGGAACTACATTTATATCCCAATTGTCGTTAATATCTTCAATAGCTTCTATCAAATTAGGGATTGTGGAAATGTTTGATGAGTCAACATGGTCTGTAATAGCTATTGTGCTATGATTTAATACATAGGCTCTTCTTGCTAATTCAGAGGGTAAAAGTTCCCCATCACTAAATAAACTGTGCATATGTAAGTCAATTCTCTTATTCAAATTATCTCGTCCATTGAATAATGTCTTATGAGTAAATTGAAACTTTAAAACGGAGAATAATGTAAACTTCGTTTACTAAGTTCCTCACTCTGTTCGGAACCAATTGAAACTTTGATTTAAGTTTTCCACTTTGTTCAGCGAAGATTCATCAAAAATTTTCTTCAAATAACAATATTTAGTTTTAAAAACTCAATTTATAATTATAAATTATTACTAAATCTATAAATTATAGTTTAAATAAATTTTTATAATAAAAATAAATCATTATTAAAAATATCATAGTTAATTATTAAATAGATTATTGAGTGTATTTAAAAATAAAATATAAGATTATAATGAAAATATAAGTTTATTAAGGATAAAATGAGCTTTAAAGTATTTGTACCATCACATATCAGTTGTTTTTTTAGTATTTATAATGATATTGATATTTTAAAATCTGGGTCCTGTGGAGCTGGAATATTAATTGATAAAGGTGTAACAACAGAGGTTAAGAAATCTTCAAATGATGAAATCAACATTAAAGTAAATGGAAAAAATCAAGGAAATCATCTAATCATTAAAGAAACAGCTGAATTCATTAGAAACAATTTTCAAATTGTTGAAGGAATAGCTATTACTCAAAATATTGAGGTTCCAATTGGGTCTGGTTTTGGAACTTCAGCATCTTCTGCAATAGGAGTTGCAATAGCTATTAATGATTTATTTAATTTGAATGTTGATATGGTTAGCTTATATCAAATAGCCCACATGATGGAAGTTAAATTAGGTACAGGACTTGGGGATGTAATAGCTGAAAGTTCAAAAGGGATAGTTATTAGAAAGAAACCTGGTGCTCCAAGATTTGGAGAAATAATAAATATTGTTTTTGATGATTTATTCGTGATTACAAAAGTTTTTTCTAAGTTAAATACAAAATCAATAATTCAAAATCCTCAAATAGCTAAAATAATCAATGATTTGGGCATAATGGCAACAAAAGAGTTTTTAAAGGACATGAGTATTGATAATTTATTAAGACTCTCGTTTAAGTTTGCAAAGGAGAGTTCATTAATGTCTACTGAGGTTTCAGATTTAGTCAGTGAATTGAATAAATACACTTTAGGTTCTTCAATGGCTATGTTAGGAAACACTGTTTTTGCTTTATCTCAAACACCTGAAGATGATTTAGATAATATTGACAACCCAGAAGGATTTTTAATTAGCAAAGTTGATAGTCAAGGAATAAAAACAAATTTTTAGAATAGGTGCATATTAAGTTTTTAGAGAGTCTCTATAAACTTGATTTTAAGAATGAAACTTCTATTTCTTAGAAATATCCAGATGCCTCAATAAGAGTGTTTTCAAGCTTTCTTTTTTTTTGTTAAAGGAAAAATTTATATTTATTAATATAATATTGATTTTAGATTTTGTAGAGAAGATCTTTCAAACCAAAAATTTAATATAATATGAGATATAAATAAATGTTTTAGTTTTAAATAATATTATAACTAATTTTAATAATATAATAATAACTTTAAACAATATAATGATAGTTTTAACAATTTGAATAATGTTATAAATTCCATTTTTCTTTTACATCATCTAAAACTACTCCATTAGGAATATAGTCTTTAACTAACCTATTAACAAATGTTGTATAAAAATTATTCTCTGCGAATACTTCTTTAGGATCATTATCAACTTGAATACCACCATCAAATAACATAATACATCGATGACAGTAATTAGCTACAAAGGATAAATCATGACTTGTCATCACAATCGTCAAATCATCGGATTGTAAAGTTTGAAGTTCTTTTGCAAGGTTATGTTTAGATATTGGGTCAAGTCCTTTGCTTGGTTCATCTAATATTAAAATATCTGGTTTTTTTATCAATGATTTTATTATAGCTATTTTTTGCTGTTCTCCTCCACTACAATCATAAGGATTCTGATCTATTAAATGTTCTATATTAAAAAATTTTAAAAGTTTCCTTGTTTCATCATTTAATCTTGTGCCATGATTTATCTGGTTTTTATTATTTAATCCTACTCTGCCCTTTAATTTTGCTTTATTATTTAATTCTGTTTCACCATCCAATGAAAGTTCTTTTTTCACGGTTTCTTTTGAGAAATGAATCATTGGATTTTGATACAGGTAAGCTATTTTAATATCTTTTCGCATGATTTTTCCTTTCACAGGTTTTAGTAAGCCTGCTAACAATTGTATTAATGTTGTTTTTCCAGAGCCATTGCCTCCAACAATGCCAATAAATTCTCCTTGTTTAATTGAAAATTCAATATCTTTTAAGATTATATTATCTTTGTTATAGGCGAAATAAAGTCCATTAGTTTTTATTAACTCTTCATTGTTATAGTAAGGGCAGTCCTCACTTAATGTTTTATTCGTATTTTTTGGAAAAACCTCTAATTCATCAGCTATTTTATTTAATAGTTTTCTTCCTTCCCGTATACTAATAGCTGTTTTCTCATCTTTCAATTTCGGATATTTTTTTCTTAAGAGTAAACTTATCTTAGAGACATCTGGAAGATAGAACTTAAAGACTTCATCATTTGCCACTTCTTGGATTATATCTTGTTTGGTGTGGAAGTATTCAACTGAACCATTATTTAGAAAAATCACTTTATCTGCAAAAGGAAATATATTATTAACACTATGTTCATTTATCATTATTGTGATTGAGAATTCTTCATTCAGTCTTCGAAGTATTGTTAAAAATTCATAGGATGCTATGGGATCTAATTGAGATGTTGGTTCATCAAGTAACAATAATTTAGGTTTAAGTACAAGTAAAGAACAGAGATTCACTAATTGTTTCTCGCCTCCTGATAATTCATTCACATTTTTATAAAGTAGTCTATCAAGACCAAAAAATGCAGTCATTTCAGCTATTCGGTTTCTTATTTCTTCTGTTTCCATCCCAATATTTTCAAGTGGAAAGGCTACTTCTTGGATAACGGTGTCTGTAACTAATTGATTATCTGGATTTTGAAAAAGAAATCCAACATCTGTTGCTGATTTAGTGTCATCTAAATCTCTAATATCAACTGAATCAAGTAGGATTTTTCCCTTAATTTTGCCATTAGGTCTTAATTCTTTTTTCAGATGAGATAATAAAGTTGTTTTACCTGATCCTGACGGACCACAAATTAGTACAAATTCTCCTTCATCAACTTCAATATTAATATCTGAAAGTATTTCTTTATCTGAGCTGATGAAACTAAAATCTTCAAATTTAACTAATGCCAAATCATTTCCTCCTTAATTTCTAAGTAAATTAAAGGTAATAGTAAGAATAAAAATGAAAGATAATAAATATCTAATGGGAATTGATTAAATGAAAATGTAATTGTTGGATATATGTTTATTCTACCATCGCCATAAATTAGACCAAGAATAGCTAAAATAGCTGTTATTATTATAAATGAGGTAAATATTTTATCAATTCTATTTATTTTATATATTAAATAGCTGGTTCTTTTTGTAGTTTTATATCCTCTTGCTTTCATTGATTTTGCGGTTATCATAGATTCTTCAAGTGTCCAGGATATCATAACAATTAAACTATCAGTTATACTCTTTATTTTATTAATAAGTCCTTTTTTATCTGAATTTTCATTTTCGAAATCTTGTAGTTTATTAATTTCTTCTAATCTACGATTTAACAATGGTATGAACCTTAAAGCCATTATAATTATTATTGAAGCCATAGGAAATTTTTTCGAAAATATATAAAGTAAGTCTTGGTAAGAAACTGCTTTGTTAAATGAAGTAAATGTAAGTAGTATCAATATCAATGCAAACGCTAATATTATTCCATAGACAACTGATTCAAGAGTTATAAAGTAATTATTCCAGACATACAATCTCGTGGCTCCCTGATGTGAAATTAATGGATTAATAATAGCTATTACAACCCCCATCATTATAAATCCTTTAATGGTTCCTTTAAACCCTTTTTGAATTCCTTGTATTCCTATTAAGGTAAGTATACAAATGGCAAATGTTAAACTGTAATAAGGGTTTGTGAATAAAAATGCAAATATGATTAAAATAGCATAGTATAGTATATATATTATTGGATGTATTTTAGTCATTCTCATAATAAAACCAATTCATTAAATATCTAATCAGTAGGAATAATACATTTTAGTAGATTGTTTAAATGAATGAAATCAATGATTATTTTTTCTTAGTTTTAATGTTTTTTCCCTGTTTTTGTACAATATCATAATTTAAAAATAAATAATATAAGATAATTTTATTAAAAATAAATATTATTAAATATATGTAAAATTAAAGGAAACAAAATTTATCTTCATTGGATTTATTATTTATCCTTAATTTCATTATTTTTTTTAATTACTCTTTATTTTTTGTTACTACTGCCACTATTTTTTATTTGACTATTATTATTTTTATTAGTTTTTAATTAACTATTATTATAAATAATATTTACAATATTAATTAATAAATATATAACAATTCAAATTAAATATTTTTTTATAAGTTAAAATTTTTCATAAGTTAAATTTAAAAATCAATAAGATATTAATTGTTAAAAAACAGATAAAATAAAAATAATATTTAATAAAAGATTAATAAGAGATATAAACTCAATCCTTTTTTAAAGTGATTTATATGGATGAAAAAAAGTTGAAAAATATAGTAGAACATGTATATCAAGAAGGTTTTAATGGAATGATAATTAAAGATGTTAATAATATTGGATACATCTCCAACTATTTTCCAACATCTCTTGCATTCTGTTTACTTAAAGAAGAACCTGTAATTTATACAACGATCATGGATTTAGAGTTTGCTGAATCTACATCAAATATAGAAGTTCAAACATTTAAGTCATTGAAAGACTTAAAAGAAATCCTAAAAAAAGAAGGTTATGGGAAAATAGCTATTGAAAAAACCTTGGATGTTGAAACATATCACAAAATATCTGGAGAATCCGAATTAGTAATCAGTGATTTGTTAGAAAAAGAAAGGATGATTAAAACATCAGAAGAAATAGCTAAAATAAAAAAAGCAGCAGATATTGCACACAAATCACTCACTGAAATGATACCCACAATTAAAGCCAAAAAATTAAGTGAATTGAAAATAGCTTATATGTTAGGTCAATTATTAAGAGATAATGGAGCTACAAAAGAATCGTTTGACACAATTGTTGCATCTGCTTCAAGTACAAGTTTGCCCCACTCAACACCAAGTAGCAATATAGTAAACTATCCTATTTTAGTGGACTGGGGAGCTAAATATCAAGGGTATTGTTCTGATACAACAAGAACAATTGTGTATAATGAAAAAGAAGAAGAAATTTTCAACATAGTTCTTGAAGCATATAACAAAACAATTAAAGCTATTAAACCTGGAATAAAATCTTGTGAGTTAGATAAAGTAGCACGAAATATAATATCTGAGTATGGTTATGGTGAAAACTTCATACATTCAACAGGTCATAGTTTAGGTTTAGATACTCATGAAGAACCAAGAGTATCAAAAAATGATAACACTATTTTAGAAAAAGATATGCTTATCACAATTGAACCTGGAATTTATCTTAAAGGAGAATTTGGTGTGAGAATTGAAGATACCATCCATATTACTAATAAAGGCAAGGTTATCGGAAATTTAAATCCGATCATTTAGAATATAGCACTTACCAAAACTTTTTATAACATTTATTAAAAAAAATCCACTAAAAGTTTGAATTTTAATTTAAAGAAATATTGAAATTTTGGCTTTGTATGAATCATAGTTAATAATGATTGGAATCATATATTAATATTGTAAAAAAAGTATGAGTCTAATCTAATGCTGTCAATTTAAGCATATTCAACTTCTAAATATTTTAGTCATGAATTTATACAATGTACAAGCCACATACCTATCAGTAAGTTCTCATACATAAATTTACTATTTTAAAAAAAATAAAAAAAAAATTTTATTCAATAGATATTACTATGTATATCACTTCTCAACACTAAGGAAGAACAAACAATCTAACTGTATTATCTGTAAAATAAGCTGTATCAGTGCTAACATCATAATTATCAAAATGAGGAACTACCCCTACTAATGGAACTACTTGCTTATCAAAATTGATAAACTTTTGACCATATTTGTCAATAATTTTAAAGTAGTCATCTCTGGAAAGTCCAAATTGATCAAATAATGCCTCGATATTAACAATGTTATCAGGACTTATAAATACTGGGTCTGCAGAAGCCCTGTAAAAAAGATCTACTGTTTGAGTACCATTAGTATGGTTTTCAGCTGCTGATGCTGAGCCAAATGTAGATATAGCTAATATAGCTATAGCTAACAAGCTTATATATTTATATAACGAATTCATATATTATACCTCCAATATAATTTATATTTATTTTTGTCAATTCACACTTAATTATAAAAAAAATGTGATGACATATTACTAAAATGTGGTAATCCTATATAAACTTATGCCTAAAAATATTCACATCGTCTTTTTTTATAAAATCATATTTATTAATTAAAAGTCTTACTGTAGGTATTCTTAGAATTTTGATTAAGCCTACAATGCTTAATGTATAAATCCATATTACCAACTTGTTTGATTTCCCCAACATCCTTGTATAGTAAGTCCGATAATGTTTTTAAAAAATAAATTGCTTTAAATTTATAATAACCAATTAAATATCCTTTATTATATAAAATATAAGCTATTTCAATTTAATTTTTTAAAATAACTAATTTAAACTTATTAAAACGAAAAATTAATTCTTCTAAATTAAAAATAAATTTTCAATAATAAAAAATTTTATAACTAAAATAAAAAAAAAATCAAAGATTTTTAAACTTATAAAATCAAAGATTTTACAAATAATAAAAATATAATATGTTAATAAAGTTAGATAAAATACTATAATGCATTGAATAATAAGTATGTTCATATTGCTATATAATAATATTGGCATATATCAATATTCTAAAAATCAAGTAAATGAAAACATTAATAAAAGATAACTTATAAAAGTAATATTTTAAGTTACACAAACTAGTACAAATTAGTTTAAATAAAATTAAGTTAAACTAAAAAAATAATTTAAATTAATAAAAATCTTTTATTAAGAAGTTTTATGATTATAAAAGGGATATAAAATGACTTGTAGTATTTTAGTTGGAGGAGCATGGGGCGATGAAGGTAAAGGTAAATGTATAACCTACCTTTGTGATAAAGATAAACCAAACATCATTGCTCGTGCTGGTGTTGGACCAAATGCTGGACATTCAGTTGAATTTAATGGTGAAAAATATGGTTTACGGATTACACCCTCTGGATTCTTTAATAAAGATTCAAAATTACTTATAGGTGCTGGTGTTTTAGTTGATAAAGATGTGTTCTTCCATGAATTAGAATATCTTGATAAATATGATATTAAAAATAGAATTCAAATGGATTATAGATGTTCAATGATCGAACCAGATCATAGAGATAGAGATAAAAACTCCAAACATTTATTTAAAAAAATTGGAAGCACTGGAACTGGTTGTGGTCCTGCTAACTCTGATAGAGTTTTAAGAACAGCTAAAATGGCTAAGGATATTTCAGAGCTTGAAAATTTTATAACCGATGTTCCATTAGAAATTAACAATTCTTTAGAAAATAGTGAAAATGTATTTATTGAAGGTTCTCAAGGCTTTGGTCTTTCATTATACTATGGAACTTATCCTTATGTTACAAGTAAGGATACTACTGCAAGTACATTTGCTGCTGATGTAGGAGTAGGTCCAACGAAGATTGATGATGTGATCATAGTTTTTAAATCCTACATAACTCGTGTTGGAGAAGGTCCTTTCCCTACAGAGTTAGATCAGGGAATAGCTGAAGAAAAAGGTATTGAAGAATATGGAACTGTCACTGGTAGAAGAAGAAGAGTTGGGGACTTTGATATGGATTTAGCTAAAGAAGCTTGCATGATTAATGGAGCAACTCAAATAGCTTTAACCTGTGTTGATAGACTTTATCCAGTTTGTGAGAGAACACAAGATTACTCCACTTTATCTGGTGAGATTAAGAAATTCATCACTGAAATTGAGGATGTAACAAATGTTCCAGTTACAATAATCTCAACAGGACCAGATTTAAAAGATACAATTGACTTAAGAAATGAACTATTATGATTTAGAACTATTAATGACTTTATGAAGGTAATGCATGATGAAAAAGATATTTGGTTTATTATTTATATCAATAATTAGCTTACAATCTATTTCAGCATCATAATATTCTATTTAATATTCCATTAAATAGTTTTTTAGTTTTCAGGTTAAATATATGGGTAGTACAGATGGTCATGTGAATAATAAGTTAGGTGTAGATATCTTTCCAAAAGCAGGAATAAATGTTCCTCAGTGGAATATTAAGAAAATGCTAAATCTATTTTGGACTACTGGTAGAGTTTATAAAGAAATCAAACTTGTTTAATTTTTATGGTAGTGCAAAGTCTCAGGAAACTTTAACAACTTACCTTATATTTGAAGCTGTTAGAACAGGTAATCATAGATTTAATATAAATGATAATTCTTATAAACTTAATGTTTTATGATAAATAAGATAGAAGCATGATATTGTGAAAAATAAACATATTATATTTATAGTTTTTTTAATAATTATTTTTTCTTTAGGAATCATTTTATTTAATACCCCAAACAAAAACAATACTGTGAATATAGGGTATTTGCCCTCTGACCACGATGCCGCATTATTTGTTGCTAAAGCTAAAAATTGGTATGAAGATAACAATATTAGTGTCAACTTAGTTGAGTTTAGTAATGGTGGAAATTTAATGGTGGCGATTGCCAGTGGACATATAGATATGGGTTATGTTGGAATATCGCCAGCAATAGCTTCTATTACTAAAGGAATTCCAGTTAAAATTGTTTCTTCAGTTCAAAACGAAGGTAGCGGAATTGTTGTGAGCAATGATTCTAATATAGTTTCAATCAATGATTTAAAAGGGAAAAAAATAGCTACACCTGGAACTGCCTCAATACAAAATGTTTTATTAACTTATGCTCTTAAAAAGAATGGGATATCCAGAGATAATGTTTCAGTTACTGACTCGAATGTTGCTTCTATGGTGAATGCCTTAAGAACAAGAAAAATTGATGCTATTTGTTCCTATGAGCCTTATGTTACAATTCCTATAGAAGATGGTTCATGTACAGAAATAGCTTCATCTGAAGATATTCTTCCAAATCACCCTTGCTGTGTTATTGTAGTAAGAGACGAATTCATAAAGAATAAACAGTCCACTCTTAAAACAATATTAGACATTCATAAGAATGCTACTAAATTCATTCTGGACAATACCGACGAAGCAGCAAGTCTTCTACCAGATACAATAGCTAAAAATATTTCTGTTGAAAAGAAAACACTTAGAAACAACAAGTTTAATTATGGTTTAAATGAAGAGTACATAAATAATGTTATGAGATTCATAGATGTTGAGATAGAGTTGGGCTTTATTAAAAAGCCTATTCCTAAAGAAAGAATATTTGAAATCACTTAAATAGATTTTGCATAAAATTTATTACATAACAGGTCACTATCCAATTCTCTGTTTTTTAAAAGTTGGGTGAAAAACTTCAATTTTTTTAGTATTTATGAGAACCTTTAAAAAAACGGGGTTTTCGTCTCCTAAGTTTCTCACTTTGTTCAAACAACGAAAACTGAAGCTTCCCATCTTATTTAAAGATAATAAATGTTCGTCAAAAGTTTTTCGAAAAACCAACAAAATAATTAGCTTTAAGAAATACTTTACATTTATAACTCGTTTTGCTTAATTTAACAGCATTGATATTATTATAATATATTTAAAACATAAATATCTAATTTTTACTATTTCAAATAATTATTTTTAAAATAATATGATCATAATTCATTAGCTAAACCTAAACTTTATATACTATGAAGTACAATATTAAAATGAAACAAATAAAAGTAAAAATTCAATCTATATAAACTATGTATTTTTTGAATTTCTGCTGAAAATAATTCCTCAATTGGCATTAAAATCCTATAACTATGTCATCTCAGCCTATCATTATTGGAAAAAGTCAATTGAGGTAATTCCTCCATTTTTAAATGAACTTAATACTTTTTAATAAGCTAATATTTTTAGAAGTTATTTATTTTTAATAACTTAAGCCAGTGCTTTATTAATCAAACTTAATATTTAAGTAATTCAATGTTTAAATTAAACTAATTTTAATGCACCTGGAACTTTCTTCAAAACCTGTTCACTAACTCCTTTTACTGTAGATGTAATAATCCCATTATCAGCAGTTTCATAAGCATTAACATCATCTGAATTTCCAGAAATAATCGTTGAATCAAGTTCTTTTTGGAGATGATTTACTGTAACTTCTTCTATCCATGGATTAGCATCACTAATTATAATTTCATCGACCATTTTATCAAGTTCCTTAGCAATTACCCACGAAAGAAATCTACCACCAAATAAAGCTACAGAACTTCCATCAACATAATTAGAAATATCATTTAAATTATTATCTATATTTGAAGTTTTATATAATTTTGAATTTTTAATAACACCCCAATGAGCATCACCAACCGTGAAGGACCCTATTTTATTGGGATAGATATTATCACTACCAGCTATTTTAACTGCCTGAGATAAAGATATTAGTTCCTCTCGTTGAATTGGAATTCGAGTTGTTTTATCTTTAATTTCTTCATTCATGATTTTTATAACTCTTGGCAAACCAAAATTTCCTCTTCGTGCAGTTTTAGGAGAATAACCTGCCATATATCCATGATGATTGTTTGGAAAGCCTGTGATAATTATATTTAAACCTGACCTAAGACCAACCCTACATTCACTTTCATAAGCACCATTGGTTGCCACAACCTTTCCAGGACATAAAATTCTTGAAGCCACAATAGCTTTTGCAAATGCTTCGTTTGGATTATCCGATAAGTTAAATGGTCCTCCTTCAATTACAAATATATCTGCATTGAAATCAATAGCTCTTTCAAATCCCGTTATTAAATCATCATATCCATCTCCAACAAACATTATTGTTTCTAACCCTTTCCCATGTTTCTTCGCTAAATCTGCAACATATTTTGCTTCTTCAATTGGAGCAGAATGTTCTTCTCCTCCCTGTTCACTTGTTAAATTAACAGCAACAGATGATGAAAACTCTATCCATTTTTCAATATCTCCTGCTTCAGCTTTTTCTTTTTCAATTAATCTTTTATGTATTCTTCCTTGAGGACAACCAGTAAACCCTGGACCCTTATTATAACAAGCCCCACCACATTTCACAATCTCTTTAGGAAATCTCATAGCCCCATATTTTCCAAAATGATCTAAATCCAATGGAACATCAGTTGAATTATAAACTTCTTCAATTACTTCCACACCTCTTTGACCATACTTTTCTCCTATATCAGAAAAAGCATAGGCACAAATATGAATAGATGCACCAATCATATTAGATAACATGCAATTTCCAAACAAATCAATCTTTTCAAGATCAGATGAACAAGTTCCAAGAACAACTTCATGTAAATCACATCCAATAGGAAATTTTTTAAATCTTGTTCCAAGTTTTTCCACATCATTTAAAGAAAGTTCAGAAATTACATCCACAACTTCAACGACATTTTTTTCAGATTTAGCTAATTCTAATGCCGCATTATCATCACTTATGGATTCTTTTATTAAATCATACATTTATACACACCCACATAATATTAAGATATTGAATTAAAACATGAATATCTAATATTAGTTTATTTTATAAATTTAATTTTATATATATTAATTATAATACAATGAATACTAACTAAAAATAACTTCTTATTTAGGAGTTTAAATTTTTGATGAAACTTACGCAGCAAAGTGAGGGATTTTAGGAGATGAAGTCTCCGTTATTTCGAACAAAGTGATAAACTAGAAAAAACAAAGTTTTCACTATTTCTGAAAAAAATTTAATGAAATTTTCTAATTTCAGATTTTAAAAGGTTCTACAATACTTTTAAAAAAATAAGAATATAGTACTTTACTGAAATTTGTTAACATCATATATTTTATTATTTATAAAATCTTTGATTTTATAAGTTTAAAAATCTTTGATTTTTTATTATTTATAAAATCTTTGATTTTATAATTTAGATAATCTTTGATTATCTTTAAATTTTTAAAAAAATTTAATATAATCTTCAAATTAAAAAATTAATCAATTTTAAGAATAATTTTTAAATAAAAATTTTAAATAAATGTTATAAAAATTGGTAAACCCCTATAAGCAGATGAATTTAAATTATATTAATAAATCAGTTGAAAAAAATTATCTTATGGACTTATATTCCATGGTTGGAGTGTTGTTTGACCCTTATTCTATACATATCATATGCAGAATATGCTTCCATGTTTGTGTACACTAATAACAAAATTATGACAATAATACTTAACTGTGGAATCTTAAAATATCTTGGAAAATCCATGCATGCCACAAAAAAGTGAAAATTAAAAGACTTCTTGCCTTTCGGACTTGTCCATAATACATATGCCTGAACCTGGAATCAATCAAGAGTAAACACATAGTTCAGCTAAACTCGTTTCAGTTAAATTCATTATTATTCCCCATAATTACAAAATTATATCGCTTAATTTCACTTAAAGAAAAACATTGCTCACTAACTTCAAAGTCAAAATAACTTTTCCTTCTTTTTTCTTTCTTTAATACCATTATCTTCAGCTTTTTTCCATGTATTTTTACTGTGGTTTGTATTCTTACTTGTTCGTCCATTTTTCTTCTTTTTCTATTCCTATTTTTAGTATTTCTGTTTCTTTGGTTTTTGAAATCATATTTTTCACATCCTCAATATCTTTTATTAAATTATTTTAGAAACCAATTTTCAAGTTCATCTATTGTTAATAATCCAACCAGTACATGAACAATGAATCTATTGGGTTATTTATGTCATGACCTTCTTTTTCCAGTATATCAAAGATGATAATCTCATTGGGTTATCATCGAAAACTAAATGGTCTTTTTTATTGATCTTTTTTATTTAATATTTAGTACTCGTGACTATAAATATTTTTTCTTTCTTTATAAAACTTGTGGTTTAATATTGCTATTAAAATTATTTTTTGGGCTTTACAGTAATTGTCCACCTCTTCTAAGTAGTGTAAAGACTAACCCATCTGCATAGTACTTTAATTTTTTTCCACTCCAAAGATGTATTTGTTTTGTACTTCAATAGATATTATAACATCATCTGTTGTTTTAACAACCCTGTCTAAGGTCACATTCTTACTTTTGGATCTTTCTATAACTATTTCACTTTTTATAAATTGTTCAATTTCAACTCTTTCACATATTAGTCTTTCAATATAATCTTCTAATAATTTTTTTGAGGCTATTCTGCCGAAAACAATATTGATCTCTTAGGATCTCATCATCAAAATATTTTTTTTAACTATCACTTTAATATGCAACTCATATTTTTTTAACATATTTAATTCATTTTGTATTATATTAATCGTTATGTTCAACATATAAATATTACTTGTAAAAAAAATTAATATTAATACTCATCAATTAAAAAATAAATTGAATAAAAAAAAAATGATTATAAAATCATGAACAACTTTAAAACTCAAAAAAAGACACTCTTGGCTCTACAAAACAACAAGGGCGAACAGATAATAATCTAACTCCACTTGCTCTTTGTGAACCAATATTAATAAAAGAGCCCAAAACCGTTGTATTTCCTCCAAGACCCAACGGTCCGATTTGAAGTTGGTTCAATCTTTCAGTGAAACTTTTTTCTAAATCAGATTGTTTTTCTAAGTTTCCATAAGCCATTCCCTTTAACATTAAAGATATTGCCTCAAAATGAGTTCTTCCAACTCCAATTGATGGAATAGCTGGTGTACAACCAAGAAGACCTAAATTATCTTTTAAATGATTAAATGCAACATTGAAAATATTATTATAATCTCTTTTATGAAAAACTTTGGTTGTTTTAGCTCTTATTTCTGAACCTCCACCAAGAAGAAGTATATGGACTTTAATTTTATCTCCAGTAGAGGTATCTACTAAAAAAGGTGATGGTTTGAGACTTTCACTACTCGGATATAAACCTTTGGACTGTTCTATTCTTTCAATATCATTACCCATTACAGCCATTGGTCTTCCAGGCAATTTTTGAAGTCCAACAGCTATTCCTTCTCTAATGTCTTCAAAAAGTCTATTTGGAATGTTTTCAACATCCTCCCCTATTTCAATTAATGTATGCGGAATTCCAGTATCATCACATAAAGGAAATTTATCCTTTTCTCCTGTTTCCATATTTTTAATCATTAAATCTAAAACCCATTTAGCATTTTCATTGGTTTCCTCTTGATAAGCCTTGTTTAATGCTTTAATTCTATCTTTAGAATAAGTCGTGCTTGCCTTAATAACTGCTTTTTCAACTTTATTTACAATATCCATCAAATCACTTATTAATGTTTATCTTATTTGAACTTAAAGATTCTGACTATGTAAAAAATTCGATGGGTGTGATATTTTTTCCGTGATTTTGTTCCCATTTAACTCTTTGGAGGTCTAAATAAATTTCAATACTTTCAATAATCTTATATAACTTCTTTAAAT
>JAISTD010000056.1 GCA_031272765.1 Candidatus Methanovirga australis | reverse complement strand
TAGAACAGCCAACTATAAATATTAATATAGTAATTATAATAAATAGATAATAATAATTTAATTTATTTAATTTTTTCAAAACAGGTTATCCTTCCTTTATCTAATTTTATTGAATAATCACATATACCTATAAGATCGCTTGTATGATGAGAACTAATTAATAAAATATTTTTTTTATTTTTCATAAACTTAATCAAATATTCTTTTAATAAAACTACGCCTTCTTCATCTAAAGAATCAAATGGTTCATCTAATATTAAGATACTAGGATTATCCATTAATGCTTGGATAATTAGTGCTCTTTTTTTATTCCCTAAAGAAAGCTTATGATATTTTACATTAGTATATTCATCAAGATTAAAATAATTAATTAATGCCATAAGTTTATTGCTTGAACACACATTATTTATCAATCTAATTTTATTTAGGTTATCTAATAATGTTAAGTTATCTAAATATCCTACTTTATCTACTAGTAAACCTGCATCATTAATAAAATTATATTTATCTCTTATTTTTTTACCATCTTGATATATTTCACCTTTATTTAATTTTGTAAATCCACATATTGCTTTCATTAACTGTGTTTTGCCAGATCCATTAACGCCAATTATTGCATACGAATTGCCATTCTCAAATTTGAAAGATATGTTATTTAAAACTATTTTATTTCTATATTTTTTCGTAGCATTTAATATCTCTATCATAATTATTCTCCTAACTAAATATTAAAACTTTTATTAAAATACTTAATATTATAAATATTGTAAAGTGATAATTTCTATTATTTAATGCCAGTAAAGTAATAAAAAGTATTATAACTATATAAAATATAATCTGATTTATTAAAATTAAATCAAATGACTTAAAAAATATCATTAATATAACGTCTAGACTCAATATAAAGATTAAATTTTTTAATATGATCTCTTTAAAAATGTAAAAATAATATTTTAATTGAGAATTACAGTTCATTTTAATTAATAAATCATAATTATTTTGTAGTAATGATAACATTACTTGGTATGGATTAAATAATAATACAAAATCCACTAAACATAATAATATAAACTTACTAAATATGAATTGCTCATTTATTGTTAATTGAAAAAAATTTATTAAATTAGTAACATTAAAAAGTTTAATATTTAAAATACTTAATATTATCAATATATAGATTATAATTATAAATTTTAAATTATTCATTTGAAATACCTAACTTAAATAACAAAAAAATAATACATATAAAGATCAATAAATGAACAATGCAGTCGAAATAAAGATTTAATTTAATACAATACAAGATTGATAACTTACTATTAAATAAATTATTACTTAATAAAAGATTAATTAAATTTTCTCCTATAACAATAATATAAACATATGTTTGTTTAACTATATTTAATAAAATAAAACTAAGCAATATATTAGAAATAACATAAATTACAATATTTAAAATAAGCATTAATAATATCTTAATACTAATTAAATTTGTTACACTAGTAATTAACATTATCGCTAGTAGTATACTTATGACTTTTATAATTATAATTAATAAGTAAGGAAAATTATTTTTTATGAAATTAAAATAACTATTACTTTTTAATTTTAAAAGTTTAATGTAAGATTCATTATTTATTGTATTTATAATATAGTAAACTGTTAGAATAACAATTATTAAAGGAATATTATTATAAAATACTAAATCATTATAGTTATTAATATAAGTGTCAGAATTTGATAAATAATATATTAAACTTAAAATTAATAAATCATAAAAGGAAAAATATTTTTTAATATTTTTATATATCTTCATTACTAAACTTATGTACTCCAAAATAGATTAATACAAATAATAAATATGGATAACAAAGATTAAACAATAGATTTCCTTTAAAATAATCTCTTTCCCAAATAAAATTTTCAGATGGAATAAATAGAATACTATCTAAATTAAATAGATTACTTCCAATGAAAGGAACTATATAAATTGATAATATTATAAGAATAAGTAATATTTTAATATCTTTTACTTTTTCTATAGAAATTAAAGAGAAATAATTACATACAAAACTATAAATTAAAAAATTAACCACAATAGAGTAGAATAGAAGTCTTATATTATCTTCTACTAAAAACGTAAATGAATCACCATAGTTTTTTAATTCACCTAAATCACCAATACTATATGGTATTAATAAGCTATTATTGTAACTATAAACTATTAATAATAAAACTAGTAAAGGTAAATTGATCAATAGAGATGAAACTATTGAAAATTTAAAACGATAATATCTTTTAAATTTAAAATAATCACTTCTTCTACCAATACGATATTTTATACTTTTATTTAAAGTTTCATAATATATACCTGCCATAAAAACTGAGAATAAAGGTATAAATAAACAAGATATCTCTGGTACATAATCAATAACCATAAAGACATTTACTTTTTCCTTTAGCATGTTTGTAATATCAATTTTTGAAAATATTGTATAATCATTTCTCCTTATCATTTCAAATAATTCTAAAGATCCTGAAGATTTTAAATATATATATATATATACAAGAAATATTAGTAGAAGTAAGACTAGTATAGTTTTACTTCTATTTTTCATCTGGAGACCATGAACCTACTGCTTTTATTTTACCATTATCAAATAAACCTGCTTTACGTCCTATTGTTAAATAATATGACTGCTTATTGCCTTTATTAGATGCTTCTGCATTATTATGTAAGATTTTTCTTTCACTACCCCATATATCAATAGAGCTATATTTAGCTTTATTTTTATAACCTTTCATATCAACCCAAAAATGATGTTTTGATGATGTTCCATCCATATTTACAACAGCATTTCTTCTACTGACTTGTTTTATTAAAGGAGCTGTATTACCCCCACTTTTATTAATATAAAAACTAAAACCGCCAATATAACGTGCTGAAACACATAATGAAAATAAGAAAACAAAAGATAATAAACACAAGAATATTTTTTTCATATTAAATTCCTCCATTTCATTTTTCATTATAAAATACAACTAATTTATTGTATAGATATTATTTTTTTGACATGTTGTCAATAATAATATAAATACATTTGTATATCTAAAATTAATTGACACTAAATATATTTAAGTGATAAAATCTAAATTGAGAAAGGGAGAAATTTTATGAGAAATTTTTTAAAATTATATTATTTTATTAAAGTAGTTGATAATAATTGTAATATGAGCAAAACTGCAAATATGCTATATATTTCAAGAGCTAATATAAGTAAAAACATTTTAGATTTAGAAAATCTATTTAATAATAAACTTTTTTATAGAAAATATAACAAAATTAAATTGACTAAATTTGGGCAAGATATTTATAATAAATTTTATCCTATTTATTCTTCCTATATTAATTTAATGGAAGATTATACTAATAAAAAAATAACAATAGCCTTTCCTCCCTTAATTCAAAAAGCTTATGGATTTGAAATTATTAACAATTATATTAAAAATTTTAGTCTTAATTATTTTAAAATAATTGAGGCAAGTTATATTGAAATTAAAGAATTATTAGGTAATGGTGAAATTGATATATGTTTGTATGATAAAATTATTGATAATGATATATATACTAGCTTTATTGTTAAAAAAGATAATTACTGCCTTATTTCACTAAACCATAATAATAATAAATATGTTAAATTAGAAGAAATAACTAATAAGAAAATAATTACCTTAAATAATAATATTTCTGTTTATTATGAATTAATTAATTATTTTAAAAATATAAAAGAAGATTTTTCTTTCTATACTACATCTTATATATTAGAATATCTACTAAATATACTTGAATGTGAAAATGATACATTATTACTATCACCAAAATCACTAATTAATGTTATAAATACTAAATCATATAATATTAACGAAATTATCCCATCATTTAATTGGAATATTTATTTAATATTTAAAAAATCAATACTTAAAAATCCAAGGTTTTCTAATATGTACATAAAAAAAAAGTACTAAATTTAATATAAGTATTAATAAATTTTTTTATTTTGCTAATATAAAGTTTAGCACCAGATAAAAGAAGAAACTTATGAATTTTAAAATTTACCAAATGTCATGGTCTAAATAAAAAAAGAGAGTATAGACAACAGATGCTAATAAATGATTTCGGTATTATACTGGAGTCGTTTTTATTAGATTCCATTAATATCTATAATTATTTATAATATTATATATAATCTTTTATTAACTATTCATACCTAAATAAATAGGATATAATATCTCCTTCTTTTCTTGATAATTAATTCGATATTTTAAGTTATTATCTTCAAACAAACAGCATATTTATTATTCTAAACTAAATTATTTTTTGTAATTGAACTTACATTTTTTAAACTAAACTTTTCTAAAACAGGATAAGTATCAACATTAATCTTTTTATTGTCATTTTCTAATTTACATGATTTATAATAATCATCATCTATATAATTACTAGAACAGCCAACTATAAATATTAATATAGTAATTATAATAAATAGATAATAATAATTTAATTTATTTAATTTTTTCAAAATAAAATTATCCTTCATCTTCTTATTTTATCTCATTTATTTTTTTACTAAATCCTCCAAGTAGATCACTAACATATAATTGATGATTATCTTTTTTTTGTATAATAGTAAAGGGTATATCATTAATATAAAACTGTAATGATGGCCCCACTTTATTATAAGAAACATTAATTGGTTTAAATTTATTTTTATTAATATTGATATCACTTTGAATACTATAATACATTTTAGAAGGTATATTATCTTCTAAATTATTAAAATAAAATAAGATATATTTATTCTTTAAGTTTTGATAGTTTTTATTTGTATCTTCTATTTCTTTGATTTGATCTTTTGTTAGGCCATTATAGTTTTCTTTTGTATTTTCATCTGATGTTTTTGTGGATTGTAAAGCTTTAATAACTTCATCTTCACTAATATAAAAACTATAGACATTATTTTCATTAATTTTATCTAATTTTTCCCATACTGGTTTACTACAACTAGTTATTAAGCATAAACATAGTACTAAAAAACATATTTTCTTTATCATTTCATTTCCACCTTTTTTATTTGATGATCTTTAATTTCATAAATTTCATCTGCAAATTTTTTTTGATACATTTCATTATGAGTTGTATAAATAATAGTTGTTTCTTTATTTAATTCTAAGTATCTATTTAATATTTTTACTACTTTATCTTGCATATTTAAATCCAATGCATCAAATGGTTCATCTAATATTAAATATTCTGGACAGTCCATAATAGCTTGAATAATACGTAATTTTTGCTTAGTACCTAAAGAATAAGTTTTATATTTTTTTATGTATCATATCTTTCATCTCTAAATATTCTACAATACTATTGATATATTCTTTTGTCGTTTTTTTTCTAATATTTGCTAGTAATAAAAGATTATCCATTCCACTTAAATGTTTATTAAATTCTGGTGCATTAATACTAACACCAGCATTTTTTATAAAATCACTATCTTGTTTTAAAGTATAGTCATCTATAATAACATCTCCTTTATTAGGAGTTGAATAACCAACAATTAACTTAAGAAGGACACTTTTCCCAGTACCATTAGGTGCTTTAATTAATATTTTTTTACCATTATTAAAGACAACGTTAGCATCCTCAAAAATAATAGTATTTTTAAATTTCTTATATAAATTTTTAATTTCTATCATAGTAAATCCCTCTTTTTTTTATATATTAAAAACAATACTAATATCATTAGAATATTAAAAAGAATAATACAAGTGACATAATTAAGTTCACATAAATTATTAGTTTCTAATAATATTAAAGAACTATTAGTAGTAATATCAAAATAAATCATAATGATTAAGAAACCATTTATGAAGTAATACCAAACAAATTCCTTATTAAAAATTACTAAAATATCAAAAATAGAAATGATAATATTTAATATCAAATATAGTTTTAAATAATAGAGAAGTAATAAAACTAAATCCCCAATATTGAACATATGAGTAATTAAAAAATAAATGCTAGAATGAGTAACTACCATTAATAAAATAATAATTAAACAATTAACCATATTAGAACTAATGATTCTACAAAAAGTATTTATAATTGTTTTCTTATGTAAGTAAAAGCTTATCATTTTACTATCTGAATTATTAATATATATTAATGTAAAGATAATACTAATAAACATAAACATATAAATAAAAGTTAAAAAAAATGGATTATCATTAATATTAAAAGTCTTAATTATATTTTTATTATAAAAAACTAAACCTATTATCTTATCAAATGATAATTCTTGATATTTACTATATTTATTTATTCTTAATAAAACTAAGCATGTATTAGTTATAACTATTAATATATACAAAAACCAATAATTATATATCCTATTTTTTATAAAATTGATCATGATATTTCTACTCTTTTATCCATTATTTTAATGATTATTATAGCTATCAAAAGGGGTATTAAATTTATACCAATTAATAATACACTATTAAGATTATCATAATCAGAATTAGCTAATATCGTACTAGGATTAAGATAAATATTATTATCACCAATAAAGTTATACATAATAAAAGAAATAACAGCTAATCCATAATAATATAAACAAGGTAAAAAAACTACTACCTTAAGATTACTAAATATTAAAACAAATGATTGAGCAAACATACTAAATACAAAAGGTATTAAAAGAAATTTAATTGAACCTTCAATTAAATAATATTGATAAGCATTATTACGATAAAAATTATCACTAAAAATATCTAATAAGAAACTTTTAGGTATATCATCATTGTGTGGATTCATAACAAAATTACCTTTACAAATTATAAATAAATACAAGTAGAATAATAAAAATGAAAAAAAAATACAAACACTTAACTTTAAGGAATTTATAACCATCTTAGAAACTAAGAATCTAAAATTATTTTGTATACGATAAAATTCCAAAACTAAATAAGAATGATATTGCTTATAAAAATAATATCCGATTATAGAATAAAATATTGGCATTAATAGTTGAAACATTTGAAAAGCAAAAATAATATTGTAATCAAAATAATATAGTCCAGGATTGTTAAAGACATCAATTAAATAATCAAAAAAATTAGAACCAGTAAAAGGAGTATCGCTTAAAATATTAGCTTTTAAAAAATCATTATAATGAAATAAATAATTACTAATTTGTTCAAAAACATTATTATCATATAGATACCAACAAAATACAAAAAAAGAAATACAAATGAATAAAATTATAAATAACTTATTTCTATTTAATATTTGTTTCAATTTGTATTCCCCCTATTTTTATGGTTCCCATCGACCAGTAACTTGGGTCGATGGATCAATGATATGTTCTCTTTTAGTCATTATCCAATAATAATACCCTTTTTTAGCTGTAGTACTAAATGTTTTATTTTGTAAATAATTATGAAGCGATTCTCCTTTAGCTTCACCTTTACTATTTACAATTCTAAACCATTGTTTATGACTACTCTTACTACTAGCTTGCCAATTCACAACAGCAGTTTTTAAATTATCTGTTTTAATACTAGATTTGCTATATTTCTTCCACGTAGAATTAGTAGTTACATTAAATGTACCAACACTTCCTTGACAATGATTTACATAACAAATACTAAATACAAATACTAAAACAAATAATATTTTTATGGTTCTCTTCATTTTATCACCATCATAATTATATATATTGATTATAACAACACATATTATTCTTGTAAATTATATAGTTTTTAACAATATGTTATAAAATTTATAACAAATTATTGAATTAAATAATATAATTATATATACTAATAATATAAAAAAATTTAAAAGGAGAAATATTTATGAAAGATTTTTATAAGTTTTACTATTTTGTTTGTTATGTCGATAACAAATTACATTTAAGGAATACTGCTAATTATCTACATGTTGCTCATACGGCTATTCATAAAGCAATTAAAGATTTAGAAGATAACTATTTAATTAAATTATTACAAAGAAAACATAATAAAATCACTTTAACTAAACTAGGAGAAAAAATATACCAAGAATTTAAACCTATATCACATTCATATAAAATTTTTATGGAAAATAATTTAATAAATAATCAAAATAATAATTATATTACTATTACTTTTAACCCTATTATTCAATCTTTTATTGGCTCAAAAATAATCTCATATCTATTAAAAGAAAAGAAACAATACAAATTTAAAATTATTAATTTTAATAATAATTATGAATTAATAGATGCTTTAAAAAATAATATTATATCTTATGCTTTTCTTAATACTAGTTGTAATTTTAATAATATAAAAAGTATACTATTATTTTCTAGCACTTATAGTATTATATATAATAAAAATAATAGCTTAAATATAAAATCCTTAACAAATTTAAATATTCTTAAAAATAGTATTATTAGGTTTAATAAGATTAATATCAATAATGATCCAATTAGAGAACATTTTAATAACATTGATAATAAATTTAAATATCAACATTCTTCTGATAATTTAATATATATATTAAACTTAATTGAAGATAACTATAATCTTGTTACTATATTGCCAACCATTATAGTAAAAAATATATTTCAAAATTATAATAATAATAATCTAGAAGTTTTACAATTAAACAATAATTTT
>JAISTD010000024.1 GCA_031272765.1 Candidatus Methanovirga australis | reverse complement strand
GTGGTTGATGATTGGGACGAAGAAGCACAAAAAAATGAAATAAAAGAAAGAGAAAATGCTGATTATTGTCTTTTTGTTATAACTCCTTTAATGACTGGAGTTTATGCAATTGCTGAAGTCGTTGATGACAGTAATAAACAACCCAAGAAAACAGTTTTATGTGTTTTAGATGAAGATCAAGGGAGAGTATGGTTGGACTCTCAGAAAGGTTCATTGGATGCTGTTAAAAGGTTGGTTGAAGGAAATGGTGTGAAAATATTTGATAATTTAAAAGATGTTGCTATTTTCCTTAACGATCAAAATTAAAACTAATAATATGAATAATAATAAGGATATATAAAGCATCCATTTTGGAATATTTTCATCGTATTTTGTAAGTCCTTTATATCCATTTTTTTCAGCTATTTTCCATTCAATAGTAAAACCATTGGTTGGTAAATATTTTTCAATATAATTAATGATTTCAAATTTTGCTGAATTGAGTTTTCTATATTCTACAATATGATTCTTCCAATTGCGTGAGAGACCAATGGTTATTAATAAAGGTATTAACAATAAAAATAGTGGAAATTTATTTACATATAAAAATGAGGTTACTGTCAGAGTAGAACCTACTAACACAGTATAAAATTTATTACAGCTATCTCTTCGAGTACTTAGATCATTAGACATTTGAAGATAAATTTTATATTGCTCAAATAAAAGTTTATCTTTATCTTCTAATGATTTTTTATAGTGTTCTTCGTTGAATAAATCATTTAGAGGATCACATCTATCTAACGATTTATCTTTCATTAAAAAAACTCTTTTATAGCATTAATAAGGGATGTTGAATTCCAATTAACTATTATTTTAGCATTATCATAAATTTTATTTGGAGTTCTTTCATTACCTCTGGGTTTAATCCCAATTATGGATTTACCATATTTTGAAGCAATATCAATTTCCTTATCAATCCATTTACTATGATTTGTATACATTCCAGAAATTATTATAACTCCACTAGAATTTTTTATATTATTATCAATCATTCGTTCAAGTTCTTTATCTGTATCAGCTTTTTTAGCATCATGTTCAGGAACACTCATATTCCTCCAATCTGAAATAGAATCATCTATCCACTTTTCAATTTTATAATATTCATCATTGTATTTCCATGAATGACTTATAAATATATTGTATGTCAAAATTTCACACTCCATCTTTTTTTATATTTACAATAATAATTTTTATGGGAAGAATAAGTATTTTAACACTGCTACCACTACACCAGCAGCAATAGTATAACCAATAGGCTTAATAGTATCAAAACTACCCTTTAATTCACTTACTTCTCGTCTTATTTCACTCATTTCTTTGCTTTGTTCATCCATTTTCTCATAAATATGAGTTAAATGATTATCCTTAATTTTAGTCAAATCCTCTTCTAAATCTTTAATATCTTCCCTTAATTCATTTTCTAAATGATCGATTTTATCATCTATTCTATTGAATTGTGAATCAGTTTTAGCTTCTTGATGTTTGAATTTTTCTTCAAGAAATTTGATTAGTATGTCAGTATCTTCGTTAGTCATCAGAACCTACTCCTCCTCCTCAACTTTTTCTATTCTAACTTGAAGATTATTATCAACAGCCTCAATAATCCAGTTAATATGATCTCCAATTTCTAAATTTAAAGTCTTTTTAACTTCTAATGGAATTTTACTGGTTATAGTTGATGCTTTAGGATTATTTCTCCTTATTACACTTTTTGTTATTATTTTATTTGAAATATTATCCCTCCACATTTTTATTAATAATATTAATATTCTTTTTTATTATATATAAAGGTTATGGAATAATAACCTTTATAAGTGATGAAATTAAATAATATTATAGGAAAAAGTTTGAGAACTGGCATTCTCAAATTACTTTTTCACTAAAAAATCAAGGTAGTGACAATATGACTGATCCTATAGATAATAAGATAGTCATTGATGGTATTGATTATACTGTTGATGACATAAAAGAATTACAGGGTTATAAAAATAAATATAATTCAGTAATGAGTTTGATTGTTGAGTCTTTTAATTTTGAAAGATTTGATGATTCTGTTTTTGATGAATTTAAACAACAAGATAAGGATATTCTTGTTGATCATGAAAGTGTTAATACTAATCCTAATAATAGTATTATTCCTACATTAAACTTCAGTGTTAACACCAGCACACAAGGAGGCTGCCATTTATGAACCTCCTAAAACCAATATCTACTTTTTTTAAGGATATTTTCACTGCTTGCGAATGTATTAACAATGAAAATCACCGTGTTCTTGAACAAACAACTATTCCTGAGGATTTCCCAGACCTGGACAGTATCGATAGGTATGAGGAGTCTGTGGTTTTGGAAGAATTAGAACAAGACTACCAAGATGCCACAGAACCTAAAAAATCCTATAAGAACTTAAAAGATGGATTAATATGATTCTACGAGCAAAAGACATCACAAAGAAAAATGGTCTGTATTATCATGATATAATGGTGAAATATAATCATTTTATTAAATTCTACAGTCAAAAGAGAATTTTCAGACTTGGAAAACACATATTAAAATTAAAAAGAAATCAGGAGATAAAATGTTACCAGAAACCATAAAAAAAAATAAAATACTTCTTGCTGTGGAAAAACACATCAAAGGAGGAGTCTACAAAGTAGGGGACCAAACTATCCCTGATGCTAAATTAGTGCAATCATTAGCCAATAATGTTGGCTTATGTGGTCGTACGGTTAATATCCAACAAACAAGCAGTTATACGAGTGTCACTGTTGAAGTTGAAGACAACAAAGGAAACAGTGTACAAGCATCAGTGGTTCATGATTTCAGGATAGAATTAGAAGTAAAAGTCGTGACCCTCTATGAAAACACTGTGAAATCCGTGAAACAAGGGAAAAAGAATTTTTTCTTTGAAGATTTGGATGATCCTTTTGATTTCGATATAAAAGGAAATATAATACCAAAATTAACCATCAAGGGACAGATTAAATTAGTTAAAGATATGGCACGCTTTAAATCGTTTAGTGTTCGTGATGCTGAAACAAAGGCATATACACGTGCTTATAAAAAGTTGCTGAATCAGGATTGGAGAGAAAAAGATGAAATAGACTATGAGGATGAAGAAGTCCAAAAAGTTAACAAAAATAAGCCTGTTAGGAAAGAAGAAGTTAAATTTGAGGAAGTTAAACCTAAAAAAGAGAAGAATAAGGTTACTATGAAGCAACCAGGCAGTGATCCAGAGGAACCGCTAATACCAAGCTACGACATGACAGAACCAGAATTAGACGGGACAAAAAAAGAATCAGAAGAAGAATTTGAAGAATTAGTAAGAAATAAGTTATTAGAAGGAAAAACCCCTGCATGGATAGCTAAAACATACCTCGATGGTTCTCGTGAAGATTACGAGCGAATTAGGGGAATAGAAAACAAAATGGTGGAAGAACTTATTAAAGAAAAGCAATAAAAATCAAAGGATGTATGATATGAATACAAGAACCAAAATAGAATACGAATCCTACAATGGTCCATTTCCATTAACAGAATTTTGCTTAAGGGGAATGACAAAAAAAGAATTAATAAGTTACACCTTCACAGCACACCACCACTATGATAAATTAAAAATAGAAAACCTAACCCTCAAAGAAAAAAAGGAGGATGAAATTATGAATTTTAACCCAACAGAAAAAATAATAAAAGAACTACAACCTGCAGAAAAAAAATACAGAACACTTAACCAAGACTTAAAATTCAAGAAAATAGATTTAATACTCAACCTGGATTGGAATATGATTAATGATGAACGATTAGAGAATAATTTAACTAAAATCACAAATCAAGTACAAAGAGACGGGTATATTGATAACCTGTTAAAAGAAGATTATAGTGAAGTTTTAGAGGCTGAATTAAAGTACAATCACTTGCGAAGACTATACGAAACAATAGAACAAGTTATACAAGGAAAAGTGAGAATATGAGTACATTATTTAACTAAGAATAAAGGAAGTATGACTAACTTCAGAATATTTAACCGTGTGATAAAAGACATGAAGAGGGATAATACAGTTTATGAATATTGGTTGCATTTCAAACACCATCAAAACTGTGTAGAACTTATCCTAAATAATACTAATAATATGGAGGGTTATGTGCCTATTCCAGTAGCTTCTATACTGGAAAGATGTTATACTAATGATGATGAGGGGTATAGTTTTGAGCAAACTAAGAAATGCTTCATATTCCAAATATTAAAAAAAATTTATTGATCTTTCTTGTAAAAAAAAAAATATTATTTCATTAATATCCAAAAATCAAAAGGATTCCTTTTCGAGGGGGAGGTGAGAAAAAACAATGACAAAATACAATATAAAAATTCATGGAAATGTTTCTCCTGATTATAAGGAAAGATGGGATATTATTAAAAAAGAAAATCCTGAAATCACATTAAGACACATATTTGAAACATTCTTAGACGAATACTTATCAACAAGCCATTATGGAACCCACCTAAAAATAAAAGAAATAAAAAAGGAAATAAAAGAAAACCATGAAAAAATCAATGAACTAAATCTAAAAAATAACAAACTCGAAATTAAATTAAAAACATGCCAAGAATCACTAAAGAATGATGGATTAAATAAGGTGATGAAAGAAGAAGACCCTAATTTAATGAAAGCAACAGAAAGCATAAAAAAGATAATCACACAAAGAAACTATAACACTTATGATGATATACCTCAACAAGTATTCCATCAAATCAGTAAACACAATAAAGTAAACACTGAAAAATTACAAGAAAAAATACGAACACAAATCTAACACACACTATTCCCTTCACAATCACGTATTACTTTAAATCCAAAAATACTCTAAACAGATGGAGACAAAAATCATTTCTTATAAATACTCTCTCTTTTCCCCACATCTAAAAAATGAATTTCAGGAGGAGTTACAGAGATTTCAAAAATAATCCTATACTTTCCCACTCTCCTTTTTCTAGCTCCTTTCAACGGAGGAGACAACATATCCGATTTATAAGGGTTATTAGAAATCTCTCCCATTATCTTTAAAATTCTTTCAGCTAATTGTTTATCACTTTTTGATATCCTAGCAAACGACTTATCAAAAGTATGGGAGTAAATAACCTTATAACAATCCATGTCTCTTTGCAAAGGATTTCACATCCCCTTCTACAAAATGCCCTTCAATAATTTCTGCTCTAATATCATCTAACTTGTTTATCAAATCTCTGCACTCATTAGAAACATTACCCCATGAACTACTTTGAAATAAACTATTCGCAGGTGAAACAACTCTATTATTATCTTTTATATCAATTTCTTTTGAAATAAAATATTTTGAATATCTAAATGTGGCAGTATTCATATCATTTATCATTGATATTACCTCTATTCAATTTTTCTTCATAATAATATTTTCTATAAACCCATTTAAAACTTTCATGTTTAGTAATAACAGCTAAATCGATTGGTCCCCCTATAGTTTGAGCTCCTGGCATAAATTTAGACATTTCACAATTAAAATTAACTAAAAATTCTATAAAATCAATAGCATCTTGAATAGGCATTGCTGGAGCTCCTATTGGTAATTGCATATTTTTTTGAATCAAATGTACAATTTCATTAGATTTTTCATTGCTTAAACCAGCATCTTTTAGTAATTGGGGCATTCTTGTACTCATACCTAAAATAAGTCGAGAAGTCATTTCAATATCTCCATACCAACTGATAGCAACAGGATCTTTTTTATTAATTTGTTTAGGTCCTCTAATTCTATCCTTAATAAATTCCAATTGGAATATTTCTGGATCACTTTTATCTTTAGAGTATCCTGCAATAACAAATCCTATTAAATCAATGCTTCCATTAGCATCCTTTATTTTTTTCTCTGTAAAATCTTTAAAAGATTGAGATATTTTTTCTATTTCAATCCTACCATTATCAATTTCACTTTTATTTTTTTCATAATAATAATTTCTGAAATCTTTTACTATTGTAGATATAGAAGCATTGCCAATACTTCCATTACCCCATGTCATACATCCAACAGGCAATCCTTTTATTAAATTAAAAATCTTATCAGCATTAAAATAAACATGAGCTGCAGAATTATTTCCATTTGCATCGGTAGCTACAATAGTAGATGCACTATCAGTAGCTAATACCAAACCATCATTAACCTGCATTATAACAGCAATAGTCATTAAAAAACTCCTCATATTGGTGAAATAAATAATTTTATACTATTAATATATATAACAATCTTTTATTATTTAAACATTATTATTACCCATTTTTTTTACACTTGAAACATAACTTTTATTTCAATATTTCACACTTTAAACCAATAAAACATATTATATTAACAAAAAAATAACAAAAAATTGTTAATTAAATATTTTTTCTTTATTAACTAAACAAACAATAACAAACCCATAGTTAACATGAATCAAGGAAAAGTTACACTTGAAACAGTGGACTATAATACTAATCATTATAAAAGTAATACAAGGGAAAAGTACCAATAAATAACAAAGCAGAACCCTCCAAATACATAAAAGTAATACTTTTCTTTTACACTTGAAACACACCCCTAAAAAAAATAGAAAAATAAAACCGATAAAATACAATTAAAAGTACAAGATAAAATCAGAGAAAAAGAGAGATAAGAAACAAAGATAATTATAATTATTTAATTCATGAATAAAGAATAAATAACCTATAATTAATATTAAACAAGGAAAAGTTACACTTGAAACAGTGGACTATAATACTATTATACTAAAAAGTATTAACAAACTCAAAGGATACAACCTCAATCAACCAACTAAGCATTATACACTTGAAATATAACTATATTATTTTATCACGAAAAATTATTACTAAAATTTCAAACTCCCTGAGTTCGTATACATACGAACAAAAAACACTAAATTTTTACAAAATTTTGCAAGATAACTCTAAAAAGATTTGTTTTTTTCTTTACTAAAATCAAAAATTAGTAAAGAAAAAAACCAAAATCTTCTTTACTAAAATCAAAAATTAGTAAAGAACAAACCACTAAATTGTTCATATGAATACGAACAAATTTTTAAATAAATCCTTTAAAAATCCTTCAAATCTAAAAACAAACAAAAAACAACAAGAAAAAAAATTCAATAACAAAAAAAATAATTCAAAATTCCACGAATGTATACCCCCCCAAAAATTTGTTCTTTACTTCTTGTTCTTTACTTCTTTACCAAAAAAAACCGCGACTATATTCGCAACTTATGTAACACAAACAAACAAAAAAGTAATAACCATAACTCAAGTAATACTTTTTCATATTATTAAAAAAAATAATATAATATAATAAATAAAACATTTTATTATTATTATTATTAAATAAAAAGAAAAGAACGAAAAGAAAAAAAAATAATATAAATTTTTATATATGAAACATTTTTTATTTTTCATATTATATAAACTTTTATTTTTTGCAATATTTTCAATTATGTTTTGTTGTTGTCATCGAAAAGAAAAAGCTTAAAATGCATTGCTTAAGCAATGATTTAAGCTTGCAGAAATATTTTGAAGAATTACTTTGCAAGGAAGGGGTTATTCGTTTAGATGACGAATAGCTACCATAATGTTAAATTAGTCTGTTCTTGTTTGATTCTTCTTATTTATATTTTCTTTTTAATATCTACTTCTTTTATTTCCTTCTCCCCACTTAAAATTAAATTCTCCAATCTCTCCTCAAAACTCAAACGAGCTAATCGTTCCTGCTCCAATGCTTTCTCTAACTCATGTATCCGTTGTGTTCCTTCATCATCCACCCGTGTAACCTTCACTGGATTAACAGTTAATTTATCCAAATGATCCAAGTATTTTTCTCTTAATCTTTTGGGATTATGCTTAAAATAAGATTCAGACACAGAATCCGCTTTACGACCCTGCAAAGCATTAGCCAAACCAGTATCTTCAATTACTGTGGCATGAAACTTACGTAGTGCATGTGGATGGAAGAAATTATGTTTGTTTATCTTACCCCACCCTATACGATCATTCAAACGATTAAATAATTTAGATAATGTTCCAGAAGCAACATCAAACAAATTATCGATCCCTTGAATGTTTTCACGACCTCTTAAATATCTTATTATTGCTGTTACGGCTTCTGGACTGCAGCAAGTGTAATAAGGATAGTTTGTTTTTTGTCGTGTCATTTCGAATATTGGTATGATGTCCTCTTGTTCTGTTAATTCATCACACACACTAATAATATCTCTACTATTATGATAGTCATTTGTAGCATCTATAAAACCTTGAATTGTTAAGTTTAATGTTTCAACTCTTGCGGTGCCACTGGATGCCATAAACAAGATTAAAGCACGAAGTAAAAGGTTATTAGTATGTTCTAATGCTTCTTTTATATGTTCTATACGAGGTATGTCATCATATCTTTCATGATACTCTTTCCTTAGTTGAATTGGTGGTATGTATGGTACTTCTATTTCAAAGTGTCGGTAGAATGATTTTATTTTACCGAAATATTCTTGAACTGTTAATGATTGGTAATTTTCAACTAAATAAGTTCTGTATTCTTTCAATCTCCGAGTTAATGTTTTGTTTTTGTTCCTAACACGATTCTCTTCTTCATAATCTGCTTCAGCTATTAATTCACTCACAGATAAGTCTTGTGAGTTACAATATAAGGTTAATATTTTTAAATATTGTTTGCTTGTACTTTTTTTAAGGTTTCTTTCACGGATGAACTGCGTATAGTACTCATCTTTAATTGTAAGATTTTTATATTTTTCAAATTTTTTAGTTTTAGTGATCTTTTCTATATTTTGCATGTTACTATTTTTTATTCGTGTTAATTATTTATACTTTTCTTAAAGTTAGACAAACAAGTATAAGTTTTAATCTCAATTTGATTATCTTGTTATTCATGTTATTAACCATTTTTTTACTTTTATTTTTTAAAATATTGCATAATATAAAAATAAAGATAATTATAGTAATTTTATAAAATTGTAAACTTTAATATTTATATATATTATTATAAATTTAATTTAAAGATATTTTATAAGATATAATTAAATTAATAATTGATAAATATTAACCATAATGACTATAATAAATTATTAAAAATATAAATATTTTATATAAAGAGGCTGTTGTGCAATATTTTTGTTCAATTAATATTTATTTTTTTAACTAATTATTTGTTGACTTTTGGAAAAAAAAACTTTTGATGAACTTTTGTTTCGAACAAAGTGAGAAACTTAACGAAATTTTCTAATTTCGTGTTTCTAAAAGGTTCTTATAAATAGTAAAATCAGAGAGTTTATTGAATTTAATGATTATTTAAAAGATATTATGAGGAATTTTAGTGGATGTTAAAGAGAAAATAGGAATTATTGAGAAGGGAACTTTAGAGGTTATAAATCCTGATGAACTAAGTGTCATAATTGAAAAACCAAATCCAATAGCTTACACTGGTTATGAACCTTCTGGTAAAATTCATTTAGGTCATGCTATCACAGTAATGAAGTTAAAACAATTACAAGGTATGGGGTTTAAAATAAAAATATTATTAGCTGATTATCATGCTTATTTGAATGGTAAAGGAACTCTTAATGAAATTAAGGATTTAGCTGAGTATAATATGAAGGTTTTCAGGGGTTTAGGTTTAAATCATGGCACTGATTTTGTTCATGGTTCTTCATTTCAAAGTAAAGCAGATTACACTGATAGTGTTTATAAGTTGTCGACTTTAACAACTTTAAAAAGGGCTAAACGTAGTATGGATCAGGTTAGTAGGTATGATGAGAACCCAAAGGTTGGAAGTGTTATATATCCATTAATGCAGGTTGTGGATATGAGTTTTTTAGGTGTGGATCTTGCATTAGGTGGTATGGAACAGAGAAAAATACAGATGTTGGCTCGGGAGTTGCTTCCTAAAATTGATTTTAAGGCTCCAGTTTGTATTCATACACCGCTTCTTCATGGTCTTGATGGTGATGAGAAAATGTCTTCGAGTAAGGGAAACTTTATAGCTGTTGATGATGATGAAAATGTGATTAAAAAGAAGGTGAAGAAAAGTTACTGTCCTATTAAGGTGGTTGAAGGCAATCCTATTATTGAAATAGCTAAATATTTTATATTTCCCAGCCAGGATAAAATTCTCATTGAGAGATGTGAAAAATTTGGAGGAAATATTGAACTCACTGAAAATGAATTATGTGATATGTATGAGTCTGGTGAATTACATCCTTTAGATTTGAAGAATGTTGTAAGTGACTTTTTGATTGAATATTTAAGACCTGTTCGAGAGTATATGTCAGATAATTAATCATTATTTTATTTATACAATTATTTTTTTTATACTCAATATATTACAATTATTTTCACTTTTGTAAGATATTTCATCAACATTACTTTTTATGATAATAATGCCTAAACCCCCTTTGTAATGTACATTTGATATATATGCTTCTAAATTATGGGCATATATGCAAGGATTGAACAGTATTCCTTTGTCAACAAATTTGATGTTAATAGCTTTTGGGTTCTCTTCAATCATATAAGATATTTTAATTTCCTTATCTTTAGATGATTTATATCCATGTTTTATAATATTTATAAAAATTTCTTCTATAACTAAATTTATCTTTAATTTAAAATCATTTGATGGATTATATGGGTTTAAAAAATTTTGAATTACTTTTAAAATATTTTTTAATTCTTTTTTTCGCGAAAAAACAACTATATCTCCGTTAATATTCTTATTTATCATATTTCTACATTCCAATAATATTTTGAAAATATCTTTTAGTATCCATGTATTAAAATATTACCTTGACAACATTGATTTTTAATATTATTTAATTAAACTATATTTTCGTTTGTAATCAATAGAACTATTATATATTATGTATTTTATTTCATATATATTTGTTGGTAAATATTATTGAGAGTGTATTTTTAATTCAGGTAATTCAAGTAGATTATTTGTAAATAGTAGATTTTTGTTTAATTTGCCATTTGTTTAAATCTTCTTCATTTACAATTAGATTACAGACTTTTTTATAAACATCCATTACATTCCCTTCTCCTTTTCTGAATAAATCTTTATCTAATGTATCAAGAGAATTCATATCCCAAAACCTACATGTATCTGGACTTATTTCATCACCTAATATAATATTTCCATTTAAATCTTTTCCAAATTCAAGTTTAAAATCAACTAAAATAATACTTTTGGTTTTTAAGAACTCACTTAATATTTCATTGATTTTCAAGGTTATTTCTCTGATTTCATCAAGCTCATCTTTTGTAGCTATTTTTAAAGCGATTATGATATCATCATTCAACATAGGGTCATGAAATTTATCATTTTTAAAGTCCATCTGAATAATTGGTGGTTTAAGGTCTTGTTTTTCTTCAAAAGGAAATCTCTTTATTAAGCTTCCAGTAGCAATATTTCTTAATATCACTTCCAATGGAATCATAGTAAGTTTTTTAGATAGTATACTTCCTGGTTCTAAAAATTTTATGTATTGAGTATTTATATTATTTTCTTCTAAGATTTCAAATAATTTAGATGAGATTAAGCTGTTACATTTTCCTTTTCCTTTAAGAGTATCTTTTTTTTCACCATCTCCAGCTGTGATATCATCTCTAAATTTAATAATCACATTGTCATTGGTTTTATAACCGTATACATCTTTAGCTTTACCTGCATAAATTAATTTTCCTATGCTTTCCACAGAATCACCATTTATTTTATCACTATTTTAAATCTGGATTTTATTTCAATTTAGCTTTTTTTTAATTTAGATTTTTTAGACATTTTAGTTTATTTGTATCTATTTTAATTAAATATTTTAATATAATAATAACTTAATAAATTATTATATTATTTATATGATCTATGTAATAATAATTAATAATCTATAATAGTAAAACTTATATATTTATTTTTATAAAAATATCATAATATTAGTTTTATTGAATAAAATATTTATATAATCGAATAATCACAAAAATTGAGTATTTAATCACTGCTCTTTTTAAAATTATTTTATTCAATATCTAACTCTTTTATTTATTAAATACGATAAAATAATTTCTTGATAGGTTAACTGTAACTTAATATCATATAGTGCGGATTTTATATAAAATTTATATGTTATGTTTGTTATTATACTTATTTTAATATTATAATAAAAAAATAATATGTATAATTGAAATAGAAGGTTTTAAACTTTAATAATATTTTAATATTATTAATAAAACTATATTTTTTTTAGTTTAGAAAATATAAAATAAATCTAAAGATATAAAAAATATATAAATTTAATTAGAAATGGGTATTTGGTTAAGTTTATAGCTTATTTTTAAGTTATTTTATTTATAGGTTTTTATAATGTGTGGTATAGTTGGTTACATTAGCAAAGGTGAAAAAACATCTTCAATTCTACTTGATGCTGTTAAAAAATTAGAATATAGGGGCTACGATTCAGTTGGGATAGCCACAATAAACAATGGGAAGATTGAACTTAGAAAAGATAGTGGAAAAATTGATGAAGTTGACAAGGAGGTTCACTTTGTAGACATGGCTGGATCTGTTGGTGTTGCACATGTAAGATGGGCAACTCACGGACATCCGAATAAAACTAATTCACATCCTCATACAGATAATAACAATACAATAGCTATTGTTCACAATGGAATAATCGAAAATCACGAAGAACTTAAAAAAGAATTAATTGAAGAAGGTCATATTTTTAAATCTGAAACTGATTCAGAAGTAATAGCTCATCTTATTGAAAAATTTGTCAGAGAAGGTTTTAATTTTCAAGATGCTGTATTAGAAACATTTAAGCTGATTAAAGGGTCTAATGCAATAGGTGCAATTTCAGTTAATTTTCCTAATGAATTAATAGCTATTAGACACGAAAGTCCTTTGGTTGTTGGATTAGGTGAGAATGGCAATTTTATTGCATCAGATGTTCCTGCATTTTTAAAACACACCAAGCAAGTAATTTTTCCAGGGGATAATGAATTAGTGATTATGAATAGTGATAATGTAACTATAAAAGATTTAAATGGAAATATTTTAAATAAAAAGGTTGAAACAATTGATTGGGATGAAGAAATGGCTCAGAAAGAAGGTTATGACCATTTTATGTTAAAAGAAATCAATGAACAGAATGTTGTTGTATCAGATACATTGGCTGGAGGAAAAGATATTGAGAATATTGTGTCTGAATTAGGAAATATTAAGAGGATATGTTTTGTTGCTTGTGGAACTTCTTATCACGGTGCTTTAACTGGAAAATACATATCCGAATCATTTTTAAATATTCCAACTGATGTTATTTACTCTTCAGAGTTTAAATACTTCAACAAGGTTTTAGATGAGAATACATTAGCTATTTTTGTTTCTCAGTCTGGTGAAACTGCTGATACTCTATCAGCTATTAAAATGGCTAAAAATCACTCTAAAACTTTAGCTATTGTTAATGTTTTGGGAAGTTCCATTACTCGAGAAGCTGATCACATTATCTATACAAAAGCAGGACCTGAAATAGCTGTTGCTGCAACTAAAACATATTTAAGTCAACTTGTTTCAATATATTTGTTGGCTATTTATTTATCCAAAAACAAGAATAATTTATTCTACGAAAATATGATTTCTCAAATTGAAAAGGTTCCTGACTATATTAATCAGTTAATGTTAGATGAAGATAAGATTAAAGAGATAGCAAAAAAATATAAATCAGCATCTGTGTTCTTTTTCTTAGGAAGAGGTTTTATATATCCAACAGCATTAGAAGGAGCTTTGAAATTAAAAGAAATTACATACATTCATGCTGAAGGTTATCCTTCAGGAGAATTAAAACACGGTCCTTTGGCACTTATTGATGAAGATGTTGTTGTGGTAGTTTTAGCACCAAGTGAAAATCCTAATTCAATTTCTATAAATAGCTATAAGGACACTGTAAACAATATGGAGGAGGTTAAGTCTCGTGGAGCTCAAGTAATAGCTATTACCTCTTATGAAAATGGGGAAAATATTAATGTTAATGATATCTTCAAGATTAATAATCAAGTGGATGAACTACTTTCTCCTTTGGTTTATGTAGTTCCTTTACAACTTTTATCTTATTATATCAGTATTTATAAAGGTTTAGATCCTGATAAACCAAGAAATTTAGCTAAATGTGTCACTGTTAAGTAAATGTTTTGCAATGTCTTTGGATTTTATTCATTGATTTATAGATAATGAGAGTTTCTATAAACTTGGTTAACATTTATTTTAGTAAATTGCGAATTTATTTTTTCATTTTCAACTATTTCTCAATTAACTTTTTGTATTTTATTATGATAAAAAAATCATTAATTTAGTCTTAAAATATATAATTAATTATAAGTTTATTTTATTAAATTAATTTTAATAATATTATTTATAAAAAATAATCTAATTTTAAAATTTAAAAATGAAATTTAAGAATTTTAATTAACTTAAAAAAATTAGTCGAATTATATTTTTAACTTGAAATTCAAGATAATTAATTTCGCAAAACACTATTATATGATGTTTTGTTATTTTATTTTTTTTTATGGGAAAATTCGCATATTTTTGTCTTTTTAAGGCTAATTTTACTACTATTTTTAGGAATTTTTTCATAGCCATCGTTAAACAGAGTAGATTTTTTTTAAGATTACTTGGTAGTTGGATTATAGTTAAATGCTGTGAATTCAATTTTTTTTTAAACGGAAAGTCTTTTTGTATTAGGGTTTTGAACATTTATTAATAAACATCAAGTTTTCAGGTCATGCCATCCTTTTTTGTGTCTTATTTTTGTAAGGTTGTGGATGGGACGGAAGTATTTCCCAAGCTATTATTATGGTCAATATTCATTTAATTTGTCGATGTGTTTTTTAACATCATATTCCGTACATTTTCCGCTGATTAATATGTGTTGTTCATAATTTTATCACTTTTACAATATTAATGTGTGAAAGTTATATAATACTTAAATTAAAACCACAGGGTGGGGTGTAAATAATCGACATCTTTATATGCTACCACTACACATTAGGATTAACATGTGGGTTTCATATTTATTTTATGGTAAATAATTTATTATCACAACCTTTATATACTACCACCACATTAGGACTAATATGAAAGTTTCAATATTAACATATTTTTATCAAATATTAGAAACTTTCTTATATAAATAGAATTAATGAATGAGGAGATATTTTATGAAGTTTGGAAAATTAGTTGGATTATTTATAATCTTTATTTTAAGTTTAAGTATATTGCCATTAAATGCTATTGATAATATAACCCTTAGTAATGTATCAAGTAACAATAATAGAACATTGAATGCAAATAGTAAAATTCATACTATTACACCGCATGATCCTATACAAGAAGTTATAGACAATGCTAACGATGGTGATATTATAGAATTAACTGGTAATGGACCAGATTCTGATGATTATGATGGATTATATTATTATTCAGATATTAAAGTTAATAAAAAGTTAGTGATAAGAGCAGCACCCAATGCACATCCTATCATTGCACTATTAAATTTTTCAAAAATAAACCCAGAAGGTTTTATGGATGTAGATGGATTCATCATCACAGCTGATGGAGTAGAACTAAATGGTTTAGAAATTATGGGTGCAGGATCAAAATCTCGCAGCACACCAATAAGTATAAATAATTGTCAAAATGTTATTGTTAATAATTGTACTATACATGATGTTTACACTAGACATGGTGCGATCTCTATTTCAAATTCACTTGGTAGGGGATTTAATAACATTACTAATTGTAAATTCTATAATAATGCCAACGGTTATGGATACTATGAGGGCGTGATTAGTATATTTGGAGCAAATAATATTGTTAGTGATTGTATTTTTACTAAGAACACAGCAGATTATGGGGCAGTCCATATATATACTGATAATAATGTTGTTAAAAATTGCCTCATTAGTAATAATAGTGGAACTATTCCTGGAATATATATAGGTGATGATACAGATCTTTCTTGGTCAATAAAAGGTAATAATGTTACTGGCTGCACTATAACCAACAATAAATGTAATAATAATCGGGGTGCTGTATCCATAATTTCTTCAGGGAGTTCTAATTTTATAAATAATAATAGAATTTTCAACAATAGTAGAGATCTTACTGTATCCTCCATTAGAAGCGAATATAATAATGTTGATGCTAATTGGTGGGGTGACAATACAGTAGGTAATAAATCAAATAAAGTTCCAGAGAATAATTATGTTGTTAGTGTTGAGCCAGGCTTTGATAAAAATAATTTTGTTCTTAATTATAAATTGAAGTTAAATGATAGTTCCAATCTTAATGATAAAATACCTGCTTTTGATGGCTGTGTGTATGTCAATGATAATCTGAATCAGACTTTTGATGCAAGCATTAATCACGAATTTGCTTTTAATCCAGGTGAAAATGTTAAAATAGTGGTAGATAATATGTTTATGATTATCGTATACCCTTCAAAGAGAAAGATGTTTATGTAGATCAATTAATAGGGGATGATGATAATTTTGGGACTAAAGATAAACCAATTAAAAACATCGACACTGCACTATACAGAGTTGAAGATAAAGGCACCATTCATCTCTTAAGTGACTTTAATTTAAATGAACCAATTATCATTAATAAAAATGTGACTATTAATAGTGATAAAATAGGCATGGCTGTTTAAATGGTAATTATAAGAATAAGATAATGTTAATCAATCCAGATCTTAATGTTAATCTTAACTATTTAAATTTTAAAAATGGTTATTCTGCAGATGATGGTGCTGGTATAATGAATGATAAATCAAATTTATTCATAAATCATTGTTCGTTTGAAAATAATATAGCATCTACTTATGGTGGAGCTATCTATAGTGAAGATTATTATCCTGACTATAAAAACAATCAACAAAGAAAATTAGGTAGTTTTGGTTTCAAACCCTTTGAATCAAAATCATCTGGTCTGGTTCCAAGTAAAAAGTTAATTATTTCTAATTCGAGTTTTATTGAAAATCAAGCTGCTCATGGTAGTGCAGTTGTTAGTTTGTCATCAGAATTTAATATTTCTGATTCTAATTTTACTAATAATACATTCACTCCAGATACAGAATCAATAATAGGTATCTCTCAAAATTGTAATCTGAGTAATAATACTATGGATCATGATTGGGATAAAATAAATGAAAATAAGATATACACTGATACACTGTTGTTTTTATTTAATTGTTCTTCGAATAAGGCAAGATACTTTAGGGAAGGTTTTACTTGTCCAAGCCAAGAAGATATTGATAATTATAATAAAAAAGGATATTCTAAAATATTTTATAAAAACAATGATAGTCATTATGTGAAATTCTTAGATTTTGACAATCTTACAGCAGGAGAATTAGGCTTTTTCACAGTACAAGGAGACATTGATGTAAAATTAAGTCGATATAATGAGAATCTATATAGTTCTCCAAGTTGTTTAAAAATGTTATTTTGTTGTATGTGTGGAGCTGAAGAGGATGAGCCAGTTACTTGTGGCATGGTTATTAAAAATGCTGGTATTGTGATTAGTATTTTAGGTGGTATTGCAGGTCTTTTTAAGTTTATATGGGATTGGACACAGGATCATGAACATGTGCTTGGTACATATACAAGAGTGGAAATGCCGAACAAAGCATATATGGGAGATGAAATTCCAATTAAGATTACAGTCACTGATAATGATAATGATAAACCTATTAAAGATGGTGAATATAAAGTTAAAATTGATGGGAAGGAAGAAACTTTGAGTTTTGAAAATGGTGTTGCAACTAAAAACTATATTGTGGATAGTATTAAATCCAATTATGACTTTGTTATTATATTTTTGAAAAATGAATATAGAAAAGATAATAGTAATAGTTATGGGAAGAATTCATATTATTATGGGAGTTCTACATATGGTACTACAGTCGATTTCACTGGTAAAAATACGGTAACCAGATTGAATACAAATACTACTAATTGTATGCCTGGAGAGAGGATTAAACTAAGAATAAATACATCAACTTCAGATGATAATATTCCAATAAATGATGGTGAATATAAGGTGAAAATTTCAGAATCAGCCCCTGGTACTAATACAACTGAACTTAATCTCACATTTAAGAATGGTTTTGCCGAACTTGATTATTCAATCCAATCTACTTCTATGGGTGATGATTTAATTACATGTGCATTTACAGGTTATAAAAGTAATGGATCATATGTTTATTCACCATCAGCGGGGAGTTGTATTGTGACAGTCAATCCTAATGAGAGAAATTTTTATAATTATCTTTTGGATTGTTGGAACAGACTTAATTCTATTAATCCTATTTTCACAAGTGTTCGTGATATTTTAAGTTCATATAATAATGTATTAAGGGATTTATAAGGGTTGAGATCTATATGGTGAAATGTTTTAAGTTGTTAATATTTTTCTTATTTTCTTTGTCAATGATTACTTGTGTTAATGCAAATAATGATTTTAATAGTTTAGATTCAGCTATCAGGAACAATGATGTAGTTACATTAACAAATGATGTTGTTATTAGTGATGATGAAAAAAATAATTACTCAGATGGAATAATTATTAATAAAAATGTTGTTATTGATGGTAATGGTTATAGTATTGATGCTCGTGGAATTACAAGAATATTCAAAATTCGTAAAGGTAAGATGACCATTAAAAATGTGGCATTGAAGAATGGTAGGTTTAATGGTGATGGTGGGGCTATCTCTCTTAGTAAAACATTGCCTTTTAACTTTTGTGATGTTAGACTTGATGTAGTTAACTCAACTTTCGTTAACAACACGGCATCAGGTTCTGGTGGAGCTATCTCTTTTGTTGGTCGATTACCTTTTCTCTTCTTTGGTGGCAAACTTGATGTAATTAACTCAACTTTCATTAACAACACGGCATCAGGTTCTGGTGGAGCTATCTCTACTAATCATATTATTATACATAATCATGTGAATTATAATCGATTTGTGAATAATACTGCAGGAATTAAAGGTGGAAGTATTTCAAATAGGTTTTTTGATTCTATTGATAATAACTGGTTTGGTAGTAATGATATAGATGATCAGATATATGGAAAACAACCAGTTCGATACTTTATAATAAATACAACTGGAGATGGCACAAATTTATTTTATAATTTTAGATTAAATGATACTCAAGACACTAATGGATATAGATTTCCTTCCTTTAATGGAGAAATATATTTAAATAATGTGTTTAATCGGACTTTTGATGCCTCTATGAATAATCAATGTTTTAACTTTAATCTGCATGATAATATAACAATTAAAGTTGATAACTTTGAGTACAATTATACATGTATTCCTTATCTTTCAGATGTGTATGTTAGTTCTTCTGGGTCTGATCTGAATAATGGAAGTAAAGATTCTCCTGTTAAAGAATTTAACACTGCAATGGATTATGTTAAGGATGGTGGAACAGTACATGTTTTGGATGATTTGAATTTAGATAAAACTGTTAACATACTTAAAAATATCACGATAAAAAGTGATGATGGTTTAAAGACATTGAATGGAAATAATATGCAAATATTTAATATATCTCCTAATTTTAATGTTAATATAAGTAATCTTAAATTAACAAATGGATTTGCAAGTTATGGTGGTGCAGTATACAGTAACAAGTCCAATTTGAATTTGTCCAATTGTATTTTTGATTCAAATAATGTAGAGATTAATGGTGGAGCAGTCTTTATAACTGGAGGAGTTAATTATCTAAATAACTGTACTTTCATAAATAACCAAGCCGAAAATGAAGGAGGAGGAATAATAACAGATAACATGAGTACTCGCTGTTA
>JAISTD010000226.1 GCA_031272765.1 Candidatus Methanovirga australis | reverse complement strand
AATGAAAATAATTGTAAAATAAGCTGGAATTTCACTAAAGGAGATGCTGATGAAAAATTATCAAAACATTATACATGAAGAATTTATGCAGAAAAATACTCATGTCATAACACTAGTATCTTCACGAGCATTTTCTTTACTAGTTATTTCATCCTCAAACATTGTTAAACTATTAAATTCAAATTTTAATTCAGGTAATATTTCATGTAATAGTTCTTGGACTCGTGATTGGTAATTATTCACTGTACGAATATAAATATCATATAGTAACTTATTTTTATGACTATTCATTGATTCAGTACCAATATCTATCCCTAATCTGACAGCTGGCATTTGATAACTGGATAATAAGAAATGCACACTTTTTTCTAATATGTTATTATATAGTTCATCAGATTGCCTTGATAAATTGAATAAATTCACATCTGGATTAGTTTCAATATCACTTGATTCATTAGGTTTAAAAGTTAGAATAGCTAAACCATCACCCACAGAACCAATATATTCTCTTAATTCTTCATCATAAGTGTCTTGTAAATCACCACTAACAGTTAATATAGAATCAATTAAACTACCACCTTCCATAACTCCTTGAAAATATTTATTAACTCCTATCTCTTTAAATAATGTGAAATATTTATTTATCCACTCTTGTTCAGTGTAAAATAAGTTATCTGAATCCCCACCAATCCAATAAACACTCTCATAAGATGCAACTGGATTATGTGTCCTATTCAATATATTAAAAACAACTTTACTATTACCTTTATCATAACGCATGAAAAAATCATGATTCTGCTTAATAATCTCACAACGACTAATTGGAACATGTTCAAAACCAGTACTTGTTAATATGAAGCAACCAGCACCAAATTTTAACCATTCCCTTATAATGGTGATTAATTCATTCTTACTTTTACCAGATAAAATATCTTCATTATTACTGTTTACATCCCAGAATATATCATCAACTAAAGCATGAATCATGTCTTTTAATAATGTGCTACGAAGCATTAACTCTTTAACAGTCTTAAATCCTATAAAAGGGGATATTATCAAATCATTATCTTTTTCAAGGAAAGGGTTATAATTGTTTGGGTTATAATCGTTCTCAATTACTTGTACTTTTCGTGTTAACTTATTGATCATATAATCCCTCCCCTATTCTGATTTTTTAGGATAATAGGTTTAGCTCTCTTCCGACTAATTTTATCTGGTCTTAAATAAGTTTTAAATAATTTGTTGAACACAACACTATAACTATCCACTATATCTGGAGATTTCTTCATTTCTTTTGACTCTCTTCTCAGACTCAAAAACTCATTTATCAACAACTCTAATTTAGTTTTATTACCAAGATACTCTCGGTAATTATTTTCATCTATTAATATCCGTTTTTTACGGTGATAATTTATTAATGTTCTTGCTCGTTGATATTTACTACGATATACTTTAATAAATTTAAGGATAAAACCAAATTCTTCTTTTAATGGTTTGAATATGATCCTCCAATATTTTTTATCATATTGACTGCCTGGTTCTTGCTCACAATAAACAGCATCAGGCTCATACAAACTAATAAAATCGAGTAACTGGTTTTCAGGTTCACTTGATTGAGTTCGCATCATATCACGATTAACCACCTTAATATTATCCTTGTAACCATCACTTTTATAGTCTAAACATGTTGCAGTTGTGTAATCTGAACCCTCACCAGCGAAATCTATACCTATTGCCCTGTAATCATGAGTATCATCAGAAACAATGTCTAAGCATGCTTCTATTTCTTTTCTACTTATAAAATCTCCTTGTTGAGGTTTATAGTAGAAATCTCCCTCTTTTTGATACATACGATCATCATCATCAAGCTCATCTAAGGTATCACCATATTCAGGGTCAGCATGAGGATTATTAAGGTAATCAGATCGTATGAATGTTCCATTGCCTGTAGGTTCTATGTATTCATCGATATGGTATTGATTAGAATCAATATTATCAGTTGGATTTGTTAAATTCAACATGCTTAATGTAATTTGCCTATTAACATGATTAGAATATCTTAAACTCCTGAATAAGAATTTTAATGTTTTTGGATGCATTTCAGCAGATTCTTCATTGATGATACATTGATAAGATTCACCTTTTATCTTTTTTCTCATTTCTGGTCTGTCAAAACTCCTAAAATAAATACGTGACCCTGTTGGAGAAGTTATAACATAATCACTACGATTAATATCGCAAACATGATCTTTACCCATAACTGACTCATACTCTAAGTATTGTAAATTATCCCATATACTGGTTGGACCTTTTAATTCCTTAAGTGTTTCCCTTGTTACTAATGTGTCTGTGCTCCCTAATTCAAGGAACCTTACTGCAGCCATACTACCAAGAACACTTTTTCCACTATAACCAGAACCACCCAATAAGGTTTTACTATATTGTTTGCCTGTTACAGGATGGTTCATATCTATTAGTGCTAATAATTGTTCTTTGAATGGTTCATACTTATTATATGGATTATAATACACATAACTGACTAAATATGCTAAATCAACATGTTCAATGTTTTCAAATTTCATAGTAGAATAATCAGTAAACACTTTATCCTTACTTACTGTTGTCATTTTTTAGCACTTCTTTAATCTTATTCAATGTTAAATTAATATCTAATTTACCTTCAAACTTGTGAGTTTCATCTACTTTAAATTCTTGCTTTAAACTAAACTCTTCAGGATAGACTCTTTCTAACAGCCATGCTGCTGCTTGCCATGATTTTTCGGAGTGATTTTCAATATTTTGAATCAGTTTAAATTTTCTGTATTCCATTGCTTCGTTGATCCTTGCATGGAAATTATAGTATATTCCTTTTTTTTCTTCTTTTCCTTTTTTCATCCATCTATAATACGTGTCTTTGTTTATTCCTGCGAGTGTTGTGGCTCCTTTTATGGTGTGTCCTTCTTCGAGGTTTTTGGCTATTGTTTCTTGCATTTTTTTGTTTAGTTTTAGTTTGTTTGCCATGTGATTCTTTAATCTCCTTTCTTTTTTTTTGTGGTCGTGTTTTATTCAAATACTTTTATTTTTTTTATGTTTTTGAAGTATATAAAGCTTGTTGAAAATAAAACTTATACATGTTTGTCTACTGTATGATTTTTTATTGAAAATAATACGAAACAACAGATAAAGTATTACGAAAAAGGAGAGTAAAAGAGACAAACAGGTACATAGTTGAGATTGAAATTATATCTTACTTAAAAAATATTGTGAAAATATTTAATAAGCATAAAAAAACAATAATTTAATATCAGACTATATACAACTTATCATTAATAGCTATTGTGTCCACCTCGTCACCAATAAAATAATTCTCGATATCTGGACTTATAGAAAAATCAACCACCTCATAAGTTATAGGATCTAAAACCTGAAGAATTGTAGGAGATTTAGATATGACACTGGCTTTTTGAATATCAGAACGACTTTTTAAAACCTTAATATTACCTAATTTATTCCAAAATATGTTAATAACAGTATTATCATTCAAATCTAATGCAAATACTTTTTTTCTATCAAAACTTAATATCTTAGCTATTTTATCATCAAATTCAATGAAGTCTCCAATAGAAAAACCTGGCAAACGAATAGCTATCCAAAAACGGAATATATCCTTACCAGTATCCCTGTTCTTAGTAACCAATCTTTCAGACTCAGTGATAACACCACCAAAATTTTCCTGAATAGCCGAAGATAATTTTCTTGCAGACTTAAGAGAACCAATATAGTAATCCACTCCCTCTTTAATCTCAACTCTCTGAGAAACATAAGCCAATTTATCCTTTATATACCGCTTATCCAAATACTTATCGATGAAAACATCGATCTCATCTTTTTTTTTATCGTCGATTTTTTTCATCTGAGACCTTAATTGAATCACAGCCTCATAATAATTAGAATTTCTCTTACTGCAAGTTGGACAAACACCCTTATTCAAACGAACATTAATATCATGTGTTTCATAAACTTCAACTCCACATACAATATCTGTAGCCTCGACAACTGATTCAGCTATTGTTCCCCTTATTTGAATAATATTCATATCAATAACAGGATTTTTAGATGAAGGATTAACTATAATAGACTCCTCAATAGCTCTGTAAATAATTTCTTCCTGAATTAAATTAGCATCAACCCATTTACCATCAAAAAATTTAGCATTACAGTGAGCACAAATCTTCACAGAGATGTTAGATGGAACAGTTAATATATGATGCTGTTTCAGATAACAATCCTTACATAAACCATCCATCAATACTTCGGACTTTCCACACAGATAACAGAACATAATTTCCACATTAATTAAATTAATAATTTTAGGTCATGACCTGTATTTTTCAAATCTACAGTCAATCACTTTATCACTTATGGCTATTGATAAAAAATTTATTTTATAATTATTAAAAGGTTCATAATATCTATTATCATGGATTTGACTCAAACCTAAGCTTAACAACTTTTCCAGTGGTTTACCGTCTTCAAATTTTAACTCAACAATAATCACAGTATCTTCAATCACCAATACTGCATCCATTCTGCCTTTAGCAATGTTGTATTCTCCGATAGGTTTAAAACCAGCACCAAACAGCCAACTTAGAATGGCTGACTGATAATAATTATGAGAATGAACATGAATAAGATTAGGAATCTTACTTATCATGGATTTAAGTTCCAACCTCATATTCTCCTCATCAGCAACTATAAGATACTCCTTCAACTTATTGTTAATGTACTTGATTTGTGACCTGCTTATCTTTGTAAGCTCAGAGAGTAAATTTAGATAAAATGATTCTTCAACTTCATGATTAGGAAAATCAAGAGAATATCTAACAGAACCAAACTTCTTTTCAGTATCCTTAACTGTTAGATAGCCAGTTTGAAACAATAATGGGGTCATATCATCAGATAAAGAATTAAAATCCATTAAAGAAATCCTATCCATTCCAATCTTATTAAATAACTTATTAAAATCACTCTTTTCCAAAACTAGTCTCTTAATTGTTTTCATCAAGGCTGTTGTCACACCAGTGGCATACCAATAATTCTCAAAACTTCTCTCCCTAAATAACTTCAATGTTGAATAAGGATTATAAACATAATTCACACCATCCCAAGAGTAACCATCGTAATAAAAATCAATCATAGATAAACACTCATCATAAGAATGATCACACTCCAATGCAACCTTATCAATGTACTCTCTAAAATAAAACTCTAAATCCTCCTGAGTGTAACCACAAATAGTTGTGAAGTCTTTGTTCAAACTAATATCGTCGGGGCTGTTTAAACCAGAGAAAACCGATACACCTGAGAATTTAGAAACACCAGTTAAAAAAACAAACCTTAAATATTCATTTTTAGACTTTAAAATCCTATAAAAATTGTTCATAACACTCTTATTAGACTCTAAAACCGTTTCATCACCAATATTATCTACCAAAGGAGCATCATACTCATCAACCAAAACCACAACATTTTTACTCGCATTACTATGAATTTTTTCAATTAATTCATGAAACATCGTATTATATTCAGTATTTTCTAAAATAATATCATGTTTAATAGCTACACTCTTAATTAATTCTTTTAATGTTATTTTTAATTTTTCTTCTGATTCTGAATTAACTTCACTCATATCCAGATGTATTATTGGATATTTATCTTCCCAATCCCATTTATCATGAATGTAGAGACCTTCAAATAAACCTTTTTCTCCTTTAAAAAGAGACTCCAAAGTACTTAGTAGTAATGATTTACCAAACCTACGAGGACGGGACAGGAAATAAATCTTTCCAGTACTCACCATGTTATAAATATCTTTAGTCTTATCCACATAGATGTAATTATTCTCAATTATCTGCGAAAATGTTTGTATACCAATAGGTAAAAGTTTCATGCTTATATTCTCCCTTTTCATGTTATAGTTTCTAGTTTTCTATACTTTAAAAAATTTTAGTTTTTAAAGTTGAAATTGAAGCTTTTTAATATTTTTAATCTTTTTTATTAAAATCATTTATAGTCATTATGGTTATGTTTATCAACTATTAATTTAATATTCTATAAAAACATCTTTAAATTAAATTTAAATATTAAATATTGAAGTTTTATTTTATGAAATGACTACAATTATAAAAAAATATTAATTAAATTTTATTAATTAATTAATTTAAGTATGTATCATTTATATTTTCAATACTCCTATTTTTAATATTATCACTTTTAATATTACTATTTTCAATGTCAAACAACTCATTTTCATCATATTCAATCCATTTATCAAAATTAACATCAAAAACCTGAGTAGGAATTTTATTTTTAATCACATTTATTAAACCATCTTTATCGAAGATTATGTCCATTTTAAGATTCACCTGATCTTCATATGGGAGGTAATTAATAAATTTATTTTTATAAAACTTACCTACAATTTCATTTATTGAATCAAATGTTTCTTCTCTGTTTAATATATCTTCAACCAAATCTAATATTTGTTTAATATCTAAAAAACTTATATTTTCAGCATCATCTCTTTTTATTTTGAATGATGAATAAAAAGGAGTGTCCTTAACCTCATAAATATCATAATGCAATTTAAATATTGTTGAAAGAAGAATATTTGCTTTATTCCCTGCGAAAGTGTAAATAAATACTTTTCTACTATCATTATCAATTTCTATTGGAATAAATCCTTTTTCAAATCCTTTGTCTTCTGCAATTTTTATAACAGTGTTTATAATTTTTTTTGTTTTGTTATCGAAAGTTTTAAGTAAAGCTGAATCATGATCTCCAGTTATTAGGTCATAAACTTTTTCTGAAATTAGTGAATTTATAGATAAACCATCGGAATACCATTTAGGCACTTTAGCTTCTAAACTCTTCACAACTTGAATATAAAACTTCTCATGGTTTATACTTTTTACATTCCAATGTGATCCAGCTAAAACAAATTTCTCTCCTACTGTCAGCTTCATACTAATTGATGGATCAAGAGTTCCAACTTCTTTTTTACCTTCTAATACACGAAACTCATAAGAAGGACAAAATACAGTAAAAAATTCCATAAAGTTCCTTCTTCCATACTTTTCTTCAAATTTGTAACCTAAAGAAAGAAACCCACTATTCAAATCTAAAAAATTTCTCTCAACCATATTTTTTATCATTAATTTAAAATCATCTTCACTGATATCTGAAAACACATAAGCATCTTTTAAGTAGTCAAACAGATCTTTTTGTTTAATTTTTTTTACTTCAAAAACAGAACTCAATATTTGATGGAAGTAAATATCTTTTGATTTTGTTGAAATAACTAAATCTTCTATTTGTTCTTCTTTAATTAAAGCTATTTGAGCTAATGTAAATAAAATATCCCACTGAGATGTAAGTATGATAGACCTTTGCTTTTTTGATCTTCTACCAGACCTACCTACTCTTTGAAGAAAAGAACTTATATTTTTCGGAGAATTTATTTGAAAAACAATGGCAATATTTCCAATATCTATTCCTAATTCAAGAGTACTAGAACTAACCATAAATCCATTTTTTAATGTTTTAAATTCTTTTTCTGCACTTTCACGAGAAGTTTTATTTATAGAAGAATGATGCAGAAAAATCTTTTGTTTTTTAAAGTTTTTCAAAGTATTAAAAATTTTTTCAACACCTTCACGAGACATAGAAAAAATAAGAACCTTTTTATCAGTATACTTTTTTAATAGATTTACAAGGATTTTACCAGAATCTTCAATATCATCGTGTTTATTATCCAATTTATTAGTATCCCGCTTATTTTTATCTGTATAATCTTCATAATAGAAAACTTTATAATAAAAATCTCTTGTATCACTATTTCTAACAATAGCTGGATTTTTCTCATGATTTATCCATTTAGCAACCTTTTCAGGATTCCCAACAGTAGCAGATAAACCTATCTTGGTAATTTTGTTTGTAGTATATTTAGTTATCCTATTAAGAAGAGAATTTAACTGAACTCCCCTATCTGATCCTGCAAAATAATGAATTTCATCTACCACAATGTATTCAATATTCTGAAGTAATCTTTTTTTTGTCTTTAAATCTTTATTCATTAATATAACTTCCAAAGACTCAGGAGTAATAGCTAAGAAATCATCAGGATTTCTTAAAAAACTGTCTTTTTGAGATTTATTCACATCTCCATGCCATTTAAAAGCAGTTAAACCAAAATTTTTTCCCCATGTTTCTATCCTATTGTGCATATCATTTATCAATGCTTTTAAGGGAGCAACATAAAGAACACTAATAGGTTTCAATCTTTTTTTACGGATTGATTCAAAAATGGGAATTAAAACTGCTTCAGTTTTTCCAGAAGCAGTGGGAGATATAATTAAAGTATCTTTCTTATCCATAATTAAGGGAATAGCTTCATTTTGTATAGAATTTAGTTTTTTCCATCCTAAAAAGGATAAAAATTCCTTCATAGTTTTAGATAAATAGTTATAACTGTTTTTTGACATGATAATCATCAAATATTAATTTAACTAAAGTTGGAAGATGTTATTCATAAAGATGAAAATGAAGTAATCATCAAAAAATATTAACTTAACTAAAATAGTGTATTTAAGCTATTTCAGCCTATAAAAGTTGAATAATTTTAATTCAAGTTACCAATCTTCATCATCAAAATCATCAGAAGATTCATTATCTTTATCATCAAATAGTTCTAAAATAGGTTCTTTGCTTTCAAATAATTCTTGATTTTGTTCTACAGTATCTAATGCAGATATGAAAGACTTCATAAAGGTTCTGGGAATAACTTTCCCTTCGGTTAGTTCAGTATTTTCTTCATGTTTTGTAGCAATATTTTCAATTATTGGAGTGAATTTATCACTCGCATTCCATTTATAAACTTCTTCATGCATGACCATTAATTTTGTAGCTATTTCCATTAAAGTTTCTTTTTTATTGAAACCTTCCAATTCAATTATCGGAGTTCTTAAATCTTTTGCCTTTGATTTTATTACTTTAGTAATTCTATTTTCTAATGCTTGATAACTTCTAATTCCTTTTTTTGAATCTTCAAAAAATTGTGGAGTTCCTGCAAAGACAAATAATGAGTTTTTAAAGTTGCCTTTACTACATTCATCGTATAAATCTCTCATATAATTATATGCAATATCCCTAAGTTTTTTGGTATGTAACTTCATGATGAATTCTGCTTCATCTAAAAGAACGACTAAACCAGAATATCCTGCAGATTTAATAAAAACAGACAGGGCTTCTAAAAATTTCATTGCAGATTCTTTATCAACATCTCCTTTAACCCCAAATTCTCTTTTTACTGTAAATGGGATTTTTGAATCACCTCTAAGCCAAGCTTGAACATGACTTGCCATTTCATTATCTGAACTATTTGAAAATTTATAGTAATGTTCAATCGCAGTTGCAATAGAGTTGGAGTGAATTCTTACATTTTTTAAGTCTTCTTGAATATTTTCCACTATTAATTTGTTTTGATTAATGGGATCATCATCTTCATCGATAGCCTTCATTTTTATTCCTGCAATCCATCGATTCATAATATGTGTTAAACCTTCACCAGTTTTAACTTTTAAATTTTGAGCTATGTTTCTATAAACCACATCAAACTTGTTAAATGGAATCTCATTAGAAAGTGTGATCCATGATACTGCAAAATTATTTTTATATGCCATTTCTTCAATCACTTTTAAAAAAAATGACTTTCCTGCTCCAAATTGTCCATTGATAAACTTAACAACTGCTTTTCCAGATTCTATTTGTGATAAAATTTTTTCAAATTCCTGAATTTCCTTATCTCTTTCCATTGCCAGATCTAATGTCCCTTTGGGAGGAATATTTCCATTTTTCAATGCCATTAATATATCTTCATAATCCATAATTTCACATCTGTAAATATTATATTTTTATAATTAAATCATTTTAAAATTTTTAGAAGTTAACTTGATTCATTGTTTATTCAAAACAATATAACCAAATTTCTGTTTTTTACCAGAACTTGTATACAAAAAAACTGATTTGTCTGCTTCTCTTATAGGTAGATGCCCAAATTTAAATTTTATTGCATTATGAGCATAAAAATCTAACAATTCCTCGTAACTTAAAGATTTCTTGTCTGATTTTTTAATATCATAGTTATCTAAAATATCTTTTAAGATTTTTATAAACTTTTTAATTTCAAAAACTTTACCTTTTTCAGTTTTAGCTATGATTTCATACACAGATTTTATTGTTTTTTCAATGAAAAGATCTAAAGTTAAAGGAGGAATATTTTGAAAAAATAATGGGATTTTTTCTGATAAACCTCCCCCACAGTCAAAGATTACTTTAAAATCATCTTCACTAATATCTTTAAATTCAATAGAAGAATAGTTATATTTTTCGTCTTTATTTTCAATAAAATCTAATTCATTAACTAAATCTTTAGCAGGAACAGGTTTTCTGAAATACTCCAGTTTTTTTAACTCTAATTTAATTTCTGACTCAAAAACCCCATATAATTCTTCATCGATGGATATAACATTGTCAACTTCGGTGTAGGCAATAAAATAAATACCTTTTTCAAAGTTATGAATCTTTTTTTCAAAGGTAGTAAAAATGATAATTTTA
>JAISTD010000225.1 GCA_031272765.1 Candidatus Methanovirga australis | reverse complement strand
TCTGTTATTAAAAATATCTTCAAACATGACTTATTTCACTATTAAATAATTGTAAAATTAATTATATTAATAAATATATTATTTAATTAAATAAAACTTGAAATAAAATAATATTATATCTATTTAAAAAGTCCATTACTTAAAAAAATTATGTCAAGGACTATAATTGAATAAGTAATAATTGAATAAGTTTTAATAAAAAAAATAAGTGGAGGAGTTAAAATTAGAATATTCTCCATCATTGGGAAAAAAAATACTGGGAAAACATTATTAAGTGTGAAAATTATAGAAGAACTTAAAAAAAGAGAATATGAAGTTGCTACAATAAAGCACACCCACCATATCCTCGAAATTGATAAAAAAAATAGTGATACCTGGAAACATCAGAATGCAGGTTCAGATATTGTTGTGGGAATTGGTGATAAAACTTTTTTTAATATAAATAAACTATACTCCTTAGATAGAGTATTATTTTTGATTAAACGTATTGGAAACCCAGATTTTGTCGTGATTGAAGGCTTCAAGAACTATAATTATTCAAAAGTTTCAACATCAAAAGATTTAGAAGATGAATTCACAATAAAGGTAATTGATCCATTTAGAACAAGTGAAGATGATATTGCCTCTTTAGTAGATGATATTGAAAAGTTAAGTTATGATATTATTGATACTTTATACACCAATGAATGTGGATACAACAATGGGTTAGATATTGGAAAAGCTATTGTTAAAGATGGTTTGAAGTATAATTATGATGATTTGGATGTTTCATTATCTATAGATGAAAAAAATATTGGATTAAACTTTTTTGTTAATGATTTTATAAAGAACACGATAACTGGAATGTTAAAAACTTTGAAAACAGAAGAATTTGGTGTAAAAGATTTCAATAAAGTAGAAATAATAATAAATAAAAAAGAAGAATAAAATAAGTATTCAGTTAAAAATATTAATTGAATCTATCTGAACTCCAGCTAAAAAAATAGCTAAAATAAAGTTCCATTAATTAAGAGAATGTTCCATCGAGAAACTCTTCTAATGGATCGTTATAAGAATTCTCACTTACGGTATCAAACTCAGTTAGTTTTCCTCCGTCATGTTTTTCTCCAGGATACATCTTATGAGATTTTACTCCTGAAACAACTATTGTTGTTCTTACGGTATTTTGTAGAGACTCATCGATTTGAGTACCCCAAATTATCTCGGCTTCTGGATCCAATCTATCAGCTATTGTCTGAACAATTTTTTCAGACTCATATAAGGTCAAATCAGAACTGCCTGAAATATTTATAAGGGCTCCTTTGGCATCGGATATATCTAAATCTAATAAAGGACTATTAAGTGCTTCATGAACGGATTCTAATGCCCTATCGCCAGAGTCTGATTCACCCATGCCTATCATTGCCATACCAGAAGATTCCATGATACTTTTAATATCAGCAAAATCTAATGCCATTAAACCTGGTTTAGTGATCAATTCTGTAATTCCTTTAACAGCTCTTCCTAAAATTTCATCAGAAACCATAAAAGCCTTATTTAAAGGCAAGTTAGGTGCAACTTCCAATAATTTATCATTTGGAATGATAATAACTGTATCAGATGATTCTTTAAGCTTTTTTAAACCTTGTTCAGCATTCTCCCGTCTTTTAATACCTTCAGCTGAGAACGGCATGGTAGCTATTGCAACAGTTAGGGCACCTGTTTTTTTAGCTATTTTAGATATTATTGGGGCTGAACCTGTTCCAGTTCCTCCACCTAAACCACAAGTAACAAAAACCATATCAGAACCTTCAAACTGATCTTTTAATTCATCTTCACTTTCTTCAGCACACAATTCACCAACATCTGGCTTACCACCAGCACCAAGACCTCCACAAGTCTTGCGACCTATTAAAATCTTTTTTTCTGCTTGACTATAAAATAAATCTTGTGCATCCGTATTTACAGTTATAGTTTCGGCTCCTTCAATACCAATCTCATTTAATCTTGAGATAGTATTATTTCCAGCCCCGCCAGAACCAACAACAAATATTTTAGCTTTACTATCCTCAATAATGTCTATTAGTTCTTCATCTATATCTGTAGATATTCTATTGGACTGTTTTTTCTCAGCCCGCTCTTCTGATTCTTTTATCGCATCGTCTATAAATTTCAATTACTAACCCCACACTAATAACTATCATATTAAATTTATAATAAGTTATATTTAAATGCAACGGTTTAATTTTACATTAAAATCAGAAATCATTTAAAAATTTAATGTATTCATAATCTTTTATATTATAATCATTTGTGAATTTATAAAATATAGATTTTATAAACTTTTAATATAAATTAATAATTTAAGCCATTGTTATAATATAATATAGATTAATAGTATTTTATTTAACTTTATTAACATATTATATTTTTATTATTTGTAAAATCTCTGATTTTATAATTTAGAAAAGCGAAGCTTTTCTTTAATTTAAAATTTTTTATTTTGAATTTAGATAATCTTTGATTTTCTTTAATTATAAAATCTCTGATTTTATAATTTAGAAAAACGGAGTTTTTCTTTAGTTAAAACTTGTTTTAACTTAGAAAATTTTAATTTTCTTTAAATTTTAAAAAGGTTATAATGATCTTTAAATTAAAATTTAAATAAAATTTAAAAATATTTTTTTAATAAAGTTTTTAACAAAGTGTTATAAAAGTTTTGTTAAGTACTATAATTTAAATGATGTTTAAAATATGTTTAAAAATATTCTCTCTTGTTTAAAAATTTTCAATCACAAGCTCCATTGCAAATATTAGATTATTATATTAATTCAAAATAAATAACTATAATAACATATAAAAATATTAATGTTAATTTTTTTTATAAGATTAATTTTTTATAAAATTATTTAATTATTTTATAAAATCATGAAATTTTCTTAAATGTATTAAATGTTGTTTATAACTATATAATTGAATAATATACTTGTTAACAGCTAAATCTAAATTTAAAATTATTATTAATTGAAACTAATAATATGGTGAAGAAATGGATTTTATAGTTCTTAAAAATATTAACAAAACATTTGATGGAGTAACCATACTAAAAAATTTGAATGTAACAATTGATGAAGGTAGTGTTCTTGGTATTCTTGGTAGAAGTGGCTCTGGGAAGTCTGTCTTGATAAATATGCTTCGAGGAACAAAAGAATATGAACCAGATGAGGGAAATGTAATATACACAATAGCTTTTTGTGAAAAATGTTCTAATGCAGAAGTTCCCTCTAAAGATGGAGAAAAGTGTGAATGTGGAGGAAAATATAAATTAAAAGAAGTTGATTTCTGGAATACAGATAGAAAAATCTTTTCAGCTATTAGAAAAAGAATATCTATAATGTTGCAAAGAAATTTTGCATTATACGATGAAGAGACAGTTATTGAAAATGTTATGAAAGCAATGATTGATGGTGACTATGAGGAACAACTATACCAGGCATTAGATTTATTAGATATGGTGCAAATGAACCATAGGATAACTCATATTGCACGTGATTTAAGTGGTGGAGAAAAGCAGAGAGTTGTTCTTGCAAGACAAATAGCTAAGAAACCCATGTTATTTTTAGCAGATGAACCTACTGGAACATTAGATCCACAAACAGCTGAAAATCTTCATAATGCACTGATTAACAATGTTAAAAAAAAAAGTACAACTATGATAATTACTTCACACTGGCCTGAAGTCATGAAAAACTTAGCTAATAAAGTAATTTGGTTAGAACATGGTGAAATCATTGAAGAAGGTTCATCTGAGGTGGTTGTTGAAAAATTCTTAGAAACTGTGCCACTGCCTAAGAAAGTAGAGAAAAATGAGTATGGCGAAGCCATAATCAAAGTAAAAGATGCTAAAAAACATTATTATTCTATTGATAGAGGAGTTGTCAAAGCTGTTGATGGAATAAACCTTGAAATAATGGAAAATGAAATATTTGGGATTGTTGGTCTTAGTGGTTCTGGGAAAACCACTTTAAGCAGAATGTTAGTTGGTTTAACAGAGCCAAGTGGTGGAGATATTGAAGTTCGTCTTGGTGACAACTGGATAGATATGAAAATATCTGGTCCTCATGGAAGAGGAAGAGTAATTCCTTACATTGGTTTACTTCATCAAGAGTACTCATTATATCCACACAGATCAGTTCTTGGAAATTTAACCGATGCTATAAGTTTAGAATTGCCAGCAGAATTTGCTAAAATGAAAGCTATTTCTGTTTTAGAAGCCGTTGGTTTTGACAATGAAACTGCAAATAATATTCTCGAAAAAGAGCCAGATAAACTAAGTGTTGGTGAAAAACATCGAGTAGCTATTGCTCAAGTTCTTATTAAAGAACCTAACATAGTTATTTTGGATGAACCAACTGGTACAATGGATCCTGTCACAAGAGTTCAAGTTACAGACTCTATACTTAAAGCAAGAGAAGAACTGAACCAAACATTTTTAATTATATCTCATGACATGGATTTTGTTTTAGATGTTTGTGATAGAGTTGCTTTAATGAGAGGAGGAAAACTACTTAAAATAGGAACACCAGATGAAATAGTTCCTGAACTTACACAAGACGAGAAAAAAGAAATGATGAATAAATAAAAAATTTTTTATATATCAAGTTGCGAGTTTATTTTCTTATATTCAACAATTTTTAAATAATATAAATTAATTATCAATAATAGGTTTATTTTATTAATTTTAATAAGACTATTTATAAAAAAAAATAATATATTTAATAATTAAAATGAAAATTAAGAATTTTAATCAAATTAAAAAAATTAATCTAAATATACTTTTAATCACTGAAAATCAAAGATTACTGAAAATCAAAGATTTTCATAATTACAAAAATTGCAAAGCAATTTTTGGTAATTTTCATAATTACAAAAATCAAAGATTACTGAAAATTAAAGAGTTTTGGTAATTTTTAGTAATTTAGAACTCAAAAAACTTAATTTCACATAAATACTATAAAAAATAATAATTTAATTTTTAAGAAACCTTTACTATTAAAGAAGAAATTAGTCAATCGGAGAAATCACAATGTCATGGGAAAATGCACCATCACATATTTGTCGAGGTGGGGATACCAGAGCATTAACCTTTTGTTGCCCACCAATAAAACCATGCCCTGTTTTACATGCACTTGAAGATGTTAAAATCACGCCACAAGAATATATATCAATTAAAGAAGAATTTGGTAAAAATACAAGATTAGGAGAAGGTCGTGGAACATGTTTTGGGTCTTTAGTTTGGTGTTGTAAATCATCTAAACCATGCCCGCTAAGAGATACTGTTATGAGAAGAATAGGAATGGATGAAGACGAATATCTTACTCTTAAAAAACAATTATCTGATAAATTACTTAGCAAAGAAAATAATCAAGATGAAACTGAGAAACATGCTGAATTACTTTCTAAAACATTTAATGTGCCTAAGGAAATATCTATTGAAGCACTTCAAAATAGCAATAACGATTTAAAAGCAGCTACAAAGTTACTCAAAATGAAAAGTTTAGAGTCCGAAATAAGAAAAGATAACTTAACAAATCTCAATTAGAAATATTCTATTATTAAGTAGGATATATAATTTTTGATAACTTTTCAAGGAATTGGATAAATAAAATATGTTAGTTTAATCATAATAGATTTTCATAAAGGTCTTTTAATAATAAAGCATCCTGATCTAAAAGTGGAGATTCACAGATAACCGTTCCTTTAAAACCAGATTGAATTAAAGCTTCAAGGAAAAATTTAGGATTTGGACCATAATCAAGTTCATTTAATGCACGATGTTTTTTTTCACCTAAGTTACCATGCTCTATTCTTGTAAAATGGAAATGTAGCCTTTTAATATCTAATTCATTTTCAAGGGTGGAGAATATTTTATTGTAATCATCGATGGATTGGATTGAACCATTTCCACGAGCATAAACATGGGCAATATCAATTGTAGGTTTGAAATTATCAAATTCCCTACAAATATCTATTATTTCATTGAGATTGCCAAGCTGAGACTTTTTACCTGTGGTTTCAGGCGAAAAAGTGAAATTTTCTATTTCTGCTTCTTCTATTTTATCCAAAACCTTGTTAATAGTAGATTTAGCCATATTTAATGTTTCATCCTTTTTCTTTTTTAGATAATATCCTGGATGGAAAACTATTCTGTAGGCTCCCATCCATTCACCAACACGAGCAGATTTAAAAAGAATATCTATAGAGTTATCTATTGTTTTATCGTTATCTGAGGACAAGTTAATAAAATAAGGGGCATGGATAGAAACTAATACATTATATTTATTTGATTCTTTTTTTAAAATATTTGAAGATTTTTCAGATATTCTAAGACCTCTACCTGCTTGATATTCATAGGCAGAAAGTCCTTCATCAGCAATATATTTTGAAGCCTTATAAGCTGGACCTTTGTAATTAATAGGTCTACCTGCTGGTCCAAAAATAATTTTAGATTTCATGTAATATAATTTATATTTTCATGAATATATATTTTAAACAACATCATTATGTTTCTTAGGTTTAAGTAGATATGTATTCTTCATTCTTCACAGATTCTAAGTATTGTATTAGATGAAATGAATTACTAGTTAATCCATGCTCGAATTCCCAGTTAGTGGGTTATGTAAAAACAATTTATAATCTTCGTCCATCTAAAAAATCAACTCCATATTTTTAGTACAGTCATTAACAACCCGATTATCAAAATAAATGATCCCATGATAGTTAAAAACAATCTTATGTATTTACCAATCCGATCATTATATCTACGTTCTAACTCTAATAACTCTTTCCTATATTCAACTTCATCAATAATATCTACATTCATATGTTTGTTATTACCTAATACAGGTTTTTTTTTATTTTATTTGTGGTGTATACCATCTTTAAAAAAAGTTAAGAGTATTTATTTATCTTCCCAAAATGACTTATCCTTTTTTGGAAATCTAAACTTTACTTCATCTAATGCATAATCACAAAAAGATACACACATTTCAATATTATATCCATAAGGGCAATCATTACAACATTTATGTTCTACTATACCATCGATTGATTTCATACGGTGTCTCCAATATAAACAAACTATCAACTTTTTGAATATTATTATTTATATATTTTATTTGTAAAACATTTTATTTGTAAAAATTAAAAGTAAAAAAATAATTAATCATATAATGTAAAATTATAAAGCGAACTTAATCAACATCAACTAATTCAATGTTAATAGCTGGTTCACTCTTCCTTGAATTTAATATTTCTTGATCAATCTGACCAGTTTCACAATTAACACCAGTAATTTTAACAAACCAAGGTTCTAAGTTGTCAACATCATTAATCATCATAGTACGGCCTTCACTTAATTTAATATAAGCATTCAATACTTGATTACCTTGTTTACGACTCTGAACGCTGTTAAGTTTACTCTCAAAGTTATTCCAGAATGTCTTCAGTTCAGGACTAATAGATTTCTCTTTAACTTTTGGTAATTCAGATTTCAACATTTCATCAAGTGCATGGCTATTTTTAATAGCTAACTCTTTAAATTCTTCAAAGTTATTAAGTGTCATGAATAAGATTATTTATTTTATTATAAATAAATCTTTTCAAAATTATTATTTTAAAATTAATATTTTAAGATTATTTTCAAAATTAATAATATAAAAAAATTATTAGATATAAATTTTATTAAATAGAAAATATTTGAATTATAAATAATTGAAAGAAATAGCAATTGATTAAAACTATTACAATAAGTTATGACATAACAATATTAATAAATAAAAAGTAATCATGAATTAATATTTACCTCAACTATGTGGAAAAATTAATATGAAATACAAAGAATTAGTAAATGTTTATGAAGCATTATCACAAACAACAAAAAAGTTAGAAAAAGCAATGATATTAGCAGACTTCTTTAGAGATATAGACTCTAAAAATATAGGTAAAGTTGTTCTAATGTCATTAGGATTAGTTTATCCAAAAAATAGTGAAGAAGAACAGGGAATTGGAGATAAAATTCTTATGAAAGCTATTTCACAGACCTACGGAGTACCCATATCAAAAGTTGAGGATCGTGTAAGAGAATTTGGAGATATTGGACAAGTCACAGAGAAACTATACAAAGAAAAAACTCAGCAAACCTTCTTCTCAAAAGAATTAACAGTAGAATTTGTTTTTAACAGCATTCGAAAAATCGCGAATATTTCTGGAAGTAAATCACAAGCACGAAAAATAGCTATTATCTCAGAATTGCTCTCTTCTGCCTCAGAACTCGAAGCAAAATACATCCCAAAAACCATACTTGAAGAACTTAGGCTCGGTGTAGGCGAAGCAATAGTGCGAGATGCCATCTCCAATGCATTTGAAATAGATAAAGAAGTCACTGAAAGAGCCTATGCACTAACCAATGACATAGGTTTAGTAGCTGAATTTGCTAAAGAAAAGGGTGAAAAAGGACTTAAAAAATTAAATTTAGTTCCAGGACGACCTGTTAAGCCAATGCTCGCCCAGCTATCCCCAGGCATAGATATTAGCGTCAAAACAATGGGAAATGTTATATGTGAAACAAAGTACGATGGAATAAGAATTCAAATACATAAAAAAGGAGATGAAGTCAAGTTTTTCACGAGAAGATTGGAAAATGTGACTCAAGCAATACCTGAAATGATGGAACCTGTGAAAAACGGGCTTCCAGACGAAGACTTTATAGTTGAAGGAGAAATTATAGCTACAAGAGATGGAAAACCAATTTCATTCCAAAATATCCTACAAAGAGTGCGAAGAAAATATAACATAGATAAAGCTATTAAAAATGTTCCATTAACCTTATACCTATTCGATGTTCTCTACTATAAGACTTCACTTATAGATAAACCATTAAAAGAAAGAAGAAGAATATTAGAACAAATTCTTAAGCCTGGAGATAAAGTCAAACTATCAGCGAAGATAGAGGTCAATATGGATAACATTGATGAAGCCAAAAAACTATTTGAAGATTCAATAGCTAAGGGACATGAAGGAATAATGATTAAAGATCCTAATGAACCATATATTCCAGGTCTTCGTGGGAAAAAAATGTTAAAATTCAAGGCAGAACCTGAAACCTTAGATGTTGTTGTAATCGGAGGAACTTATGGTCTTGGTAGAAGATCTAAATTTGTTGGTTCATATCTGGTTGCTTTAAAAGGCGATGATGATGAATTAAAATCAGTGGCACATGTTGCAACAGGTTTAGATGATGAAACCTTAGAACAATTAACTAAGTTGATGGAGAAATATAAAAAATATGATAAAGGCACTAAGATATTTGTTGAACCAAAGATAATTCTTGAAATAGCTTACAGTGAGATCGTAAAAAGTCCAGAATATGAAGCAGGATACTCATTAAGATTTCCAGTTGTTAAAAGAATTAGAAATGATAAAGGAATAGATGATATTAATACAGTCGAAAGCTTAAAATCCATGTTTAAAGGTTAATTCAATCAATGATAATAATCATGCCATAAGTTAACAAAAGGACGGTTTAAATAACACTTATGGAAATATTACTCTAAATTCATTGATAAATTCTTATAAAATTTATATTTTTAATAATTTTATTAAATATCCTTATTCTTAATTATAAATGATTTTATTCAATATTTTTTAAAAAAAATAGTTAAAATATAATAAATTTAAAATTAAACCTGTTAAATTAAGGTTTATATCGATCGATCACTTTAACCTTACATATAAACCTTTTTTTGATCCTTATTCTCGCTACCTAATTCAATAGACTCCATATACAGTTGAATTTGCTTTATTTATAGTCATATGGTTATGTTTATAAATTATTAATATTAATTTAGATCTCTTATAAAATATCTTTAAATTAAATTTAAACAATATATATTAAATATTAAAGTTTCATAATTTTATAAAACATTTAAAAATGACTACAATGTATTTACATCATCCCCCATTTAATTGCATCTAAATTCGCACCTAACAAAGTATTTAAATCATTTTCAGATAAAGAAGTGTCTTGCAGATAATGAACATTCCAAAGCCCACTTTTTCTAATTTTCTTATCAGGATGAAAAAATCCAAACCAATTAGATGAAGGTCTACACTCTCCACATGAATTAACAGTTGCTATCAACCTTTTTTTAAAATATTTTCTTTCTTTTAAATCATCAATTGGAATAGCTGTAAAGAAGAAATTATTTCTTATGTACTCTGTAACTTTACTTTCAACTTCTTTTTGTTTCAAAGAATCTATTTTATCAGAATAAAGCTCTTTATTTTTTCGGCTGGTTAAATCCTTATCCCAGCACTCCAAAAAAGGATCATTTTTCTTATTCAGTAAAGCTCTTCCAATATGTTTCCTAAGCATGCTCCTATCCTTATTTTCTTTTATAAAATGTTCATTCAACCTATCCACCAAAGTTGATTTACTTCCTGTGTGAGTGCCCACCATGACAATTCTACATGTTCCATGACAACATTCATTTTTCTCAAATAGTGCATATAATCCATTTAGGAATTTTAGATTCATCAAAAGGAAAACAATGTTTTTCAAGACCATTAAAGTACTCATGAACTCTTTTACAATATTCCTCAACCATTTTTTCAACCCATTCTTTTATTTATTTAATTTTCAAAAAATTATCAGAAATTAAAGCTAAATTCACTTTTACTTTCAAATCAACAATACATTTATATCTTAAAACTTATAAAATAAGAACTATAAGCTCTTTATTTCTTCAAATAAATCAGATACATCGATATAATAATACAAACATATTTTTAAGAGTTTTCAATTCATTATTCCAATTCATTTTATCATTGATTTGTACTTATAGAATATGACCCAGTTGTATGACCATCTTTATATATTGTATAGTCATTATATATTGCAGTTACTTTTGGTAGTCAAAATCCATATTTAAACTTCCACCATTTTCATTATTAACTTTGGATGAGTATTTCATACTACTAATACCATTTGTGCACTGACTGAAACACCACCATTATCGGTGACATTGTACTGGACCGTACCATTTGGGTTTTCATTCCAAAACTTGGATGAGTTATAGAGTATGCAATCGAATAAGTTGTATAACATATTCCACTAATAACTCCACCAACAACTAATATTCCAATAATTACAATTATTTTTGCATATTATCCATTTAAATCACCTCTGAATTTTCTTCTAATTTTTCCTTAGCTCTCAATATCTGCATATCTATAAAATCGTTTGTAGTTTTTTCGTAGGTATAAGCATCATATATACCATAAATGTATAATATACCTAATGTAATCCATCCAAACAGGAATAATAATATTCCTCTACTTACTCGTCCTTGAATCATTTGTCCAAGACCAGATATTATTACAGATAACCACCAATTTTTTAATTTGTATCTTTCACCTATCATATACAAGCTAGGTATATCGGTAGCTTTTTCTAATTCATCTTTAAACATTTGTTGCTTCATCAAATCCATTCATATTCCTCCTAATGTCAAGACAAAATAATTGTATGACTTTATATGGTATGTAATATAATATATTATAATATGAAAAATAAAAAATTTAGTCTTAATGGTGAAGATAAAAAAAGTTTAGAAGAGTTTATTAAACCATCCAGAGAAATAATTCGTGCTAAAGTACTTTTAAGTCTTGATGAAGGCAAAAAACAGATTGATATTGCAAAAGAAGAAAATATTAATTCAAAATACTGTTAGCAATCAAGCATAGATATATGAAAGAAGGGTTAGAGTTTATTTTACATGATAAGCCTCGTTCTGGTCAGCCTAAGAAATATAAAGATAAAGAAGAAGCTGAAATAATTTCGTTAGTGTGTAGTGATCCACCAAAAGGTAGAAAAAATTGGAGCATTAGGCTTGTGACTGAAACTTTAAGGAAAAAAGAGGGTTTTGAAAATATAAATCGTGAAAGTGTTCGTCTCATTTTAAAAAAGCGAAATGAAGCCATGGACCAAAAGAATGTGGTGCATAAATGAAATAGACGAAGAATATCGTAATAGAATGTACGATGTTTTAGATTTATATGAAAAGGAATATGATCCTTTTTATCCAGTGATTTGTTTTGATGAGAAGCATAAAAAATTAATTGAAGATGTTAGAGAGAGAATACCTATAAAACCAGGCAAACCTGAAAAATACGATTACGAATATAAGAGAAATGGTACAGCAAATATATTTGTTGCTGTTGATTTTAAAGGAGGTAAAAGAGATGTAACTGTCACAGATAGAAGAACTAAAAAAGATTTTGCACACTATATGAAACATTTAGTGGACGATGTTTTCACTGATGCTCACAAATTGATAATTGTATTAGATAACTTAAACACACATTTTAAAAAATCAATCATTGATACATTTGAAAAAGAGGAAGCAACAAGGTTATTAAACAAATTAGAGTTTCACTACACACCAAAACATGCAAGTTGGCTGAATATTGCTGAGATAGAGATTAATGTAATGGATATGGAATGCACTGGTGGAAGAATGAAAAATAAAGATTACTTAATGAAAGAAACTATGGCTTGGTGTAGTGATAGGAATGAAAAAAATAGCAAAATTAATTGGAATTTCACTAAAAAGAAAGCAGACAAAAAATTATCAAAATACTATATTTAAAAATACCTAAAATTAAGTTGTCTTGACAACTAATATAAAAATTTCTCAAAATTACTCATTTACTCCTCTCTTTTCCTATTATCTCACATCAACAATAGAGAGTTTCTATTAACCTACCAAAAATAACATATTTTGATAAGATTTTATAAATTATAAAACTCCCATAATTAGCCTAATTTGGTAATAGTATATAAACATGCCGATTATTGGAGGTTGTAAAATTTGCTAATGTCCTTTTACAAGTTAA
>JAISTD010000221.1 GCA_031272765.1 Candidatus Methanovirga australis | reverse complement strand
TAGAACCATCTTTATCATGACCGCAAATTTCTAATTATTATATTAAGATTATATAAGTCACCATATATAAATTTAACGGTTTTTATCCAGAATTGGCAAAATAATTGTTGCACAGCCTTATACTTAATGTATATATTTAATATTAATATTAAATGCACTGTTTTTTATCACATTAAATTCCAAGAATTTTATTTAAAAATATTGGATATGAAAAAAATAAATTTGCGAAGTAATATAGTTTTAATAATTTATTAAATATTCTTATTTTTAATATAAAATAATTATATGCAATATTTTTAAGAAATAAGAACAATAATATGATATGAAAATAATCAATGGTTTAATATAATAAATTATAACTTGTTAAATATATAATTAATAAATATAAACCATAATCAAACTAACATTATGGATCATTAATTTTATTGAAAATATTAATTTCATCAAATATATTAATATTAATTGAAAATATTAATTTTGTTAAAAGTAAAGTTAATATCAAACTATTTAAAAAGTAATACTGGAGTCTGTTTATGAGGATTAAAAAAACTAGTATGGGAAATTTTTTATCAATTCCTGACATTATTTCATTGTTAAATTTATCATTTGGATTTATATCCATTATGTTAGCTATTAATGGATACCTTAGATTTTCAGCCATAGCTATTATATGTGCAATCATCTTTGACTCTGTTGATGGTTGGGTTGCAAGAAAGTTAGGTCGAAATGATGAGTATGGTTTTGGAAAAAATATAGATTCCTTATCAGATGTTGTATCCTTTGGTGTAGCTCCTGGAATACTTTTATATTCAGTTTGTAAACTAAATGCTCCTGAATTTACCTATATTTCATTTATTGTGTCTTTATTTATAATAATAACTGGAGTTTTAAGATTAACAAGATACAATGTAATTGCAGATTATCTTGATTTCAAGGGATTTATAGGTTTGCCAATTCCAGTAATAGCCATGCTGATTTCAACATTTTTATTAACGGGAATTTTCCATATTAACTCCAATATAGCTATTTTGGCATTACTTTCTTTAATGATTGTTTCAAGCACTTTAATGATTAGCAACATTAAATATCCAAAGTTCAATAATATAAAAATTATTATTATAGCATTAATACTTATATTATTAATCATTATTCCAATTCCTATTTCTTACAATGGAATCGATGTTCCAGCAGCAATATTATTTATTTTAACTTTAATATTTGCAGCTAAGCTATTTAAATAGCTATTAATTATAAAATTAAATAATAGGTAAATATAGCTTATACACTTAATCTTAAATAATATAATTATGTATTAAATCCTCATAAACTCAATATTGAATAATTAAGAATTTGGTATTATGAGGAAAAAAATTAACATAAATGAAATAAGCAATAAAATTAGAAAATATCTTAATGGCATTAATGAGATTATAAACATTAAAAATAGTCCTGAAAAGGAACATTCTAATGAGAAAACTATCTTAAAACTTAGAGAGCATTATAATAATAAGGATATTTTGAATAAGGATAATAAATATCTTTTAAATGAAGAAGAACATAAGCCAAATTTTAGAGACAACGAAGATTATTTATTTTTAAGCAAAAATATATTTTCCAAGAAAAACAATGAAACAAATGATAATAAGAAAGAAAAGTCATTAAATATTACTAAAGAGAACAAAACACTTCTTGGTGGAGTAATATTTGCTTTTATAGTGATAGTATTGATTTTTTCAGCATATTTCTTTTTTATTTACTCACCACTTTCAGAAGAACTTAGAGTTGCAAAAATTGAGAAATTAAATGAGTTAAATTCGCTTTATAAAGGTCCTTTAGCTGTTAACAATGAAATAATAGCTTTAAAATCTGAAATTAACAATGCTAAATCTCCAGAGGAAGTAAAATTGATAAACATTCTTCAACCAGCAACGAATTCATGGCGAGAGTATCACAATCATCAAATCAACACTATTAAAGATGATTATGGGAGGGTCATGATAAAATACTTAAATAACAACTCTAAAAATATCTTACTATCTGTTGATGATGCAAAATCATTTGTAAATACTAATGATGCTACGATTCTATCTAAAATGAATTTTATAAAGCCAGATACAATAATCGTTCCTGTTTCACTATCCAGATTACAGGCTGGAGGAGGTTTAATTTCTGTTGGAAACTTTGTAGATATTTATTTCACATCAAGTGAAGATTATAATTCAAATAATAAGAATAGTGCATCTACAACAAAGAATGAATCTACAGAAAATAATAATCTTTATAAAAATGGTAAAGAAATATCTGAAAATAAGATGAGTGATAGTACTTCTAATTTTCAGTACAATAGCTACAACTCTCCATTTTTATCTAATAGTAATGTTCCATCGATTTTTGGAGCGGTTGTTGTTGCCATAATGAGGTCTAAAGGCAGTGGTGTTATAAGTGGAAATTATTTAAAATCAGAAAAGTCTATCAACGATAATTTAACTAATATGGTGGAAAATCAAGAATCTTTTTCAGCTGATGTTGAGGAGATATTAAAATCTGTTGCTGCTGGTGGATTTAATGAAAAAATAATAAGTGATTTTTTGGATAGTTTTGGTTTAAAGCTTTCAGACTATGAAAGAGTGGCTAACATTGCTGAATTAGATTCACAATACTTAATTCTTTTAGAAATTCCAAGAAATGATGTTCATTTAATCATAAATAATATGGATAACATGAGGGTCACGATTCCAACAAATAAAGCTCCTATTTGGGCTGTTAACGAACTTAAAAATAAGTATTAAGATGAATAAATCTCAAAAAGTTTAGTAATCTGAAGCTTCAAAAGCGAATATGTAGTAAATCAATTCGTTCTATGAAATGCCAGGTTTTTATGATCACGGCTATCAAAACTTTACACTTGAAAAATATAAACTAAATTATTAATATATTTTATAAAGAAAATTAAAGATTTTCTAACTTAAAAATTAAAATTTTTAAGAAAAGATTATTAAAATTTAAAAAACTTTGTTCTATATCATATTATAATTTTTATATAGCTAATTCTCATATTATTTATAATATAGCATGTTTAATTTTAGATAAATTTAAATACTATAAAAGTTATATTAAAACTCTATAAGGATTTTTAAAATTAGCTTCTCTTATTTTAAGACAAATATATAAAAGCTCATTTTTATTTTTTTTTATTTAAGGTGATTATATTGAACATTAAAAGAACAAAAAGTCTATGTCCTGTATGTCTTAAACCATTAGAATCAGAAGTATATGAAAAAAATGGTAAGATTAGGATAAAAAAAGAGTGTTCTGAACATGGAAAATTTGATAATACTTATTGGTCAAATGCCGAACTTTATAAAAAAGTCAATATTTTTACTCCTACTGTTAAATTAGTTGAAAATCATCATACAACTAATACTAAAGGATGCCCTTCTGAATGTGGACTATGTAACCAACACGAAACTACAACAATTCTTGGATTAATTGATGTTACAAATAGATGTAATCTTAAATGTCCAGTTTGCTTTGCAAATGCAGCTGTTTCTAAAAAAATATATGAGCCAAGTTATGAAGAAATAAGAGAAATGCTTAAAAATTTAAGAAACCTAAAACCAGTTCCAACTCCAGCTATTCAGTATGCTGGTGGAGAACCAACAGTTAGAAAAGATATTGTTGACTTAATTAAATTAGCTATTGAAGAAGGATTTTCACACACTCAAATAGCTACCAATGGCATTAGAATAAGTCAGGATATAAATTTTGCACAGGAATTAGCAGATTCAGGATTAAACACGGTTTATCTACAATTTGATGGTATAACTGAAGAACCATACATATACAACAGAAATAAGAACATACTTCCTCAAAAACTTAAAGCTATTGAAAACTGTAGAAAAGTAGGGCTTGGAGTTGTCTTAGTTCCAACAATTGTTAAAGGTATTAACGATGATCAAATTGGAGATATTATACGGTTTGCCATTGATAACATAGATGTTGTACATGGTGTTAACTTCCAACCAGTTTCATTTTCAGGCAGAACACCTGCTGATCAAGTAGAAAATCAAAGAATCACAATTCCCGACTTTGTTGATTTAGTTTCAGAGCAAACAAATGAAGCTATTGTTATAGATGATTTTTACCCACCATCATCTGTTGAATCAGTGTCCAGGTTCATTGGTGCTTATGAAGGGGAAAATCCTTCAGTCATTCTAAACTGTCATCAACATTGTGGAATAGCTACCTATATCTTCATTGAAAATGATGAAATAATTCCAGTAACACGATTTATTGATGTTGATGGCTTTTTTGAATTTTTAGATAAGAATGCTGATAAATTAAATGAAGGTGGATTTGCAATTAAATCAAGAACATTAGCCAATGCTGTTAAAGAGCTTCCTAAATTATTGGATAAGAAAAATTCTCCTGAATCTATAGATATTAAACATATTTTAGGTAATGTGCTTAGTAAAAGGTCTTACAGTGCATTAGGAGACTTTCATAAAAATTCATTGTTAATAGCTTGTATGCATTTTATGGATCCATTTAATTTTGATGAAGATCGGGTTAAAAAGTGTGTTATTCATTATGTTGTCCCTGATGGACGAATTATTCCATTCTGTACTATGAATTCTATGTACAGACAAGAAATAGAAGAGAAATTCTCAATTCCTATTAATGAGTATAATAAAAATTGATTTATTAAAAATAATCATCATATTTCAGTATCTCATTCACTAAAAAAAAATCTTCTGATTATCAACTATTAAAAATATATCCCACAGATTCAACGAAAAGTTAATGTTTTTATTCTTGTTTTTAATTATAGTCAATTTGATAAAGTTTTTAATAAATAAATTATAAAAAAAGAGTTATATTTTTAATTTAACAATTTTAAATAGTCTATCAAATTAATAAAGAATTATAATAATGTCATTTTTAATAATAGTTAATTTTAACATAATATAATTTAAAATAATTATTACTTATGATTTATTTTATTTTCAAAATTTAAGAACTTTTTCAAAAATACTATAAAATATTTTTTTCAATACATTCAATACTATCAACACATTCAATACTATATATTTCATTTTATAAAAAAAAAATTTACTTATTTTTTATTAAAATCAAACTAAGTTAGTATGGTTAAAATATGGATAAAAAATTAATAGTTAACGCACGTAAACCTGAAGGAGAGTTAGGTTCGAAATTACTTGAAAAAATGAATAAATCCCATGAAGATTTAGCATTATGGGGTGTTAGTCATTTATCTATTAATGATAATGACATTATTTTAGATATTGGTTGTGGTGGTGGTGTGAATGTTAAAAGATTTAATGAAATGATTCCAAATGGAAAAGTTTATGGATTAGATTACTCTGAAGTTAGTGTTAAAAAGTCTATCCGTTTGAATGAGTCTGCAATCAAAGAAGGAAAAGTTGAAATTATTCAAGGATCTGTTTCCAAACTACCATTTGAAAATAATACTTTTAACATTGTCACATGTTTTGAAACAGTTTATTTTTGGCCTGATTTTGTTGAAGACTTAAAAGAAGTTAATAGAGTATTAAAACCTGGAGGCATAATTTTTATTTGTAATGAAGCTGTTGGCGAAGAGTATGTTCTTGAAAAAATGAAGAAATACATTGAGCTATTAGATATGAATATCTACTCTGAAAAAGAATTAGGATTCGTTTTGTTCAATGCTGGGTTCACTGACATTGAAACACTTAGAAAAGAGAATACTGACTGGGTTTCAGTAATAGCTTGCAAAAAAATACATGAAAAACATTCGAATATATAAGTTTATTCATATTTACAACCTCTATAAACACAAAGATATATATTAAAAACTTCTAATCATTGGTTGTATAGGTTTAAAATCAACCTAAACATATTCGACAATGTTTATTTTTATCCATAATAATTTCCCTTTTTATGTAAATGTTGAAAAAGATGGCATTTTAATTGGATGAAAAAATAACTAAAGCATATGAAAAGTCTTTAGAGCTTTTAAAAGTAACTGAACTAAATCTTAATAACAATTTCTACTCAGACTCTATTAATAGGTCATACTATGCTATTTTCCATGCTGCCAATGCATTACTACTCAAAAAAGGCATATTTCCTAAAACACATAATGATACTATTCGTAAATTTGGTTTAGAATATATTACTAATGATAATTTTAGTAAAGAAATAGGAAAGTTTTTTACTAATCTTGAAAAGGATAGGGAAAAAGCAAATATGATTATTCATATGAAGTCACAAAAAACAAAGCTAAAAAAGATTTAAATAATGCTAAAAAATTTGTTAAAGAGTGTGAAAGATTTTTATATGATTAATGCAAAGAAACTCAAAATACTAAAGAAATATACTAACACCATTAAATATGTGAGATTTCTTTGTTTATTCGACTACAATATTTTAGTTGTGTTTCAATGTTGGTTATCTTTTTTTATAGTATTGTACATTGTTTTTTTAAGTAATGTATTTTATAGATTATTTTTATAAATAGGACTTATTTTCTTATTTTTAAGAAAATATATTAAAATAATATTATATTAAAATCATTGAAAAAATAAATATATTTATTCATTATAAAACTTATTAACATATTATAAACAATTTTAAGGTGAAAACTAATGGCTAAAAAGAATACAGCAGAAATAGGATTTTAAAAGCAAATATGGGAAGCTGCTGATGTACTTAGGGGGAATATGGATGCTTCAGAATACAAACATGTCGTTCTTGGATTAATTTTCTTAAAATATATTTCAGACAAGTTTGAAGAAAGATATTTGGAATTAATTAAAGGGGATGGATTTGAAGAAGATAAAGATGGATATACTTCTGAAAATGTTTTTTGGGTGCCAAAAGATGCAAGATGGAATAAAATAGCTAAGTATGCTCATAATGAAGAAATTGGAATTAAAATAGATGAAGCAATGAAGGTTATTGAAAAAGAAAATTATTCATTGAAAGGAATACTTCCAAAAACATTTTCAAGACCTGAGTTAAATAAACAGGCACTTGGAGAAGTTGTAGATTTATTTACAAATATACAAATGTCTGATCATGGAGATAAAAAAGATATTTTAGGAAGAACATATGAGTACTGTTTATCCAAATTCGCAGAAAATGAGGGGAAAAAGGCAGGAGAGTTTTACACTCCAGCAAGTGTTGTAAAAACCTTAATTGAAATATTAAAGCCATTTAATGGAAGAGTATATGATCCATGTTGTGGTAGTGGAGGAATGTTTGTTCAAAGTAAGAATTTTATTGAAAACCATCAAGGAAACATAAAAAACATTTCTATATATGGTCAAGACTCAAACCCAACAACATGGAAAATGGCTAAAATGAATTTAGCAATAAGAGGAATAGAATCTAACTTGGGAGAACGCCAAGCAGACACATTCTTAAATGACCTTCATAAAACCCTTAAAGCAGATTTCATAATTGCAAATCCGCCATTCAACCTGAAAAAATGGGGAGCAGAAAAATTACAAGACGACCCAAGATGGCAATACGGAATTCCACCAAAAGGAAATGCCAACTATGCTTGGATTCAACATATGATTTATCATTTATCCCCAAATGGAAAAATGGGAGTAATTTTAGCTAATGGTTCACTATCATCAAGTACAAGCGGAGAAGGAAAGATAAGAGAAAATATAATCAAAACCGACCTTGTAGAAGGAATTGTAGCTTTACCAACACAGCTATTTTACACAACAGGAATTCCAGTTTGTTTATGGATAATTAATAGAAACAAAAACGAACATATAAAAGGAAAAACCCTATTCATTGATGCCAGAGAAATGGGAACAATGGTTTCAAGAAAACTAAGGGAATTAAGCGATGAAGATATAGAGTTAATAGGAAAACAATTTGAAAACTTTGAAAATGATAATTTAGAAGGAGAAAAAGGATTTTCAGCTATAGCTGCAACAGAGGAAATAGCTAAACATGATTATATTCTAACTCCTGGAAGATATGTAGGCTTTAAAGATCCTGAAGATGATGGAATACCTTTTGAAGAGAAGATGGAAGAATTGACTAAAGAGTTAGATATTTTGTTTAAAAAATCCAATGAATTAGAAAAGGATATTCGTAAGAGTTTGGGGGAGATTGGGTTGAATTTTGAAATTTTTCAATTGTCTGAAATTGTTGAAATAAAATATGGAAAATCCCAAAAAAATGTTGAAATAGGAAATAATGAGATTCCTATTTATGAGACTGGTGGGATAATAGGATTTGCAAGTGAATTTTTGCACGATAACCCGTCTGTTTTAATTCCAAGAAAAGGAAGTATAAATAAAGTAAAATACATTGATATTCCATTTTGGACAGTCGACACATTATTTTATACTAAAGTCAATGAAAAAATTGTAATTCCAAAATATCTTTATTACTTAATGTCTATAATTGATTTAAGTCAATATGATGAAGGAACCACAATTCCTAGTTTAACTACTAAAACATTGAACACATTAGAGTTTGCTATTCCCCATTTATCATATCAAGAAAAATCTATTCAAATTTTATCAAGTTTGGACAAAAAAATTGAGATTAATAATAAGATAAATCAAAATTTAGAAGAGCAATGTAAAAATATATTCAATGAATGGTTTTTTAAATATAATTTTCCAGATAATAATGGATCATATGCAAAATCAGGATTTAATGACATTCCTAAGGGTTGGCATACTTCGTCTTTGAAAAATCATGTTGAATTTCAAAGAGGCACTGAACCTGGAAGTAGAAATTATAAAACCAAATGTGAACCTGGATTAATACCATTTTTAAGAGTAGGTAACTTAGGAAATAGAAATAATGAGGTTTTTATCGAGAAAAATCTTACTAAAGAAAAAATACTTAATAAAGAAGATATAGCTTTATCTTTAGATGGTACAGTTGGCATTGCTAAATTGGGTTTATATGGATGTTTTTCAACAGGAATTAGAAAATTAATTTTAAAAGATGATTCCATAACAAATTCTTTTTTGTATTTTTTAGTTAAATCTGAATATATTCAAAATATTATAAAAGGAAATGCTAAAGGAACCACAATATTACATGCAGGAAACTCCATTGATTTTATGGATTTTATATTACCTCCTAAAGAAATTATCACAAAATTTGACAATGTTGTAGGTAGAATGTTCTCAAAGATAATAGAACTAAAAAGTGAGAATAAAAAATTAGAAAGATTAAAAGATTTATTGCTACCTAAACTCATGTCTGGGGAAATTGATGTTTCTGAAGTAGAAATTTAAATAGTTTATTCTGATTCGAATAGAAATAAGAATTGTGAGAAAAATTCTTCAGCTCTTTTAAGAGATGTTTTTGCTTTTGAATGTGTTAGATTTTCTCCTAAGTTGTATTGAAACATTGATCTTTTGTTTCTTTCAAATTCAAATGATTCTATAGTTTCATTAGCTAATACTTCTGATTCATCAACATTTATTAAATCAAAAGTTTCATTTTTGGCTTGCTCATAATCTTCTATTAATTTATTTTTAAGTTTATCTTTAACAAAAACTATCAAGGAATCGCTTGTAATTTTATGGGCTATTTTATCTCCAACTTTATATCCATATTTCAATAATACTGCATTTGCTATATAAAACATAGAGTAATAAGAAATCACCAAAACCCACAAATCTGATTCATTATTTGCATAAATACTTTCTGCAAGTTCTAAGCTTTCCTGTGCTCTGGATAAATAAGTTTCTATGATTAATTCATTAGTTTTAGTTTTCTCGAGCAATCCTTCACTTAAATATTGTCTAACATTAATTTCTGCTTTTTTAATATTTTTCGCTGGAATCAAAGAAAATCACCTTTTGATTTTTATTTTTCATTAATACTTGTTAATAAGTGATAATAATCTTCAATTCCATATAATATTATATTTTGTTTTAATGCTTCACTTATTACAGTAAATTCTTTCTTGGATCCTAAATCTATGAATTCTTCAAAACTTAAAAAAATCGGATGAATATCAAATGGAAGAATATTAAGTTTTCTTTCAATATTTTTTTGATATTTTTCGTCACATATAATTATTAAATCAATATCTGAATGTTTCTTGTAGGTATTTTTTGCATAAGAGCCAAATAATAATACTATTTTTGGAAAATAATTCCTTTTTAAAATATTAAAAATATTGTTTATATTTTTATTTTTTAAAATCTCTTCTCTTCTTCCATATTCTGCAGAAAAAAATTGAGGATTTGGGTTTTTTATAGCTTTTACAATGTTAGATGACCCTATTTTTTTTATTTTGAGAATTTTATCTTTAGATAGCTTTTTTATAATATCATGAGTATTTTTATAATCTTTATTTAATCCATTAGCAATATTTCTAATAGTTAAATCTTCTTTATCCTTTGACAAAACATATTTCAAAATTTCATTAGAATTAGAATTCATTTTATCATTTATTAGTTATGGTATTTCTACCATAATATTATGGTATTTTCACCATATAAATGTTTCTATTATCAACATAAATTTTTATATTTAAATAAAATTAAAGATTTTTTTTGTTTTTGTATATAGAGGATTTTTTAGCATTTTTGTTTATGTATTCCATGAATTCTGTGGAGTTTTTTGCTTTAGAGTGTTTCCAAACATTTTCTTGAAGTTTTCTTTTAAATTTCACAGCATCAAAACTTTTTTCTTTAGTTGAAAAATCTAAGTCATGACCTTTGTCATATTTATTATTCATTATTAATCACTTCTTTAGGTGTTCTAATTTCTATTAATGGGTATCCTTCTTGTAAATTTACAGAATTAAAAAGTTTAATTTTGTTTAAATTAACTATATGCTTAAAATTCCAACTTACTAAGACATCAACTCCTAAGACTGTTGCAATTGCAATATGCAATGCATCAGCATAATATTTCGTAGTTACAATATTTCTTTTCATGTAACTATCAGCTAAGTCTATCATTTCTTTGTAATTTCATGATTTTCATAGTCTAATCTGCTTAAATTATCCTTGATTTTTTGAGGTGCACAGTCTTCTATTTCATTAGTTACATGTGTTGATATAACTGCTTTATAAAAACCTTTTTCAAATTCTTCAAAAAGTTTTTTGGTGGGTGTTTCAAATTCATCATCAAAATAACCACCAATGACAGAATTTTCAAGGTATATTCTTAATGTTTTCATGAAAAGTGTCTCAACTTTATCTTATAATAATATTATGTTGAAATATTTATTTAAAACTTTTGATAAAAACATTAAAATAAAATTTAGCAACATAAATTTTGATTTATATTCTTGAACTATTCTATATTATTTTTGTTACATATTAATATTAATAATATGAAGCAAATATTAGATTATAATTATTAATAATATTAATAGTATGTTATCAATACCTTTATAAACGATTAACCGTGATTACTTTTGAAAGAAGATGAAGAGAAATAATAAATAATAACAAGCAATAAAAGGAATAAAGAAGAACAAAAGAGGAATAAAAATGTCTTTTGCAGAATATAACTATGAGGAAGCTATAATAGAACTATTTAAAAATTTAGGGTATGAGCATTGGTATGGACCTGAAATTGAAAGAGATTATCATGTTCCTTTTTATGAGGAGGATTTAAGAAGTTGTTTGTCTTATATAAATAGGGATTTACCCCAAATAGCTATTACAGAAGCTATTAATAAACTTAAAGATATTGGTATTGGTAGCTTAGTTGATAAAAATTGGAGATTTACTTATTTTCTTCAAAATGGTGTTTCAATTAATTATCATAATGATGAAGAAAAAAATTTAATTGTAAAACTTATTGATTTTGAAAATGTTGAAAATAATTTTTTCAAAGTTATAAATCAGTGGACAGTTATAGAACATGAAGAAAAAAGAGCCGATGTAATTGTTTTTGTAAATGGCTTACCTTTAGTTGTAATTGAATTAAAATCTCCATCAAGGGAAGAAACTGATTCATCTGAGGCTTACTCTCAGTTAAAAAATTACATGGATAAAATTCCTTCCTTATTTACTTACAATTGTTTTTGTGTTATGAGTGATTTAACTATTTCTAAGTTAAACCAGTAAAATCTGTATAACCTGTTTTATTTGCGTGTTATGAGTGATTTAACTATTTCTAAGGCAGGAACAATAACTGCAAATGAAGATAGGTTTATGGAGTGGAAAACTACTGATGGTAGTTATGAATCTACTCAGTTTGCTGATTATGATACATTTTTTAATGGAATTTTTGAAAAAAACAGATTCATAGATATTATAGAAAACTTCAATCTCTTTTCTAAAGATGAAAAAGAAAATGTAAAAATTTTATCTGGTTATCATCAATTTTTCGCTGTTAATAAAGCGATAAACACTACTTGTGAAGCAATAAATAGGGGAGATGGTAAAGGTGGAGTATTTTGGCATACTCAGGGGAGTGGTAAGTCTTTATCTATGGTTTTTTATACTAAAAAGCTTCAAAAAGTCCTTGATTCTCCTACTTTTGTTATTATTACTGATCGTAATGATTTGGATGATCAATTATTTTTACAATTTAGTAAATGCAGTGATTTTCTTAGGCAAACTCCAGTTCAAGCAACTAATAGGCAACATTTAGTAAAATTACTTAAAAGTAGACAGGTAAATGGTATATTTTTTACTACTATGCAGAAGTTTGAAGAATCAGATGAACCCTTAAGTGATAGGAACAACATTATTGTAATATCTGATGAGGCACATAGAAGCCAATATGGGCTTGAAGAAAAAGTTGATTTAAAAACAGGTAAAGTATCAGTTGGAACAGCAAGAAAGATTAGGGATAATCTTCCTAATGCTACTTTTATTGGTTTTACTGGAACTCCAATATCTCAAAGAGATAAAAGTACAATTGAAGTTTTTGGTAATTATATAGCTGTATATGACATGACACAATCTGTCGAAGATGGTGCAACTAGTGTCATAGCATAAGTATTTATCTGTATATTTTATATAGTTGAATTTTCATAATATAATGTATGAAAGCTATAAAAATCGAACTAACAGATAATGAAATCAAATTCTTAAAAGAA
>JAISTD010000150.1 GCA_031272765.1 Candidatus Methanovirga australis | reverse complement strand
ATATAAATTATTTAAATTTAATATAAATAAGTTTTATAAGATATAATTAATAAACATTATTTTTATTCAATATTTGATGAATTATATTATCTAATAAAATAAAATGATAAAATAAAAAGCTAATTTATTTTCAATAATAAATCTAAAATATCATTTTATAGAAAAACATGATATTTAATTAAAAGAATGTATATAATTAATAAAGAATGCATATAATTAATGACATATAAAACTCATGAATTTTTAAAAATTAATTTCTGATAAAAAAAGGATTTGAAAGTTAAAAAGATGAAAAAGCAAACTAATAATATAAAAACTTAAAAATTAAACAGTGTGATATATTTGATGAATTCAAAAAAAATAAAAGAAATTTTTAAAATGAAAGAACAATCAATGAAAACAGCCATTACTAAAATTGAGCCTAATAGGATAAGCACCAAAGGATACCCTCAAGAAGAACTAATAGCTAATTTAACCTATCCAGAAATGGTGTTTTTACTTCTCAGAGGTGACTTACCAACACCCCAAGAACTTAAAATGTTTAATCACATATTAGTATCTTTCTGTGATCATGGATTAACTCCTCCAAGCACACAAGCCACAAGATTAATAACTTCATCAGGCTCCCCTTTAAATGTTGCATTATCTGGAGCACTGCTCTCTTTTGGAGTCAATCATGCAGGAGCAATTGAAAAAGCAATGGAAATATTTCAAAAATCTGTGGAAAATCATGAAAATCTGACTGACAGAGAAATAGACACAATAGCTATTGAAATCACCGAACAATACAGGGAAATGAAAAAAAATGTTCCTGGTTTTGGACATAGATACCACAACGCTGATCCAAGAGCAAAAAAAATTTTAGAATTAGCTATTAAAGAAGAGTTAGTGGGAATTCACACGAAATTAGCATTAGCTATTGAAAAAAACCTGCAGGAAAAAAATATTAAACTAAATATCGATGGGATAAATGCAGGGATTTTGTCAGACTTAGGTTTCCATCCTGAAAATGGCATTGGATTGTTTATAATAGGAAGACTCCCAGGATTAATAGCTCACAGCCTTGAAGAAAAAAACAATGAAAGCATATTCAGAAAACTCTACGAACTCGAAAAAGTTCCTTATATCGGCGAAGAAAGCAACACCATATAATCAGCATTAAGGAATAAAAATGATCTATTTCAAAAATATGGTTCGATACTATCAAATAGGGATATATTTAAAGAAATCTACTTTTTTAAGAACAATACAACATACTATAATATTATCTAATAATAATGTTTGTAAATAATATATATGAGTATACTAATAGCTATAATATATAAAAAATAAGTTTAAATAGATATTCATCGAAAAATAGTTTATCTGATAATTAAATACTTTGGTGATTTATTGCAAATTGATGAAGTTAATTGTGGAAAGTGTGGTGTCTGCATAGATGTTTGCCCTCTTGGAGTAATAGAAAAACAAGGATTTAAAATAATTATTAAAGATGGATGTAATAATTGTGGTATGTGTTTAGAAGTCTGTCCAATGGATGTTATCTACGAAGAATAAATAAAATTAGCATCTAAAACTATAATCACAAGACAAAGTATATATACTAAATTAAATAAATAATGTATTATTATTAATTTGGAGGAATGAAATGTCAGACGATTTAAAGGAAAAAGTTAAAAATGCTGTTTCAAAGGTTAATGATCCACATATGGGTGTGAGTATCGTGGAAATGGGAATTGTTCAAAATATTGAAGTTGATAATGATAATAATGTGAAGATTACTTTAAAACCCACTAATCCTGCTTGTATGAGTGTTGCTCGTATGGCAGCTGATGCCAAAGCTTTAGCTTCAGAAGTTGAAGGTGTAGATAAGGTTGAAATCTTTGTTGAAGGTCATTCAATGGCAGAATCCATAAATGAAATGATCAATAAAAATTAAACTTAAAATCAGCTTATTTTTCAATTATCATATCAAATTTTTTAAATAAAAATGTCCTTTTTTAAATGATTAAAATATTATTTATAAAACTTTTTACTTATATTTTAAAGCTATATTAATCATTGAAAAAACTTCTTAAAATTCTAATTTTTTTATTTTCAAGATTAAATATTTTTTAATCAAAATTCATTTCTTATAAAATAAATTTTCTATAAATATAAAGTAATTCTTTAAAAATGGATTTTATTATTTTTAAGAACCTTTTTCGAATGAAGTGAGAAACTTAGGAGAATCTTTGGTTTCGAGCAGAGCGAAAAATTTAGGAAATAAAGTTTTCGATATTTTCAGTTTATTTCGAACATAGTGAGAAATTTAGAAAACAAAAGTTTTCGTTTTATAAGGCTCTTCTAAAATACACCAATAAATTTATATAGGATAAAAACAAAAATTTTAATCGTTGTCTTATTTTACCTAAAATCTAATTAATAAATTTGTTATTATATGTGGGTCCGTGGCTCAGCTTGGTTAGCGCGCACGGCTGATAACCGTGAGGTCCTGGGTTCGAATCCCAGCGGACCCATTACTACTTTTTTAATTCTTTAATCACTTAATAAAAGATTATCATCTAATGTGAGTATGATAATTCCAGGAGGTTTAAATATCTGGAATCAGATAAAAAAGAGTTTCCAAAAGTATCCTGCAAGAATGAAAGTAGCGAAGAAAATGATTGACTTAGGCATTAGAGTTGATGATAATCAGAAGTTATACTGTGGAAACTTAAAAATTAGTATTACTGGGATTGCAGAAGCATGTGAAGTTGATAGAAAAGCTGTCATGGCTACAATAAATTCTATTTTGAAAGATGAATATCTAACAGTCATATTTAAAAATATTATTCCTGCTGGAACATTACTAAAAAATATTGCTCCAAATTTAGGATTAGGAGTAATTGAAATCGAAACACAAAGAAAAAACAATGGAATCTTAGCAGAAATTAGTAAATTAACTTCTGACAAAAACTTATCCATTCGTCAAGCTTATGCTAATGACACTGAAATGGAATCATTGCCAATTTTAACCATAATAACTGAAACATCAGCATCCGATGATTTAATTAAAGAAATTTTAAAAATAGAGGGAGTCATGAAAGTTTCTATTTACTAAAAGAATAAAATTAATAAAACAAAAAACTAAAGTAAATAGACTGTAGATCACTTATTTTTACAAAAAACAGTATGGCTCTTCAAAATTGAAAATAGCTTAGTTTATTTTTAACATAAACCACAAAAGAATTCTACGGAGCCATGCTCCGTAGATGAATTTTTTGTAAGCAAGAGTATGTAATCCTATAGAAAAATGTAAATATATCAAAAACATATAATAATATAA
>JAISTD010000162.1 GCA_031272765.1 Candidatus Methanovirga australis | reverse complement strand
TCACAACTTGTGCATACTTCAACTTCTTTAAAAGTTTTTGTTTTGGTTTTTTAGGTCTTCCTCTTTTACCTGTCTTTGGAAATTTGGCAATATAAGAGTATCTATCCAATAATACTTTTTTATAGTATTTTCTCCCATCAGTGACGAATAATGGTAGATTATTTTCGTTTATTCTATCGCATGTTTGTTTCACAACTTCGTTTGCTGCTTTTTGAGTCATATCGCCCAAGTGAGCTGCTAAAATTATCTTATTTTTTGGATCGAATACTTAAGTAGACCCATCTTTCATTTTCTGATTGGCAATCCATGCTCGGATATGTTTTTTTTAACAAAAGTCCAAAGTTCATCAAGTTCCACTTTATCAACATCTATATCTTTCATTAAAACCTGATTAACTTCTTCACAATGTTTGGATGATATTTGCAACCATCTACGGACAGTGTCAAGTTTAACATTCAATATTTCTGCTGTGGATCTAAGACTCATGCCTTTTAGAATCATTTTCAAAGCTAAAAAAACAGTCTTCTCATCGGTTCTTAAATCATGTAAGATGGTATTAGCTCGTGATGTGAAGTTTTTAGAGCATGTTCTGCAAATATATTTGTGAACAGTTCCATTTTTTGTTTTATAAGTTCCATTACCAACCACATTTTCATTTCCAATCTTCCCATAATCATCACCCCCTTTATTCGGACAAGGAACATTAACAAAACTCGGTTTCGGACCACGTTTACCCATAAATTATCACCATTATAATTTATGGAACAAGTAGTATATAAAACTTCAGTATATAGAAAGATCAACACCTGAAAAATTTAATAAAGACAATTTTGAATTATTCTAAAAAACTTAAATAAGCCTTTTAAATCTTAAAATATATGATTTGAATCAGTTTGGAATTATGTTCAATATTAAATTTTCAATGCCTTCAACTATATTTTTAAAATCTTATTAAATTATTTGTCTTGACATTACCACCACTTAAAGATATTTTACCAAAGAAACCTTCTCTTGGAGAAGAAGTATCTTCAATAGTTTCACACATTTTATTCAAAGATTCCCTCTATCTTCAAGACTTTTAGTTGTTATTACATAATCGAGTTTACCATTAAGGTTTATCAATAGGTATAAACCTGTTAAACCAAATAATGTAACATAATTGTTAGCTCTTTCTTCAACATATCCAGACATCATTTTATTGATTATTTCATCTTTTGATTAAAAGTTTCTATAAATTGAACTATAATTATAGGTTCCACTATTTTTTTATAATTAATACTATAAACTCAATCACTTTATTTAATAGTAATAATATCGCCAGTATTTTTATCCTTATCAACATAACCCTCAACAGTATTTAATTCAATTTAAATTTTTATTCTCAACTCTTAAAACAATCACATTAACATTCTTAGAATCTTTAGTATGAAAATCATAAATTTTAGGTATTGGAAAATCGTATAGAAATTTATGGGTGATTTTTCCACCTAAATCATTAAAATAGTTATTTAGAAAACTTTCAGTGTTTGCCATGTGAAAAGAATAAATAACTGGAGATGAACTCATAGCAATTTGAATAAAAGTTCTATCAGAACCTTTTTTAGCTTTAAATTGAGATCCGAATGGGGGGTTTTGAATCAGAGTATCAATTGGACCGATTGTATATTTAACAATGGCTTCATTTAAATCCTTAGTTGTGACATTGTTAAGTGTAGGCTGGTTTGATTGGGGTTTATTTGATGTTGTGGATTTAAATGAATTTAAATCTTCATTTAAAAACTTGTAATTCTCTATTTCCATTGATTTGGCAGTTTCAATAGCTAAATCAACTGATTGTTTATCCATATCTATTCCAATAGAATATTTAGAATTTAATAAGCTTGAACCAATGGTGAAAATACCAGTACCAGAACCTAAATCAAGAATATTTTTATTATCAATGTCTCCTAAATTATAAGCATTCCATAATATGTCTGCAGCTATTGTTGCTGGAGTTGAGTATTGTTCTAATTCAACCTTTGGATTGGGATGTTTTGGAATTGATTCAATTTTAATCTCCAAATCTTTCTTATTTTGAACTTTTAACATTAGAAATCACAGATTAAATGCACAATTAAATTTAAATAAGATATTATATAATAACCATATGTTTTTTAAATAAAATATTATATTAATAATGTTTTTATAATAATTAATTATATTCTATTGTTTTATTATTATAATTTTGTTTGTTATGATTTTAGAATTTAATATCTTTATATTGTTTATTTAATATTTTTTAAAAGAGGAAGTGGAAATGTTTAATAAAATTTTAATTGCAAATAGGGGAGAAATAGCTATTAGAATAATGAGGGCTTGTAGAGAATTAGATGTTAAAAGTGTAGCTATTTATTCAGATGCTGATGAATATTCTATTTATGCAAACTATGCTGATGAAAAATATGGGTTAGGAGATCCTTTACCAGCCAAAAGCTATTTAAACATAGATAAAATAATTCAAATAGCTATTGATTCTGGAGTTGATGCTATACATCCAGGTTATGGTTTTTTAGCTGAAAATCCAAGGTTAGGAAAAGAATGTGAAAAAAATAATATTAAGCTTGTTGGACCTAAGGGTTCTATAATTGAATCAATGGGAGATAAAATAACAGCAAAACAAATGATGAAGAAGGCTGGAGTTCCAGTAATTGAAGGTACTAATGAGGGAATAGAGGATATTGACGAGGCTAAGGAAATAGCTAAATCGATTGGATATCCCATAATGATTAAAGCCTCATCTGGTGGTGGTGGAATTGGTATGCGTGTTGTTGAAGAAGAAGATGAGTTAGTTCGTGCTATTGAGTCAACACAATCTGTTGCATCAACAAATTTTGGGGATTCAACGGTTTTTATGGAGAAATATCTTAAAAAACCTCGCCATATTGAATTTCAGATATTGGCTGATGAAAATGGAAACACTGTACATGTTGGTGATCGTGAATGTTCTATTCAACGAAGACATCAGAAGTTAATAGAGGAAGCACCTTCACCAATAATGACTGAAGAATTAAGAGAGCAAATGGGGAATAGTGCGATTAAAGCTGCTGAATCAATAAATTATACAAGTGCTGGGACAATAGAGTTTTTGTATGATAGTGGAAGTTATTATTTCTTGGAAATGAACACTCGTATACAAGTAGAACATCCGATTACAGAAATGATTACTAATGTAGATTTGATTAAAGAACAGATAAGAATAGCTAATGGGGATGATTTGACTTACAAACAAAAAGATATTAATATTAATGGTCATGCCATTGAATGCCGTATAAATGCAGAAGACCCTTTCACAGATTTCATGCCAAACCCTGGAAAAATAACTACTTACAGATCACCAGGAGGTCCAGGAGTTCGTGTTGATAGTGGAATATACACAAACTATACAATACCAAGATTTTATGATTCAATGGTTTCTAAGTTAATTGCATTTGGAAAAGATAGAAACGAGTCTATCAGTAGAATGAAAAGAGCATTAGGAGAGTATATTATTCTTGGTGTTAAAACAACAATTCCTTTTCATAAGGCTATTATGCTAAACGAAAATTTCATTGATGGTGATTTACACACTCATTTTGTAGATGAACATAAGAAAGGAATAGATGATGAAATGGAAAAAATTATTCTTAAAGATTTGGAGAGAATGAATCGTTTAAAGTCAACATTTACATCACCTAAGAAGATAGCAGCTATTTCTGCTGCTGTAGGTTCGTATTTAACTAATACAAGAAATATTAAAAATTAAAAATTAAGGAATAGCTATTATAAAATACTAAAAAATGTGGGAGTTGAAATTTAATAAGTGAATTAAAGGTGTTAGTATCTATAAATAGCTATTTACATAAAATATCTTAGTTTTATTGTATGTTCTAATAATCACATCATACTCGGACGAGCATTAATAACAAACAATACACTAATCATCAAAATCATTAAAACTAAGAATATAGTTATGTAAGAGTGAATGGTTTTAGGATTGACTCCGTGCAAATCAATCAATGGTTCTTCTTTTCTTAAAGGATCTTTATTATACAAATTAATAGTTTTCATCTTTTCACCTCTGTTGTATACTAAGTTTTTATTCTTATTTAAATAAAATCCAAGAGAGAGCATTCCAAAACTAATATTTTTACAAAAATTCCTAAAATTTATTCAATCCTGCAATATCCAATCATAGAAATAATACTTAATATTATTTAATTTTAACTTATTAATGTTTTAAGCTATTACTTTTTAATAATTTATTTATATATTTTTTATTTATTAAAAAAAGATTATTAATTAAACTAAAATGAATATAAATTTATTAATGATTTTAAAATAATTAATCATATATCGTAATGTGAAATTTATGGAAAAAAAATATTTTAAAGAAAATAATGAAATAAAATATAGATATTTTGATGTTACAGCAGATATAGGATTTTATGCCTATGGTAAAACAATAGAAGAAGGATTTGAAAATAGTGGACTTGCAATGTTCAATGTTATAACAGATACATCTAAAGTTAACGATCTTGTGACTAAAAAAATAGCTATTGAATCTGAAGATTTAGTTTCTCTACTTTATAAATATTTAGAAGAGCTTTTATTTATTCATGAAGTTGATCTTTTATTATTTTCACATTTTAAAGTCAAATCTATTAATAAAAAAAATAAGACTTACGAGTTGATAGGTGAGGTTAAAGGTGAAGAAATAGATTGGAGCAAACACGAAAAAAAATCAGAAGTTAAAGCCATAACATATCATATGATGAATATTCAAAAAAATGAAGAAGGATATGAATTAAAAGTAATCTTAGATTTATAATTAAACTTAATGTAATATTAATTATAATTAATTTAAATAGCTTATTATACCTTAATTTATAAAATATTGATTTATAAAATCTCTGATTTTATAAGTTAGAAAATTTTTGATTTTCTTTATTTATAAAATAAAAAAAGTATTTTTATTAAATAATAATATTAAATAAAATTTAACTATCATGAATAAAAACATAACTTAATGAAATTATCTTATTAAGGAAATCCCATGTTCTATGAAAGAAATGTAATTAAAAAAAATCCTCTTAAAATGAATATTAGATTTGCATCAGTCTACCCGAATATCTATAAAATAGCCATGTCTTCTTTAGGCTACCAGATAATCTATGGAATGGTCAATGAAAGAGAAGATACCTGGTGTGAGAGATTTATTTATCCAAGTAATAGAAGTATAGAGTCAAACAGTCCATTGAAAGACTTTGATATTATTAGCTTTACATTACACTATGAACAGGATTATTTCAATCTGATTGAGCTGTTGAAGAAGTCAGATATCCCTATAAGAAAAAAAGATAGAAATAATAGCTATCCACTGATAATAGCTGGAGGTCCTTCTGCAAGTTCTAATCCTCTTCCCATCAGTGATTTTATTGATTTATTCGTTATTGGAGAATCAGAAACTATTTTAAATAAGTTTTTAGATAAATATCAACAATTAAATAATCCTAAAAAAGAATTAGAATCATTTTTAGATATTGATGGAATATATATTCCTGATAATCCTGTAAAAAGAATGATCGTAAAGGATATGAAGAATGCTTACAATGTAATCAATCCAATTCTAATAGAAACAGATGACCCTGATTTAATGCCCGTTTTTGGAAACTCATTGTTGTTAGGTGTTTCAAGAGGCTGTGTTAGAGGATGTAGATTTTGCATGACTGGATATACAAACCGTCCTTTAAGAAATGCTCCTTTGAAAACCCTTATTAAAATAGCTAAACAATCTAAAGAAATCAACAAATTGGAAAAGATTTCATTAATCGGTTCAACAGTATCAGATTACTATAGAATAGATGAATTAACCTCAAAACTTTTGGATATGGGATTTCAACTATCCACTTCATCACTTAGAATTGAATCCACAAGTTACCAAACATTAAAAAACTTAAAAAATAGTGGACTTAAAACAATTACAATAGCTCCAGAATCCATTTATAAATTAAGAAAAACACTTAATAAAAATATTGATGATTATAAAATTGAAGAACTTATAAAATCAGCGATGAACATGGATTTAAACATAAAACTCTATTTTTTAATAGGTATTATAAATGAAAGTATGGAAGATGTAAAAGAACTTTCAAAATATATTAAATATCTTAACTCCATAAGGTACAAAACAGATAACAAGTCTTCCAAAATTACATTCAGTCTTAATCCATTAATTCCAAAACCACACACACCATTTCAATGGATAGGATATGATATTAAAGATATTAAAAATAAAATAAGCTATTTAAAAAAAGATTTAAAAGGAGTGTCAATAAAATTCGACAGTCCTAAAATGGGTCTTGTACAATATGTATTATCCTGTAAAGGAAAGAAAATAGCTAATTTAATAGAAGAAACCCTGAAAAATAGTCAATTAAATAAAAATTATAAAATAGATTTAAATAAATGGAAGAAATATTCCAAGGGTTATGAACTGAATGATAACCTACCCTGGAAAAATATGGATTTTGATATAAAAGAAAGTTTTCTTAAAAAAGAATATGAAAAAATGAATAACCAGAATTATTATCTCTAAAAACATCGAATGAAGGCTTATTCTTAAGTTTAGTAAATGGAATAGCTATTTAGTAAACTTGTGAAAAACATCTAATTTTTTATTGACACAAAGTTTTTAAGGATTTTTAATCCAAAGTTTCCACTTTTTTCTGGATGGAATTGTGTTGCAAAGACATTATTTTCTTCTACTGATGCTGTAAGGTCAGTACCATATTTAACTGTGCTTGTTATTATATCATCTTTAGGTACTCCGTGAAATGAATGTATGAAGTAAAAATATTTCCCATCTAAACCTTCTAATATCTTAGAGTTTTTAGTTAATTTAAGATTGTTCCAACCCATATGTGGGATTTTTTCAGTGTTTGGAAGTTTTTTAACATTTCCTTTAAAGATATTTAACCCTTCAATTCCAAGATTTTCATCACTATAATTGAATAGTAGTTGTAACCCTAAACAAACCCCTAAAAATGGCTTGTTTGATTCAATATGTTCAAAGATTATATCTTTAAAATATTCAATATTTTTCATAGCTGATGCAAATGCTCCAACTCCAGGAAGAACAAGATATTTTGCATTGGCAATTTCTTCTATGTTGTTTGTTATTTTTGGTTTTACACCGATTTTTAAAAACCCATTTGAAATACTTTTAAGGTTTCCACTTCCATAATCTATAACTGTGACCATTTTACCATTTCACCTTTTATTTTAATATTACTATTACACCTTTTATTTTATATAAATTATTTATTTAATCAAGAACATATTATTTACTGATTAAAAAATCAGACGAGTTTAAATATTAAATTAATTAAAATATATATGCATATATATTTAGATTTTAATAAGTATATGAAAATATTTCATTATTATAAAAAAAATAATCTAATTATTGTTATTGAATTAATATTCAAGTAATCACTTTTATCTTTTTTTTTAAAAAAAAACATTAAAACAAAGCCATATAAAATTATTTACAATAAATTTAATTAAAACAAATTATCTTTTAATATGATTAAAAAACAAACAAAAACTTATTCAAAAGAAGAGATTTATAAAATTCTTCATCCTTTAGTTAGGGATTGGGTTGATTCGAATTTTAAGGATTTTACTCCTGCTCAAAAATTATCAATTGTAGATATTCATAAACAGAATAATATTCTTATTTCATCACCTACAGGTTCTGGTAAGACTTTAACTGCTTTTTTATCAATTATAAACGAACTTACATTTTTATCAGAGAGAGGAGAGTTAGAGGACAATGTCTACTGTATCTACATATCTCCACTTAAAGCGTTGGATAATGATATTGACAGGAATTTAGATATTCCTTTAAAAGAAATTGAAAAAATAGCTAAATATGATGTTGGTATTCGAAAAGCCGTGAGAACTGGAGATACAAGCCAATATCAACGAACTAAAATGCTAAAAAAGCCACCCCATATTCTTATAACAACTCCTGAAACATTATCAATCTTACTTGTGGCACCGAAGTTTAGAGAGAAGTTAATTAATGTTAAATATGTAATTGTTGATGAGATACATAGTTTAGCTGAGAATAAAAGAGGTGTTGATTTAAACTTATCTCTTGAACGATTACAACATTTAATTGGTAATTTCACAAGAATTGGTCTTTCTGCAACTGTTTCACCTCTTAAAGAAATAGCTAATTTTTTGGTTGGTTTTGAGTATGGTGTTCCTCGTGATTGTTTAATCGTTAATGTAAATTTTCCAAAGGATTTGGATGTTGAAGTTATTTCTCCTGTTGATGATATTGTAATAGCTGATAGTGAGGAAACAAGACTTGCAATGTATAATGTTTTAGATGATTTAATCGTTGAGCATAAGACGACTCTTGTTTTTACTAACACTCGTTCAGGAGCAGAAAATGTTTTGTATAATCTTATCAAAATGTTTCCTGAAAATTACAACACAAATAATATTATGAATCATCATTCATCTCTTTCAAAGGAAAGACGACTATTAACTGAGGAAAGCTTAAAAAATGGAAAATTAAAAGCTGTTATTAGTTCAACTTCCCTTGAACTTGGAATAGATATTGGATACATTGATTTGGTTGTTTTAATTAATTCTCCAAAATCTGTTTCACGAGCATTACAAAGAATTGGTAGAAGTGGACATAAAATAGGTGAAAAATCAAAAGGAAGGATTATTGTAACTGATAGAGATGATTTAGTTGAATGTTCCATAATTTTGAAATCTGTTAAGGAGTCTAAGATTGAAAATCTTAGAATACCTAAAAATTCATTGGATGTTTTATCACAACACATATATGGTATGGCTATTGAAAATATTTGGGATATAGATTATTGTTATGATGTAATAAGAAAAAGTTATAACTTTGTTGATTTAAGTAGAGATGATTATGAAGATGTTCTCAGTTATCTTGCAGGAGAGTATGTTGAATTAGAAGAAAGATATGTTTACCCTAAAATATGGATTGATTATGATAAGAACATCTTTGGAAAAAAGGGAAAGTTAGCTCGTGTGATTTATTCAACCAATGTTGGTACAATCCCAGATAGTTCTAATATCTTAGTCAAAGCAGGAAATAATCCTATTGGAAGAATTGATCAGGAATTTATGGATAAACTTAAAAAAGGAGATACTTTTGTTCTTGGTGGTTCTGTTCATAGATTTAACTATTCAAAAGGCATGACAATAAATGTTTCACCATCGTCTGGACCTCCAACTATTCCTTCCTGGTTTTCAGGACAACTACCATTATCATTTGAGTTAGCTATGGAAATTCAAAGATTTAGAGGAATACTTGAAACTAAATTTCAAGCTAAAAGAACTAAAAAGGAGATTATAGATTTTTTAAAGACTTATATTTATATCGATGATTTTGGAGCCAATTCAATATATGAATACTTTAATGAGCAGTATCTTTATGCTATAATTCCAACTAATAAAACCTTGTTAATAGAATACTACACAGGATTTGGAGGTAGAAAATTTGTTATTTTCCATAGTTTATATGGGCGGAAGATAAATGATGCATTATCTCGAGCAATAGCTTATTTAATATCTGAAAAGTATAAAGTAGATGTTACGATTTCAATATCTGATAATGGGTTTTATTTAAGTAGTGATAGTAAAATTTATGGCTTAGAGGGTTTTAAATCTTTAAAGTCAGAAACTTTTAAAGATACTCTGATTAAAGCAATTCAAAAAACTGAAACATTGGCAAGTAGATTTAGACATTGTGCTGGCCGTTCATTAATGACTCTTAGAAGATATAAAGGTAAGGAGAAATCTGTTGGAAGACAACAGGTTAGAGGAAAAATATTAAAAAAATTTGTTGAAGATATTGATTGTAATTTTCCTATTTTAAAAGAGTCTCGAAGAGAGGTTATTGAAGATTATATGGATGTGGATAATGCTAAAAAAGTTATAGAACAAGTAGAATCAGAACATATAGAATTAAAAATTATAAATACAGTAATCCCATCACCATTTGGATTTAATATTGTATCTCAAGGTTATTTAGATGTTTTATCGCCAAGTGATAAAGGGGAATTTGTAAAAAGAACCCATAAAGCCATTCTTGAAAATATTAAAGAAAAATTAAAAGATATTTAATGAATAGCTATTTTGTTAATATAATAATTTAGAATATTTAAAAATATTATAATGTCCTTTATTAAAAGTAATATAAGTTTAATATTTTAATGAAAATTAAGGTTTTAAGCAATGTCATCAACTTAACGATTTTTATTTTTAAGACCATAAATTGATTCATATGTTTTTTCGACTGTGTAAAAAATTCAATGGGTAGCACGTTAATGGCATGAAAAAAATAAAACAATAAGTGTTATATAGAACATGAAAATATAAATAGGAGAAAGGATAACAATTAATATCATGAAAATACAAGAAATCCAATCTCCAAATAGTAATTTGTCTGTTCAAGTATATAATATTAACGGTACTGAGAAATATGTCTTAAAAGACGATAAACTATATTTAGATAATAGTTTCGATTTATCAGTCCATAAACACTTTGAACAGTTAAGCGATAGAGAATTAGAGTTAATATACACAGATTCTAATCCAATATGTCCAAAATGTAACTCGAACATTACTGCTAAGTATGATAAAGGCGACAGATTCATTAATAAGAACTATCCAGTTAAAGTAACCATATATCGCTGCAAATGTGGAGGTTTATACCGAACACCACTAACTAAATTCGTGGATAAGCATTGTAACTACACACACGATATTAAAAAGATGGGAATGATTGTTAATTTCTTTGAACATATGTCTTTAACTAATATCACTGGATTAATAGGATGTTTTCAAGGAGTTACTCCTTCAAGACAAACAGTTTACAATGAACTTAGGAAATATTATGGTAAATTACTGAAAATCTTCGATTTTCATAATTACAAAAATCTTCGATTTTTGGTAATTAAAGATAAAAGGTAAAAGAAAATTATCTGGAAATTACTGAAAATCCTTTGGATTTTCATAATTACAAAAATCTTTGATTTTTGGTAATTATGCCTATGATGAACAATATATAAAGCTCAATGGAGTTAAATACTATATTTTAGCATTATTTGACATTGAACTCAATACATTGGTTGACTATCATATAAGTGACAATATAGGAAAGAAAGAAATAACTGACTTTATTAAGAGATCCACATGTCAACAAAAGAGAATTTCATTAACCACTGATGGAAAACCTATGTATAAAAATATTGCCGATGAATTAGGATTTATACATAATTTGTGCATTTTTCATGTTATAAAAGATGTTAAAAAGATTGTAAACGATAAAATGAAGAGTAAAAAGTTAGATGAAAATCAGAAAGCAGAATATTATGATGCAGGCAAAATAATACTTGAAATATTCCGTTCTAAGCCTTATAAAAAAGCAAACAAGAAATTTACTAATTTAATGAAGCATTTGGATAAGATACCGAAGGAATTTGTTGATTTTGTTAAGAACAAGATCAAACCCAACTTTCAAAGTTACATGAAACATCTTCAATTTGATTTTTTGCCTACTACAAATAATAGTTTGGAGAATTACTTTGGTGTGACTTTGCCTCGTTATTTAAAGAAGTTGTTTAAAACTGTTGAAGGCATTGAAATTTATTTAGACCTTCAAAGAGTTAAATGGGATCAGAATCATGGAAAAAATATTTCACCCATTGAATTTTTTACATAGTCGTTTTTTCATAGATTTCAAATAAATTGCAAACTTTTTTATATAAATTTGTTTAATTTTTTATTTTTTTTATAGTAAATCAAAGTAAAATTATCATATATTGTCTGTTATTAAAGTAATGAACAATTTAAGTGTTATTATGGTCATTATCTAAATGTTTATCTGTTTAAAATATCATATTCCTTTTATCCAATTTTTTATCTATGATATTTTAAAAGTGTAAATATGAACATATGAAAAAATATAAAATCATAAAATATATAAGTATGTTGTGCAATAGAATTAAATGAGGTCTGTGATTTTGAGGTTTGCATAAAACTTCAAAAAGATAAGACCTCACAAGGTTTCTCAAACCAAATCAATAAAAGGAGGTGAACAGTATGAATCCAGAAATGTTTCCAATGCCACCCATCTGTATAGAATGGACACCCACATCAGAATTTATACTATATTAAGTTTTCCATTAAACTTACTCTTATATCTTAAATTTATTTAATTTTTATTTTTTATAAAAAAATTTCAAGTCATGGCAAGTTACTTATCATTTGCAAGCTTACTATTATTATTATAAAGTTTTATAATTAATTAATGTCTTATTGAGAGGATGTCCAACAATTATGGGATTTGAACAGTTAAGTTTTCCTAGGGATATAGTTCATGAAGTTATAAATAACAGGAGTCCCCTGATTTTTTGATGACGCCTGGTTAATATATAATATAATTATTTGACACTATTTTCACAGCTATTACTGGTATAATTCAATTTTTTATTCCTCTTTATTTGATTGTGATTATTATCTTTAAGTTAATGTGCTACTGATACTTTATCTATTTTTAAACTCTGCACAAAGTATTTTTTTTCCTGTGAACTCATTAAACTTCATAATATTAATGTTTTTTTTTATATTACTATTATAATAGACGATTCTGCAGTCGATGCTCTTTTTTGTATTCATTCTTTACTTTCTTTTTCTTGCATTTTAATTTTTCATTCTTTGCATTGACTGTTCATTTTTAATATGCTGTTATTATCCTCACTCTTCCCTTTTTTAGAGCATTTATTCAGTGATTTTACAGTAAATTTTGAGCATTATATTATTTTTTCACCTATCTTTTTGTATTCCTTCTGGGATTTTAATATTTGATTTTTCTGGGTGTAAATATTTTTGGTCTTTTTCAAAATATATTATAAATCATAATATTGTACTATTATACTATTTATAGTATGGATTTTGCTCAGACATATTCTTTATTTTTTTTTCTTCTGAAGTTTGATATTATGTTAAGGATATGAATTCATTAAGGATTCATGTCTTCTAAATATATTATTAAACTTTCTCCTGTAAACCATGTTCATGGAGTTCAATACTAAATGTTTGATGGAATTGTATTTGTTCTAAGAATATAAAAAGTTCTATTAATGAATTCACCATTGGTATTATGTTAGGTTAATGGATCTATTTGAACTATTATTTAATATACAATTAAATGTAATATTTAACTTTTGAGTCATGACCCCCCAGCTTTGTATTTATTTAAAAATTCCACTACTTAAAAAAATTATTTCAATGAATATATAATATTTTTAAAAAATAATTAATTTAATCTAATAGCATTTACAGGACAAATTACTTCACACTCTCTACAATTAATACACAATTCACGATCAATTAAAACATCAGCATCTTCAAATGATAATGCATTTACTGGACATATTTTGGTGCATACTCCACAACTTTGACAAGAATCCTGATTTATTTCAATGAATCCCTCTCTAACATTAGCTATTCTCTTCCTAATAAAGAAAACATCCTGATTTTTAGTGATTAAAAATTCATCCTTCAAACTAATGGCATTGAAATTACATTTTTCAACACATTTACCACAGAAAATACATGTATCTTCAATAGAAATTGGAGAAGGTTGCTTTAGCCATATAGAATTAACAGGACAAATATCTATGCATTCTCCACAACCAACACAATTTTCTTCAATCACACTAATTTTTCTAAGAGGTGGGAAGAACTCTAAAATATCTTTTATTTCACTAACAGAAAGTTTTGTCCCGATTAATAAATCAAGTTCATTTTTTACGACTTCTGTAACATTTAATTCTAATTCATCTGCATCATATTCATTAGATATTGTTTTAAAAAGTTTTGGTAGAATTGAATCAATTCTTGCAATGTAAGTTGATAGTGTTTCAACATCATTATAAATAATCTTAGATACTAATTCTAAGGATTCAATTTTACTAAATTCAGCGAAAACATTTTCTCGAGTATCATAATCAATAGCTAATGTTGGACAAATCCTTATACATTCTTCACATCTTGCACAATACGATGGATCAATATATGGAAGCTTGCTAACTTCCCCAATTTTAATAGAACCTTTTGAAGGGCATACTCTTGTACAAGTCATACAACCAATACAAATATCTTGATTAATAAGTAATCCAGTCCCTCCAGAAACCGTTTGAGGTATTAATTCTCCATATTTTATGGCATCAGTAGGGCATGTTCTAAAACAATAACCACATCTTACACAAGTATCTGAATTGATTTCACTATGAACTTCATCATTACCAGAAGAAGTTAAATGTATGGAACCTGTTTTACATGTATTCACACAAGCACCACAAGCTCGGCATAACTTTTGATTAATGATAGGAACATTTTCTTTAATTGGAGGAGAAAGTTGTGTATCCATTCTTATTGCATCGTAAGGACAGGCTTCTCTACATAAAATACATCCAATACATCTCTCATTAATATTTGCAATTTCTCCAACCAAATAAATAGCTTCAACAGGACAGGATTTAATACACGGCTTATCAACACATTGCAGACACTTTTTAGGATCAATTTCATAATCTACAACAACATCTCTTAATGGTCTTTGACACTTTTTAGTTGAAACTTCCATATTAATCACATATGTTTTGATAATGATGATGATTTAACTGTTATTTCTATAATTTTATTTTTAGCTATTTCATCTACTTTAACTATTTCATTTTGATTATCATCAACAACTAAGAATTTAGCCGTGAAATATTTAACAATACAAAATGGACAGGTCTGGTAACAATAGCTACATCTCAAACATTTATCTCTATTATGTCTTACTGCAGTATCACCTTCAGTGTAAGTAATAGCACCAGTTGGACATTCATTCACACACAACTTACATAGATTACAATTGTCCTCATTCCAAGTTATGAACCTTAGTTTAAGTCTGTTAATAGTGTTTTCAGCTATTTCATAGACAACTTCTTCATCTGGTAAAATAGCTATTATCTCATCCCAAAGCTCGGATAAAGGGTATTGGATTTTAAGTAAACTTGCACTATCCAATTCCTCCAACTCTTTTTCCTTACCTTCAATGAAAGATTCTAATTTATCAACAATGAATTTTATAACAGCCTTCTGTTCTTCAAGATTATTTATAAAAACTCCTTTCATAGCCCCTTTAACTGGACATGCTTTAAGACAATCCCCACAAGCCACACACTTTTTTTCATCTACAAAAAAACGATTCCCAACATCTTCAATAGCATTAACATTACAGGCATCACGACACTTACCACAATGAATACATAAAAAATCATCAACAATGAATTTTCTCTTAGATGGTATTATACTAAATTTTTCTGTAATGAAATGATTTTCTCCACAATATAATGTTTTTGGTTCAGATGGACATATCTCAGCACAAAACCCACACCGAATACATGCCCCTTTAGTGATCACAGGATAAGTAATTCCGTTTGAATTCTTATCATCCACATCTCTAACTAATTTAATTGCATTAGGTGATGGACATGAAACTGTGCAAGATCCGCAGCCTATACAATATTCCTTAACAACCTCTGGAAAATTTCTAAATCTATCTGGTTTTTCCATTATCTCTTCATTAGTTTTCCCATTGAAAAAACCTTTAAGCCATGATTTTCGCCCAAATTCATACAGATACCAGATTACAGAAGACATTATACACCTTAAAACTTATGTTTGCTAAAGTTAATATTTGTTTGAATAATATATTATTAAATTTTTATTAGTTACTCTAATAATTAACTATCAATATTATTAAAATGATTTACAAATTTAAATTATCAATAGGTGTTAAATTTATTAAATTTAAATATTAAGATGTTCACTAAATAATAGTTTACATAAAATTAATGAAATAATAATGTTTAATAAAACATGTTTTACATAATAATGAGTAATATTAATAGTAAACGAATATAAAACGAATAATAAAACATTATATTTTTACTTGCCATTAAATCATTAGTATAATTTTTATCTATAATATTATATATAATTTATTAATAATCCATTTTTTATAGTAAATCTAAGTAAAATTATCATATATTGTCTGTTATTAAAGCAATGAATAATTTCAGTGTTATTATGACATTATATTAATATTTATCTGTTTAAAATATCATATTTCTTTTATCCAATTTTTTTATCTATGATATTTAAAAGTGCCAATATGAACATATGAAAAAATATAAAATCATAAAATATATAAGTATGTTGTGCAGTAGTATTAAATGAGGTTGTGATTTTGAGGTTTGCATAAAACTTCAAAAAAATAAGACCTCACAAGGTTTCTCAAACCAAATCAATAAAAGGAGGTGAACAGTATGGATCCAATAATAAACCCAATGCAAACCAGATGTAGATCAAGAGAGGGACAAACAATAATGATAGAACCAGGACCAATACCAATACCAGGACCATGGTTCCCAATAAAATGTTAGATTAGTAAGTTTTCCATTAAAACTTACTCTCTCTTAAATTTATTTAATTTTTATTTTTTTTTTATATTATTATTATAATAAGGCGACTCTGCAATCGATGCTCTTTTTTTGTATTCATTCTTTTACTTTCTTTTTTTTTTGATTTCTTCTAAACTTATTTTTTTTTGATTTCTCTATTCTCCATTAACTATTTTTATAATAGCTAATTTATTTAACTTTTTTATTTATTTCCACAGGTTTTTTTTTAGTGTCTAAAGTCCAAGTAATATTTGTGCTAAAATTCTTAAATCATCATAATTATTCGTATAAGTTCCATACAATTGCAACATGTTTAAAATTGGTTATTTCTATCTGTTTACCAACACCCACCAAATATAAGTAATGATTTCGCATATAGAATGTATAGTTGAGAAATTTCCATCAAACATATTATTTTTAGGCAAATTATAATAATAATTGTTAGACAGACTCATTAAAATAATAAGAAAAATAAAAAGTCATAAAATATTATTATTTTTATCTTAAAGATGATGTTGCACAATTATTTTGATATTTTCCTCTAATTCTGATATTCATTGTTGTGAATATAATGGTTGATGAGTATTTTTAAGATTTTTGAAAAAAGAACTCTAATTAAACACTTAC
>JAISTD010000090.1 GCA_031272765.1 Candidatus Methanovirga australis | reverse complement strand
GAATAAATTCTTCTAAGTTAAAAATAAATTTTAACCAATAAAAGATTATATAAAAAATTTATTAATTAAATTATTAATATCAAGGACTATATTTAAAAAAATAACAAGAAGATTATATTCAAATTCAACAATTTTTTCAATATTATAATAGAACTTACTATTTAAATGGTGCTTCAATGGAAAGAATAATTAAATCAAATACTTACAAACTTAAAAATCATTCTAAAATTAAAGGATTGAAAATTTTACAAGAAAAAAATAATTTTCCAATTAGTTGGTTAAACACACAAGGATACTGTGAATATATTTTATATTTAGAACATTGCAAAGATATTACCACTCAACCAACACAGTCAATGATTACAGGATTAGAAGAACATGAAAAAATGGAAAAACAGTTTCAAAAAGAAGCTGAAAAAAAGAAAGTAAAAGCCGATGCTCTTGAAGATGTTTTAGAGGATTCAAAAAAAGAAATAGCTATTTCAAGAGAGGTATTTGTAATATCTTCTGAATTTGGAATAAGAGGATTTATAGATGAAATTCAGATGAGACCAGATGATATTAGGATTATTGATGATAAACCAGGCAAAATTGCATATAACTCTTCAATTAACCAAGTTTTAGCTTATGCTTTAGCTTTTAAGTATATGGTCAATGATGATAGAAAAATTTTAATAGATATTAGGGAAAGAGGAACAGATAATATTATTTTCTCAGATACTTTCGATGAAAACAAAGAAAAAGAAATTATTTACTTGATAAATCGTGTTCATGGACTTTTTAATGGTATTAAACCATTTATACCTACCAAGAATAAAAATAAATGTAATAAATGTAGGTTTAAAAGTTACTGCAAACATTATCTTAATTAAAACAAGAACAACTTACTGTAATTAGGAAACATAAAATTAAAGATATTTATACTGGAAATTATATAGTTGATAATCAAAGCATATATTTAAGACAAAGTTTTCAATTAACTATTAATAATGACTATGTTTATGAATTTAAAGCCCCGTTTTCAACATCACAAAGCAATATTTTAACATGTGATTTAACTATTCTAAGTGGAAAATCAAAAAATTATTTTTATAACACAAATTTAAAAACACTTGAAGATCATATAAGCATCACTAATCAATTTCAACAAACATTCTTAACTATATTTTCCAATCCAAATATCAATTGTCAAAACACTAATTTATATCTGAAATATAGTGAATACTATTCTTTTGGTTTTTCTTCTAATTCTATGTATGATTTTGATTTTCAAATTGAAATCCTATTATTTGAAAATACATGGACTTCGTCTCCTGATTTGATTTCATCAAATGATAAATTAATTAAAAGATTTTATAGTAGATATTTCAATTCTTTAACCGACACAACACCATATTTAATATTCAACACTCATGGATTGGACAATAAAGGAAAATTAACAGCAATAATCAATTTGAAATCATTAAACACAAAAACGGAACCTTCTTCAAATTTGACTTCATCAAATGATTTCTTTATATTAGAAATGAGATATATATATTTAAATGAAGGAATGAATTATTTATATAATCAATCATGTTTTGAAAGTGATTGTCCAACGTTACAATTAAACTGTGTTGATTCTTCAATATATAAAATTTTCATTAATTATCCAGAAATTGAAGAAGTTTCTGAATTTGAATTTGATAGTCTGAAATTGATTGAAGGCAATTATGATTATAGCGGTAGATACACTAATGCTTCTTATAATATTCCTTGTTTAATTAAAAAGAATTCTAATTTATTACAAGAAAGAGATAATCTATTATTAGCAATGGTTTATTATTTAAAGAATTTTAAAAACAGGTTAAAATACATAAAACTTTCATTATATGATAATTATAAAAAAGGATTTTTAAAAAGTTCTATTAAACCAGATCTATCTCAAGATGATTATATTAAATTTGATTTAGAGTTTGAAATTCCTGTGAATAAAAATTTCAAACCATATCTTGGTGGAGATATTGATTATGGTTATAAATTAAATCCTATTATTGATTTCGATTTACCAGGCGATGGATTGATAAATATGATTATCACAGACCAATTTAGTAAAAGTAAAATAATGCTTTATGGGTTGAATATTTCAAAGAAAACGAACTCCACGAATTCTAATTCACTTTCGGCAAATACACATATACAAATTGATTTAATACAAAAAGAAGTGTATGTGGATTATATAAAAGCAACTGATAGATTTACATATTTCATTTATAAAATTAATTTAATTAATAAGTTCAGTTTAGAATTTTCACAAGATATTAAAAATTTGCAAATAACAGGTGAATTAGAGAGTGTGTAAGAATGGCAATAACAGACAGAATCAAAAAAATATTAAAACCAGATATGTTGCAAAATTTATCAATAACTGATAACTTGTGGACTGATTACAGACAACAAAAGGATTATAATAATCTTAAAGGATTTTATAGATTGGCAAATAATAGTATTGTCAAATTATCCTACAATGAACTCATTTACAGAATGTCAAACTATCAATTCAAGATTTCGAAATCAAACAACATTAATGTTGACAAATATGTTGAACTATTATTAAATGAAATAGATATTAAAAATTTAATAATTAATCTATCTAATATGTTACTCTATGGTTATAGTTTCAATGAAATCAATTATAAGTATCTTAATGATAAGATTATAATTAGTGACATTATCCCTATTTCATTATTCACAATACAACATCAATATAATGGCTATTTTAAAACGAATTCTACGAGTTCTAATGATAATGAACATATCACATTAATGAATGGTAATAAAATAGCTATTAACAAATTAGTTATTTCTAATTTAGGTATGAAAACTGAATATCCCTTTGGTAAACCATTAACATTAAACATAATTAAAGATATTGAATTAATCAATAAAATGGATGAATTTGCTTGTAATTTACTGAATTCATATAGTTATCCTAAATTTTTAGCTAATTTATCTGTTTCAAGTGTTAATTATGATAATTCATTAAAAGAACAGTTAGCTAATTTTATGAGTGGTAAAACAAAAATGTTGAGTTTAGAAAAAGATGATAATGTTAAACAAGTAGATATTAAAACAGATGCAAGAACATTAGAATTACTATCACATCAAGCAATAGCTAATATACTTAATACATTTGGTGGGAATGAATTATTAGAATGTAAATTCTCTTCAATGTCACAGACAGAACAAATCAACAAAGATATTCATAACCAAGTTGATTATATATTAAACATAATCGCAAAAGTGATTAATGAACAGATCATAAAAAGATGTATAGATTTCAATTTTAATGATGTTGCCCTTTATCCTAAGATTCATTTTTATAAAAGAGAATTGAAGGATATGAAAGAGTTTATTGATTCTATTAATAATAATCATAACATTGATTTAAATGCTGTTTGGTACACTGATTTGATTAATGATTATTTAAACATGTTATGTTAACTAAGGAAAAATATGAAATTCAAAACAAAAAAATGACTGAAACAGATGATCCAGTCAAACAAATCTAAAAAAAAATTAAAAATTATTTAAACATTTAATTCCATACTTGGCCATTAGGGAATTCTACAGTGAAAGTCTCTGGGTAATGAAACTTACCACCTGGAGCTTTCCAAGCTTCTCTATCATTGAAGAAACAATGAACAGTATCCATCTTATCCTCGTAGAGCTTTGGGTAATGATTATCTGCTACAAAGTACATTCCAGTACCACCTGCATTCTTACTAATGCCACAAATCCAATTACCATCAACTGGGAAAGTCATATTGAAATTTATTGCTCTGGAAAAACCGTCATGGCCTTTAGTGGCTCTTACTAATTGAAAATCCAAAACAACTTTAGTAATAGTAGTAGGGGCAGTATAAGTTAAGTAAACACCTCTTTTATTGTAACTGTAAATACTTTGGTGCCAATCATAATGTAATTGTATTTCTACTTTTTTACCTCCTATAACACCATATCCATGAGCATTCCTAATATAAACATCGTTAAATGTGCCATGATTACCTGGACTGTTTTTTGCACTCATCCACAAACCTATTTCACTTGCAGAGACATTACCTAAACTTGAAGTCATAAAGATTCCAAGAGTTACTAAACTTAATACTACTTTTGCATTCATATTACAATACATCTTTTATTGAAAAAGAAAAAATTAAAAATCATTTAAATATTTAAGTCCAATCATTTCCATTAGGGAATTCCACAGACCAGGTTTGAGGTTCATGTAATTTACCACCTGGAGCTTTCCAAGCTTCTCTATCATTGAAGAAACAATGAACAGTATCCATTTTGACCTCATTAGGTTTAGGGTAATGGTTATCTGCTGTAAAGTACATGCCAGTACCACCAGCATATCTACTAATACCACAAATCCAGTGATTGTCTGCAACTGGGAGAGTCATATTGAAATTCAAACAACGACTATAGGTTTTGTCACAACCATTACCACCACTAAATCTCCTCAAATCAAATTCAACACGAGCTCCAATGATATCTCCTGGACACCATTTGTAAGTTAAGTAAACACCTCTGTTATTGTATTCGTAAATGTCTTGTTTAGCATCGTAATGGAGAGGCAATTCTTGCTCATTACCGTAATTGTCTTTAAATATTGCCACAGCACTATCGATGTACAAATAGTTTCTTGAACCATGGCTACCTGGATCATTCATTGCACTCATCCACAAACCTATTTCATTTGCAGAGACACTACCTAAACTTGAAACCATTAAGATCCCAAGAGTTACTAAACTTAATACTACTTTTGTATTCATAATATCACATATTTTAATTAATTAGCTACAGTTTAGCCTCAACGAGCCAAAGAGGAAGGAAAAATTCAATACACATTATATGTGTATATTATCTCTAACATTGATTAATCTATTTTGTAGATTCTTCATAGTTACTTCACTATATATTATCATATACATGGCAATACCAAACATTGCTAAACCAACTGTAAGTAATACTCCTCCTATAATATAAGCCCATATGTTTGGAACAGCTGGAAATGGATGAGCAATTCCTTCACTATCAGCTTGGGCTAAGGGGTCGAACACAACCTTTAAAAAAGTCGTATAAAAAGCAGCATTAACACATGGTGGAAATAAAGCTCTTAAAAAAGTTATAATCCATTGTAATCCACCAGCACTCATGAGCATTAAACCCAATGTTATAATTATTACTGAAGCTATTAATATAGAGATACCAGCAGTTAAGAACTGACCTTTTAAATAGTTTGTATATTATTTCTAACATCAATCAATCTATTCTGCAAGTTTTTCATAGTTACTTCACTATACACAATGAACCATACAGCCAGGCCAAACATACCCAAACCTATAGCCAAGAGTATAGAACCTATAATTCCAGGTAATGGTCCAGGACAAGGAACAAAGAAAAGACCGTCAACAGGAGGGTTGAGTGGCATGTAAAGCACCATCAAATTGAATATTATGCTGTAAGTACTTGAATCAAATATACCCATATCCAAGTGTTGCATTATCTCTTCACATACGGTCCCATTTAGAAGTATCATAGCTATTGTTATAACAATAAGTGAAGATATTAATATAGCAATACCAGCAGTTAAGAAATGACCTTTTAAATAGTTTGAATGTTATTTCTAACATCAATCAATCTATTCTGTAGGTTTTTCATAGTCACTTCACTATACACAAGGAACCATATAGCTAAACCAAGCATTGATAAACCTATAGCCCATAGTATACTACCTATAATTATAGCTAATGGACCTGGACAAGGAATATTAATATCAATATCTTCAAGCTTATCTATAATTTCCCAGTAATTTACCATCACATCAAATATATTTGAAAAAGTGGAGACACTTGTGAACGTCTTAATGAATTCCATTATTTTCAAACACCCAGTTCCACATGTAAATGCCATAGCTATTGCTATGATTATTAACGAAGCTATTAGAATTGATATACCTGCTATTAAAAATTGGTCTCTTATCTTCTGGATACCGTCTATTGCTTTATTCAAAGTTGCAACTGTTCTAACTTTAGTCTCTTCTAAATCACCTTCTAATGCATTCTCATTACCATACAAATCAAAATATTTCGCATTATGAGCAACATCATAATTGAAGGTTTTTAATCTATCATTAACACTTTTCTCCATTTTCTTAGCTTCCCCAATACTTGCTGTACTACTACTATAATTAGGGAAATTATCAAATGCACCAAATGAAGTTTCAGCTAAATAAGATAATTTATCAGGTGAGGCACCATCAAGTATATCTTTAGTTAAAGCATCACATGGAGTTTTAGTCATTAAAAAATCTACTTTTTGGTCTCTGGTCATATGTGAAAATCTTAAGACAACATCATTCATACCATCAATAAATGCTTTAACAGATGCTGATTGATGATATAACTCATCTGCAGTTAAATGAATATTTCTATCTGCTAAAGGCTCATAATTAGTACCATTTACAATATAAGCACGATATAGCTCCGGACCAAACCCATTAGGGTTTACAGTAAAACTACCAAGGGTTTCATTCATCATTATATTCATTGCTAAAGCTTCACCAGTAGTTAATGCATCATTAGTAATATTATTAAAATGTTTAACAACAATGTTAGGGTCTTCAATATCTCTAATCTCAGCATTTTTGACATTATTAATCTGCACATCATTAAGATTTGCTCTCTTATTTTTTGTCATCACTTCAATAAGCCGCTTTCTATGTAGCTCTTCATCTGTAAGTTCATTATCTGGAATAAATTCATATCCATATTTATATTCACCACCTACAATTACATAACCTATTTTCAAAGTTGAAAATTTATTTTGATCTAAAGTGGGTGTAGATTTTGTATATGGTTTAATAGGTCTAATGTAATTTTTTACATATTCAGCCTCTAATTTTTTCAGATCACTAATTTTTTTATCGACAACAGTTTGACTGGTTATATTATAATAATCATTCTTAGCATCTATACTTTCATTAGTTTCATTGAACATAGTGACCGCTGGAGCGTCCAAAGTATCTGCAATTGAATCCTTCAATGAAGGCTTATCATACCAATGCTCTATTGGAGCTCCATAAGAACTACAAATAAAATTCATAAGTAATAATAAACCAACAATCTTCAAAACTTTTAATTTCATGCTAAAATCCTCCAGAAAAGTGAAGTTAGGTATTTCTACCAACTTCTTCCAAAATTATCTCCTATTCGAACCCATCCATGAGAATAGTAACACCATCCTCTCACGGAATAATCCAAAGAACAGTATGATTTAATATCTCCACCATCATATACAAAATTTGTGAATGAATGATAATTTGGTTTACAAGTTTTACTCATTATATCTATATTCAATTGCATTGCATGTAATTTATGTGGCCCAGAATCAAATGTTCTTTTAGTACTGTGTCCAGCTGCCACATCAGTATCAAATAACAACTCACCAGTATTTATATCAATGAGTTTGAAATTATGTACTAATCTCCAATCTGCGTCTACTTCAAATGTCGCCGCAGATATTTGCCCCACCATTCCCAAACAAATCAGGAAGAGTGTACTTAATATAGCTATTTTTTTAAACATAGTTTATCACCTTATTTTTTTTTACGTGAGTTTTAGAGACTTTTCTTTGTCTAAAAAATTCAATTACACCTTTATTTTACACATATATTGAAATATAATGTTCTATAATCTATTTGTGAGACAACTCTCACAGTATATATTTTAGGTTCTTTATTTATAAATATAAATGTTGTATCAGGATTATAAAAACTATCTCCGTCAGTTCCTTGAATTATACCTTCATTATTCAAATAACCTATAACAGTACATATATCACCTTGACTATCATAAGGGAACTGCGTATTACCCGTAAAATCACCCATTCTATACATGGTTTCATTATTCATATACCAATTATATTCAGTAATTTCGCAGCCAAAACAGCCTTTGACTGTTGCACAAACTAATATTATAATAGCTATTACAGAGAGTTTCTATTAACCTATAAAAAATAGCATATTTTGATAAGATTTATAAATTAATGAAACTCCCAATATTAGCATATGTAGTAGTATAGTATATAAATGTGTCGATCACATCTAAGGTATCGATTATTCACATCCTCCCCCTGTGGTTTTAATTTGAGTATTAAGGACTTCACATGCTATATAGTATAAAATAATAATTATGAATAATGCAATTAATCTTATCAGCAACAAATGTAGGCTATGTTAAAAAACACGGTGATAAATTAAATGAAATTGATCAAATAGTAGATTGGGAAATTTTCCGCCCCATACTAATGCAAGCTTACAAAAATAAGACACAAAAGGGATGGAAGACCTGAAAACTGATGTTTATAGTCATGTTCAAAGCCTTAATAATCCAAAAAATGTATGGTTTATCTGATCCAGAATTGAGATAAGAAGTCTCATGTGAGTAGAGTATCCTAAACGAAATGTTCCTTGGATGGTCTCCTATACCTGATAAAGCTACAATAATGGTTACTTTAGAGAAAGGTTAAGCAAATCTGGAGTTATGGAAGCTATGGTCTTCATTCAATGAAATGATAGATAATTATGGGTTAGAGTCTGGAAGGGAGTACGAGTCAGGATGCATACTTACCTAACAAGATCCAGGCCATCAAAAAAAAAACTCACCACGAGGATTAAAAGCCAAACTTTTTTAAAAACGGAAACTTCGTTTCCTAAGTTTCTCATTTCATTCGAAACAAAAGTTTGATCAAAAAGTTTTAATCAATATTTCCAAAAGGAAACTTAGGAAATTTTAATTTCCGTTTTTTATTTCGAGTGAAACGAGAAATTTAGGGAAAATCGAAGATTTACCCGTTTTCTAAAAAATTGATGGATTAATCCAGAGCAGAATTAACTACTGCTTCCCCACACGATAACAAAATAGATCTATGTACCTATGAACATCAGGTTATTTACAAAGATAAAGGTTATTGTGGTGTGAAACCTATGAGGACATGACGGCTCTTCAAAAAAAACCTAAAGGTGGAGAGTTAAGAACAGATGAGAAAATGAGAATATAAAAGAATATGCAAGTAAGAGAGACTCCAAGCAAAGACACTATGCAGTGATTAAAACTGTGTTTAAATCGGGTCACACACGATTGACAACCACCCAAGAAACCAGACAGATAATTTAATGAAATGCACAGCCAAACTTTTTAAAAACGAAAAATCAGAGATTTTTCTAAATTCTCATGCTTCGCTTGAGAATAAACGGAAACTTCGGTTCCTAACTTACCTAAAGGTAAGAAAAGTTTGATCAAAAAAATAATGAGAAACTATTTTTAATCAATATTTCTAAAGGAAATTTAGGAAATTTTAATTTCCGTTTTTTATTTCGAGTGAAACGAGAAATTTAGGGAAAATCGAAGATTTTCCCGTTTGTTGTCGAAGACAAC
>JAISTD010000151.1 GCA_031272765.1 Candidatus Methanovirga australis | reverse complement strand
ACCCAAAATTTTTGAAAAAAAAGAGAACGACAAAAGTTTAAATTTTAAAACCAAAAAAAAAAGTCAAAAAATGTTTGGACTGAAAAAACACAGAAATTTTTTCTAAAAAAAATAGTTTTGCCTTTCCCTCAAAAAAAAAAAACGAAAAAATAATTGTCGCACAGCCTGAATTATTTAATTAATCAATTATATTTAATAATTATAAAAACTAAATAAATTATCAAGAAAATTAAATATTATAATATAAAAGTAGAATATAATAATTTATTTCTTATTTATCAATAATTAATAAATGAATAATTGTAAAATATACAACTTATAAAAATTCCCTAAAAATATACTACAAGTATATATAATATTAATAAAGAACATAGAGTATTAATAAGGAATATATATTGCCAATATAATTTATAAACAACTTAAATGTGAATTTAATGAAAATAAAAATTGCAGTACCTTCAAAAGGAAGAATTAGTGATCCTTCAATAGCTATTTTAGAGAAAGCAGGATTAAAGCTTGAAGACCCATCGAATCGGAAATTATTCTCAAAAACCAGCCACGAAAACATTGATATTATGTTTGTAAGAGCAGCAGATATTGGTGCCTATGTAGAAGACGGAGTGGTTGATATGGGAATTAGTGGCTTAGATTTAATTACTGAAGCTGATGTAAAAGTTGAAACACTTTCAGATTTAAAGTTTGGAAAAACATCTTTAGTCATAGCATCACCAGAAGAATCAGATATAAATTCCTTAAAGGATATTAATTCTGATATGACAATAGCTACTGAGTTTCCTAACTTAACCAGGAATTATTTAAAATCCAATGGTTTAGATCTTAAAATTCATAAGTTAAGTGGTTCAACAGAAATAGCTCCTCACATTGGAGTGGCTGATTTAATAAGCGATTTAACAAGTACTGGGGAAACTTTAAAAAAGAACCATCTTAAAATAATAGATAAGATATTGGATAGTTCAATAATGTTAATTGCTAATAAAAATAGCTATTTAAAGAAAAAAGAAGTTATTGATAGTGTTAAAATTAGTGTTGATGGTGTTATTGAAGCAGAAGATAAAAGATTATTGCTGATGAACCTTAAAAAGAAAGATTTAACTAAAATAAAGGATATATTGCCTGGTATGTCTGGTCCAACTGTCTCTGAAGTTTTAGCTAAAGAGGATACTTTAGCCATTCAGGTGATTGTAAATGAAAAACAAGTTTTTAAACTCGTAAACAAGCTTAAGAATGCTGGAGCAAGAGATATTTTAGTGGTTCCAGTGGAAAGAATAATATAATATCTAAAAGATATTAAACTTCGAAAACATACTGCCATATCCCCAACATTATTCATATTATACGAAGGAAGTTTTTAAATGAAAATAGCTTTTGCTTGTGAATTAACACCAGCTAAAACATTCATCCCTGTAATAAAAAGATTAAGAAAAATAAACTTAGAGAATCTTGAAATAATAGCTTTGGCTCACGGAGATGGTGCAGAAGAATTAATAGCTCCATACACGGATAAAGTTTACTATATTGGCACTGGTAGATCATCAGGAAGTAAAAAAAAAATAAAAAAGTTTTATTTAATAGCTAAAGACCTTATTAAGGCTATTAAGGCTATGAAAAAAGAGAGTATTGATCTTTTAGTTAGCTGTGGAAATGCTGGTGATGTTAGAAAAAGTGTGACTGCAGCTTATTTTTTAGGAATTCCTGTTATACATATTGAACAAGATGTTTACAACCCAATTGAAGCAATTTCTTTAGCTAACATTGTCACACTACCTTCAAAAGAATATAAAAACTTCCTTCAAAAAGAGTATAAGCTAAAAAACATTGAAATCATTGGTGGTTATCCAATGGTAAGTTACATCAATGAATTTATTAAAAACAATCTGAAAACAAGGGAGGAAGTTGAAAACACTTATTTTAAAAGTAATGAAGAATATAGACATAATAAACTATCAGATTATAATAAATTAGATGATTATATTTTCGTAGTTTTAGGAGGAGATTTAAGAGAGGAAGATATTCCTAAGCTAATAAAATCTATAAAAAAGTATAATTTTCCAATAGTTGTTGCACCATATCGATTTGATAAAGATATAGTTAAAAAGTATGTAAATCAAACATCATCTAAAAACATTATTGTGTTAGATAATTATGTTGATGTTGTAAGTTTAATAAAGTATTGTAAACTTTTAATATACGGAGCTGGAATGGGACTCACTATTGAAGCTGGGATCTTAAAAAAACCAACGATAAAAATCGAAGGATTTCATAAACAACAGGGTAGTGTTGATTTAGCAAAACAATTAAATATTCCATTGTTGAAAATAGAAGATTTACCAGAGGATATAAGTAGTTTAGAAGAAATTAAGGGAGATTTAACTAAAGACAGCCAAATAGCTATTGAAAATCTAATATCTTTAATTAAAGATTATAAAAGTTGTCCTAAAAAAAGTGGTTTTTCAAGTTATAAATCTATACTATCGAAGAGAAAAAAGAGCAATAATGAATAAAACTCAATGATTTGAATAAACACAAATTAATATTAAAATATAGTACTTACCAAAATTTTCATAACATTTAAAATTATTATTATTATTATTTAAATTTTAATTTAAAGAGATATTGAAGCTTTTTAAAAATAATAAAATCTATTTTTAAAGAATTATTTTACTATTCGAACACGAAATTGTTGGTAAAAAATCATATTTTTTATTTGTCTAAAATACCTTTATTTTTAATTTAAGGATTAAATGGGAGTATTCGAAATATTGACTTGTACCAAAAAATTGGTATCCCACTATTTATAAAATTGCAATACTAAAAATATTTATATCATATGAAATAAAAAATAATGTATGTTAGATCGGAAGATAATATCCGACCATTATAATCTATGTGTAAACTTATTTTTTAACATTAAAAAAATATCATATTCATTAGTGTAAAATAAGGTTAAATTGAAGGAGGAGATTAATATTTCAAATTGTAATATAAAATAGATATTAAAGAATATTTATAAATTGAAAAATAATTTTAATTAGGAAATAGAACTTTTAATTAGAAAATAGAAATTTTCTTAAAAATTCAATAATTTAAAAAAGAAGTTGAGAAAAAATAAAATTTATAAAATTTTAATGGAACTTCAGGAATCAAAGCTTGTTTAATTTTATAAATTCAATGAATCTAATGTTTATTAAGTCAAATCAAGATTTAACTTAAATTATTTAGTTTGTTTATTTAAGTTTATTATACTATCTTATTCATGGTCTTATTAATTTAATCCTACTTATCTAATTTATTTTAGAGAAATGAATAAAAAGTATGGATTGAGGTTATCCAGTAATCGTAACTTTTATCATTTTATCTCCTTGCTCAATATTATTTACAGTATCCATACCTTTAATCACTTTTCCAAATACTGTATGAACACCATCAAGGTGAGGTTGTGGACTGTGAGTTATGAAAAATTGACTTCCACCAGTATCTTTTCCTGCATGAGCCATGGATAAAGCACCAGTTCCGTGCTTATTATGGTTTATTTCACATTTTATCGTATATCCTGGTCCACCAGTTCCGTTTCCTTTTGGACAGCCACCTTGAATAACAAAATCATCTATTACTCTGTGAAATGTTAAACCATCATAAAATCCTTCATTGGCTAATTTTTCAAAGTTAGCAACTGTATTAGGAGCATCTTTTTCAAATAATTCTAATTCTATATTACCTTTTTTAGTTTCAATTACAGCTTTCTTCATTTTATCACACTATTATTTAAATTTATATCTTCTATATAAAATTTGTCATTATTCCATGTATTTTATTATATATTATTAATATTTAATTATATATTCGTTAAAATTTATAAGATAGATATGATCCTATTGAAACTTATTTAATTAAAAGAATAAACACTAAATACAAGAATATATACTTTCTATTTTTTAAGAGTTCTTTTAAAATAGCATTATGAAACCATTAAAACACCATATATCATTTAATAGTTGTGATAGGAATCATCGGATAATAGACACAAGTGTAATGCAATAAATAAAAAACCAAGTTTAATAAACTTATTATTTCTTAGAATCTTCTTCTCGAATTTGAACTCTTCTTATTTTCCCACTAATGGTTTTAGGAAGTTCATCAACAAATTCAATTAAGCGTGGGTATTTATATGGGGCTGTAATATTTTTCACATGATTTTGTATTTCTTTTTTAAGTTTTTCTGATGGCTTATAATTTTTTGTTAAAACTATGGTTGCTTTAACTATTTGTCCTCTAACATCATCAGGGACTCCTGTAATTGCACATTCTAAAACAGATGGATGAGAAATCAATGCACTTTCTACTTCAAAAGGTCCTATACGGTATCCTGAACTTTTGATTATATCATCGTTTCTTCCAACAAACCATAAATGCCCATCTTCGTCTTTCCAGGCTGTATCTCCACTATGATAAAAGTCATCATACCACACTTCCTTGGTTTTCTTTTCATCTTTATGGTATCCACTAAATAAGCCTGTTTGAACATCACCTGTTTTGATAGATATTTCTCCTTCATCCCCGACATCAACGATTTTTCCATCTTTTAGTAATTCTAATTGATAGCATGGAGATATTCTGCCCATAGAACCTGGTTTAGGTTCCATCCAAATAAAATTAGCTACACTAATCACTGTTTCAGTTTGCCCAAAACCTTCTTTTAGTTTTAAACCAAAAATATCCTTAACTTTATTAAATACTTCTGGATTTAACGGTTCACCAGCTGTTGTGAGATATTTTAAGTTTGAAAAATCATAGTTTGAGAGGTCTTCTTTTATTAAAAATCTGTATATTGTTGGTGGAGCACAAAAAGTGTTTATTTTGTATTTCTCAATTTTTTCAATTAGATTAATAGGATCGAACCTATCGTAGTCATAGATAAAGACTCCTGTTCCAACAATCCATTGTCCATATAATCCTCCCCAGACAGCTTTCATCCAACCAGTATCTGCTGATGTATGATGGAGTCCATCTTCAATTGCATTATGCCAATATTTTGAAGTTATTATGTGTGCAATAGGATATGTAAAGTTGTGTTTTACCATTTTTGGCTGTCCTGATGTTCCTGATGAGAAATAAAGTATCATAATATCTGTATTTGATGTTCCATCAGAACCCACTGGTCTGCTAAATTCATCATCAAATTTTGCAATACTTTTAGTAAAGTTAAACCAATTATCATAGAGTTTGTCTTTAATAACTTCATCTTTGTTAATATCTATATTTTTGTCAATATCTACATCCTTTTCAATACTTTTATCTTCAATAGCTATTTTGATAAGATTCTTATTACGCTTTTTTTCAGCTTTCCTATATTCATTGATTAAATAATCATCATTAATAGATATAATTCCTTTAATATCTGCTTTTTCTATTCTATAAATAATATCTTTTGCTTTTAACATATGGGTGGCAGGGACTGGAATAGCTCCTATCTTATGCAATGCAATAATGGAAAACCAAAATTCATATCTATTTTTTAAGGTTAATAGAACAGTGTCTCCTTTTTTAATACCTAAACTTTTAAAGAAATTAGCTGTTTTGTTAGAATATTTTTTCATATCTCCAAATGTAAACTTTTCTTCTTGATTAAAATCATTAACCCAAAGAAGAGCAAGTTTATCAGGATGCTCATCACCGTATTTATCTACTATATCAAATCCGAAATTGAAGTTTTCTGGAATTTTAAACCTAAAATTCTTTTTAAAGTCTTCATAGGAATCATAATCAACTCTATTGACATAATTGTTTAATAAGGATACCATGTAAATCATTACTCCAAATAGCTATTTATAGTATAATAGCTAAAAATTTAGCTATTTCATTGTTTAAAGCTTTCATATAGTGAGGATAGTTTGAATCGAAGAATATTGAGTCTCCTTCATTTAGTGTAATCTCGTTGTTGTTGATACATATCATTAAAGAACCCTTTAGGATATAGTTAAATTCTTGACCTAAATGAGTGCTTTTGCTTGGTTTGTCACCGTACTTTGAAGGATCCACTGTAACAATAAACGGTTCTGCTTTTTTATGTATGAATTTAGATGCTAAGTTTTCATAAATATACTGTTTTCTTCTTTCAACTAAGGCTCCTTCACTTTTCCTTGTGATTGTAAAAACTTTCATCCTTGTTTCTTCACCAGTGATTAATAATCCCATATCTACATGGAATTTTTGAGATATTTCGTATAGCATGCTTGCAGGTATATCTCTCTCACCATTTTCATAAGAAAGATATTTTTCTTTAGAGATTCCTAATTCCTTGGTTAGCTCTTCCACACTAATATTCAATATATTTCTGAGTTCTTTTATTCTATTTCCAATATCTTTATTATTTTCTTTCAAAAACGACACCTAATTTAGATATTTTTTAATATTTTAATGTTATATGATGAATAAGTTATATTTAATTATATAATAGTTAAATTAAGACACTATATACAAAAAATGTACATATAAGAATAATTAGATTTTTTATTAATTTTTGTTAGATGCATTTTTTAGTTAGATGCATTTTTTTAATATATATCTTGTATTAATTTATTATATATTAAATTAATAATAAAGAAACTAAATTCATTGATTATTAATATGGAACTTAATAAATAAAGTGATATATTAATAATTAAATAATTGGTATTTAAAAAATTAAACTTAATTAATTAATTAAAACTTAAAAATTAAACTTAAATAAAAAGTTATATTTTATTAAATAGAATAATATTTAATAATGTATAAGTTAGAGTTTTTAAATATTCATATTAAACTTAATAGATTTAATTTTCAAAAATTGAATATATCATTATTATAACTTTAATTTATATATAATGATTATTTATATCATTAATTATTATTTTAAGAGTTATTATTTCTTTTATTTATGAAATAAAATCTTTAGAAATTTGACAAAATAATCATAAATAAACTTTTGATAGAAACATTTAAATACTTATAAAATAAAAAATTTGTATAATATTCATTCATGACATTATATTTTTTTTTAATGTATAGTATTATTAATCACTGAATTTTAAAAGAATTTTATGCTCTTTTATTTGTTACTTCTGTATTCAATGGTTTATTAAGATTATATTCTTAGTTTTAGTCTATTGGGCTTAACTGGAATTATCCATGATACTTGTTAATATTGAATTAAATATATAATCATTTTGGAATCGTAGCTGAAGCTACAGTATTGTAATTGATATAATGCTCGTTTGTAATTTATTATTATCCATATTCATGAATTTTTAATTATTGTTGGGATTTTTTATCATTGAAATATTTATTGTAGATAATTTTTAATTATCTGCTGAGATAATTTATCCATTGTAAATAACAATATTTATATACAAATAGTTGTAAAGTATATTAAATGAAAAATGTACGATTATCTGTTTTTTTACCAGATTCATTCTTAGCAGAGACTAAAGATTTAAAGCTTAAGACCTCTAAGATAGGGATTATTGGAAGGGCTTTAGCTATTTTCAATGTAAATAAAGCTGTTATTTATAAAGATACAACTGAGAATTCTTTTTCTAATACTAATTCTGATAGAAATAGCTTAAATAGAAATAATTCAAGTAGATATGGATTGAATAGAGATAGTTCTAATAGAAATAGTTTTAATAGATATAGTTCGAATAGGAATAATTTAAATAGAGATAATACAGATAAAACCTATTTAAATAGAAATGTTTCTGATAGAGAGCTTATCTCTAAACTTCTTAGATATATGGATACTCCCCAATATCTTAGAAAAAATGTTTTTCCTATTGAATCTGATCTTAAACATGTGGGAATACTTCCTCCACTGCGAACTCCGAATCATCCTACTGTGGAAAATTTTGGTTTAGGTCAGTATAGGCAGGGATTAACTGTTAAAAGGAATAAAAAGGGAACATTTGTAGATATTGGACTTGATGAATTAGCTTTTTGTAAAGAACAGCTAACTGTTAATAAAGTTTTTAGTTTTAGAATCACTAAAATAGCTAAAGAAATATTAATAACTCCCGATACACCCAATGATCTGTATTGGGGATATGAGACAACATACACAGAGAAAACCCTGGAAAATAGTTTAAAATTAGTTGATCCAGATTTTATTTTACTCACAACAAGATATGGTGATGAAGTAAATTCTGTTTTTGATAATTTAAAGCTTAAAGCTATTAATTCTAAAAGTATAGCATTAATATTTGGAGGACCTTATAATGGAATCCCTGAAAATGTTTGTGAAAGTATTCGGGCTTTCAAATCAGATATTGTGGAGGTTAATATGGTTCCAAGTCAAGGGACAGAGACTGTTAGAACTGAAGAAGCGTTAATTTCAACATTAGCTATTTTAAATGTAATGTTACAATAACCAACAGTAAAAATTAATATTTGTTAAAAATTAGACTTATTAAAATATAATTACTTTATTAAATATATGGATGAAGTTAATATCTGATGAAATTATATAAATAATTTACACTTTCTAAAAATTAATACTTCCAAAAATTTACTTTCAATTTAGAAAAGATTTATATATTTAAAAGATTAAACTGTGATGTTCTTTCTAAAAATTTAATTGTTATAAATAAAGGCAGAATAATATTTGTGGAAGTAAGGAATTTATTGTGATGATAGTTGCTTGTATAAGTAATCGTTGTTTATATAACAGTAACTGTTTGTATGGAATTTTAGAGATGGGATGGATTTATAGATCATATAGATATTATAGGAAATCATATAAGAATATTATTATGTAAAAATGTTAGATGATTAATATACTAATAGTGCTTAATTAAATTATATTTTAAATTTATCATTTAATTTATATTTAATTTGTATATATTATAAACTGTGTAATATATTAAAATAATCGTTTAAGGATGTTTTTTAAAATTGAGGAGGTAAATGAATGACAAGACATCATCAACCAAGAAAAGGATCTGTTGCTTATAGTCCACGAAAAAGGGCTGCTAAAGAGACACCAAGAATTAAATCTTGGGCACAAAATGATCAACCAAAAGTTCTGGGTTTTGCAGGTTATAAAGTTGGCATGACTCATTTGATGATAGTGGATAATGAAAAGAACTCACCTACTGAAGGAATGGAAATATCCACTGCTGTAACTGTTTTAGAAGTGCCACCTGTTGTTGTAATGGGTGTAAGAGCTTATGAGAAAGATACTAAAGGGCTAAAAGTTATAACTGAAGTAATAGCTGATGATTTGGATGAGACTCTTTCAAGGAAAATATCACTTCCTAAGAGTTACAATAAATCTGAAGCGATTGAAAAGATTAAAGGCGTTTTGGATTATACAGCCGAAGTGAAAATTTTAGTACACACTAATCCCAAACTAACAAGTGTGCCTAAGAAAAAACCTGAAATATTTGAATGTGGAATTGGCGGAAAAACCGTAGAAGAGAAATTGAATACAGGTATAGAATTATTAGGTAAGGAAGTTAGGGCAAAAGATGTTTTCTCAGAAGGTCAAGTGGTTGATTCAATTGCTGTTACTAAAGGTAAAGGGTTTCAAGGACCTGTTAAAAGGTTTGGAGTTAGAATTCAATATGGGAAGGCAGCAAGATCCAGTAAAGCAAGGCATGTTGGTTCAATAGGACCGTGGTCTCCTTCAAGGACTATGTGGACTGTTGCACAGGCAGGTCAAATGGGATACCATAAGAGAACAGAGTTCAACAAAAAAATTTTGAAAATTGGTGATGCTTCTCAAGTAAATGAAGTAAATCCTGACGGAGGATTTATTAAATATGGTCTTCTTAAGAATGATTTCATTTTAGTTAAAGGTTCTCTTCCAGGACCAAGTAAAAGACTGGTCGTCCTTAGAGAAGCTATAAGATACAATGGTAAATTAAATGAAGCACCTCAAATAAATTATATTAGTACAAAATCTAAACAAGGTGTTTAATAATCTAAACAAGGTGTTTAGTAATATTATAATGTGATAAAATGAAAGTTAATGTTTATTCTATTGAAGGTGAAATTAAAGGAGAAGTTGATTTACCTACTATTTTTAGTGAAGAATTTAGGCCAGATCTCATAAAAAGGGCGGTTATTTCTTCACAGACGGCAAGGATACAACCATGGGGTTCTGATCCTATGGCAGGTAAAAGAACAACTGCTAAATCATGGGGTTCTGGTAGAGGGGCAGCTATGGTTCCAAGAATAAAAAATGGATCAAAAGCAGCATTTATTCCTCAGGCTGTAGGTGGTAGAAAAGCACATCCACCGAGACCTCAGAAGAAATATAAAGAAAAAATTAATATTAAGGAAAGAAGGTTTGCTATAAGGTCCGCTATTGCCGCAACTACAAGTTCTGAACTTGTTAAAAATAGAGGACACAAAATAGAAGATGTAGGGCAGATACCTTTAGTTGTTGAGGATGAATTAGCTACCATTAAAAGGACTAAGGATACCCGCGAAATATTTCAAAAGTTAGGTATATATGCTGATGTAGAAAGATCTAAAAAAGGTAGACACATTAAGGCTGGTAAGGGTAAAATGAGAGGAAGAAAATATAGGAATCCTAAAGGACCTTTAATAGTCGTGGCTGAAGATAAAGGTATAGGACTTGGTGGAAGAAATCATGCTGGAGTTGATGTTGTATCCGCTCGAAATTTAAATGCTGAGCTATTGGCACCTGGTACTCAACCAGGGAGATTAACAGTATTTACTTCTTCTGCAGTAGAGCAATTAGGAGATTTATTCCAATAACAATTGCACAGTGCTTTCACACAGTGCTTTTTTTAGCTAATAAATTAGTTAAGCTGTTGTTAAGTTGTTATCTTGATAGTGTTTTGAATAATTGTTACTAAAAGGTGAAGTTATGGATTCATATTCAATTATGATTAGGCCTCATGTTACAGAAAAAACAATGAATCTAATCGACAAAAATAATGAAATTGCCTTTGTTGTTTTAAGAGAAAGTAATAAGAAAGAGATTAGAAAAGCTTTTAAACAGATGTTTGAAGAAGAAATTGAAAGTGTTAATACACATATAAATTCTAAAGGTTTAAAGATAGCTTTTATTAAACTTTCTGAGGAAGGCAAGGCAGAAGATATTGCTGTTAGAATGGGAGTATTCTAATTGGAGGATTTTTCATGGGAAAACGTTTAATACATCAAAGAAGAGGTAGAGGAACACCACGATATCGTAGTGCTTCCCATCGTTTTAAAGACAAGATAAAGTATAGGATATACGACGAAATAGAAAAAGAAGGAGCTTTAAAAGGTAAGGTTGAATCTATTGTTCATGATCCTGGGAGAACTGCACCTCTTGCAGACATTAAATTTGAAAATGGTGAGAAAAAATATATATTGGCTCCAGAAAGTATTCAAGTTGATGATGATATAGAATGTGGTGTTTCAGCTTCAATAAATTTAGGTAATACCTTACCGTTAAGTGAAATTCCAGAGGGAACTCCAATATACAATATTGAAAATGTACCTGGAGATGGAGGACGCTTTGTCAGATCTTCAGGGACTTATGCTTCTTTAATTACTCGTGATTCTGAGAAGGCAGTTGTTGATTTGCCTTCAGGAGAATTAAAATCCTTTAACCTTAATTGTAGGGCTACTATTGGTGTAGTTGCAGGTGGAGGAAGAAAAGAAAAACCATTCCTTAAAGCAGGAGCAAGATGGCATGCTTTTAAAGCTAAAGGTAAAGTTCCAATGACTGTTAGGGGGGTAGCTATGAATGCGGTTGACCACCCTCATGGTGGAGGAAATAGGCAGCATCCTGGACGACCAACAACTGTTTCAAGACATACACCTCCAGGAAGAAAAGTAGGATCTATTGCAGCTAAACGGACTGGAAAAAGAAGATAATTAGGAGGTGACTTATTGGCAAGGAAAGTATTTAAATATAAAGGTTATAAATTAGAAGAACTTCAAAAAATGTCTTTAGATGAATTAGCTGAATTATTACCTTCAAGACAAAGAAGATCTTTGAAAAGAGGATTTTTATCAAGACAACAGAAAGTTATTGATAAAATGAGGAGATTAAGTAAAAGTCAGAAGAAAGGTGGAAAACCTGTAGTTATAAAAACTCATTGTAGAGATATGATTGTACTTCCAGAGATGATAGGTACAACTTTTGGAATATATAATGGTAAAGAGTTTGTTCAGGTTACTTTTACTTCCGAAATGATTGGATCTTATTTTGGAGAATTTGCACCTACGAGAGCAAGAGTTCAGCATGGTGATCCTGGAATGGGAGCTACAAGGTCTTCAATGTTCGTACCTCTTAAATAGAATAGGAGATTAAATAATGGGAAATAAATATGCTTATAATGGAGCTGATAATTCTAAAATAGCTCGTGCAATGTCAAAAACTCTTAAAATTTCTCCTAAACATTCCGTTGAGATTTGTAGAGAAATAAGAGGAATGAAGCTTAGTAAAGCTAAAACTTATTTAGTCGATGTTATTGAAATGAAGAAAGCAATACCTTTTAAAAGACATAATAAGAAAGTCGGGCATAGGAAAGGCTTGAAAGGATGGGCTGCTGGAAGGTATCCTGTTAAAGCATCTAAAGCAATATTAAAAGTTTTAGAAAATGCTGAGGCAAATGCTGAATCCAAAGGATTAAATACAGAAAAATTATTCATTGAACATATCTCAAGCCATAGAGGAATGGTTATTAGAGGGTTTATTCCAAGAGCTTTTGGAAGATCAACAGCATTTAATACACCAACAACTCATATTCAAGTGATTGTAATGGAGGAACAGAATGATTGAAAAAGATTTTGTCACAAAGGGTCTTAAAAGAACCAAAATCGACGAATATTTAGAAAGTAAACTTGAAAGAGCTGGTTATGGTGGAATGAATGTTCAAGTTAATCCTCTTGGTACAATAATTGTTATTTATGCTGAAAGACCAGGTATGGTAATAGGAAGAGGTGGAAAAACAGTTCGTTCTATTACTCAAACTTTAAAAAATAACTTTAGTCTTGATAATCCTCAAGTTGAAGTTAAAGAAGTTGATGTTCCAGAACTTAATCCTAAAATTATGGCTCATAAGATTGCATCTATGTTACAAAGAGGGATGCATTTTAGAAGAGTTGCTTATTCAACAATACGTAAAATAATGGGTGCTGGAGCACAAGGTGTTGAAGTCACTGTTTCTGGTAAAATAAGAGGTTCAAGATCAGCTACTGCTAAATTCATCGATGGATACATAAAAAAATGTGGTGAACCATCAATTAGATTAGTTAAAGAAGGTTTTGCAACTGTCCAATTGAAACCTGGTGTTTTAGGAATATTTGTTAGAATTATGCCTCCAGATGCAGATTTACCTGATAAAGTTGATATCTTAGCTCCAAAAATTGAAGAAAATCAGGAAATTGATGAAGATTTGGATCTATCTTCTGAATCTTTGGAAACTAAAGAACTTGAAAATTTAGAAGATCTTGACGATGAGGACTTTGAGGATATTGAAGAAGTAAAGGAACTTGTAGATTTAGATGATTCTGATAATATAATCTCTGATGATGAGGATTTTGAAGATATTAAAGAAATTGATGTTGAAGAAATTAAAGAAAAAGAGATTATTGATTGATTAAGAGGTATTTAAAATGGCGATTTTACGAAGTAAGGATGTTTGGGAAATGGACATTGAAGATATTCAAGAAAAATTAGATGAACTTAAGAAAGAATTAGCCAAGAATATCTCAAAAAGTTCTGCAGCTGGAGTTAATGAAAATCCTGGTAAAATAAGAGAATTAAAAAGAACTATTGCTCGTGTTATTACAATAATGACTCAAAAACAGAAGGAGAGGTAAATGAAAATTTGTGATGTTTGTGGTCTTCCAGAAGAGCTTTGTGTTTGTCAAGAAATTGCAAGAGAGGTTCAAACTGTTAAGGTTTATACTGTAAGAAGACGATTTGGAAAGCTTATGACTATTGTAGAAGGTATTGATGAACATGACATTGATATAAAAGACCTTACTAAGGAACTTAAAGCTCGTTGTGCATGCGGTGGAACAGCCAAAAAAGGTCAAATTGAGCTTCAAGGAGATCATAAAAATAAGGTTAAAAGTGTTTTATCAGATATGGGATTTTCTTCTGATACAATTGAGATCAAAGAAAATAAAAGATCCAATAAAAGAAAGAAGTGATTATCCTGTTGTTATTATGCCGTAATAAGCTAAAAATTATTCTTATAATTATTAGTTTACATTCTAATTATTATATTCAATAATTTATTATAAATAACCTGCATGTTCAAATAATTATATTACATAAATAATAATTGATGTATATGTCTTTAATCATTATTTAATTTATAATTAGATAACTTATTGATGTATTTCCTATTAATCTTTGTTCGTATGATTTTAGAATTTATGAAACTTTGTGATATAAAAATTAAAACTTTGTGATATAAAAATTAAATTTATAAAATATAGATTAATATTCAATGTTCACTGATGAAATATTTATAGTGTGAATATTAGTACTATAAGTATTTAGCAGTAATTATCTGTTAATATATTAGCTATTTATGAGAATATTTTTATAAGATAGTGTGATAAGATATTGCTTGATTATAAACTTAAAATGCTGATATTATGATAACTTCAAAAAATGTATTTCGTCATGAATTAATTGGTTTATATCTTGAAGTTGTAGATAGTTCTAATAAGTCCTTAGTTGGATTATGTGGAAATGTTGTAGATGAGACAAAAAAGACCTTATCTATTGATGTTAGTTGTAAAATTAACAATGAGTTGAATAGGAATAATTTAGATCAAAATTATTCAGTTTCAAATAATCAAAAAATGATTTCTAAGGTGAATTCAACTTTTCATTTTAAAATTCCAAATGGTAAATGGGTTGAGATTGAAGGAAAAATTTTGGTCAGCTCTCCAGAGGATAGAATTAAAAAAAAATTTAAAAAAATATAGCTGGTGATAAAGTGATTGGATTAGATGTTCCAGAACCAGAAAATAAGTGTAATGATCCTAACTGTCCATTTCATGGGTCTTTATCTGTTAGAGGACAAATTCTTGAGGGCATTGTCGCTAATAATAAAGCAGATAGGACAATTACTATAGAAAGAAGTTACTATAAATTTATTCAAAAATATGAAAGATATGAAAAAAGAAAATCTAAGATTAGTGTTCATAAACCCGATTGTTTTAATGTTAATATTGGAGATTCTGTGAAAGTTGTGGAATGTAGACCTTTAAGCAAAACAAAACATTTTGTTTTAGTGCAAGTATTAAAGGAGTTGAATAAATGAAGCCAGTCAAATCAACTGTCTCAAAATCTCTGCCTATTGGAGCTAATCTTCAATGTGTTGATAATACTGGAGCTCGTGAGATCGAAATAATCGCAGTAAAAGGTTATAAAGGAGTTCGTAGACGTCTTGCTTCAGCAGGTGTTGGAGATTTAATTGTTGCTTCTGTTAAAAAAGGGACAGCAGACATGAGGCGTGAAATAGTTAATGCTGTTGTTGTAAGACAGAAAAAAGAGTATAGGCGTGTTGATGGTTTAAGAGTAAAATTTGAAGACAATGCTGCGGTTATTATAACTCCAGAGGGAGTTCTTAAAGGGTCTGAAATAAGAGGTCCAGTAGCTAAAGAAGCTGCTGATAGATGGTCGAGTGTTGGTAGTGTTGCAAGTATTTTAGTTTAAGGTGATTCAATGTCAAAACAACCGAGAAAACAGAGAAAAGCTCTTTATAATGCACCATTACATATTCGAAGAAAAAAAATGGGTGTTAATTTAAGTAAAGAGTTACAGGAAGATTATAATAGAAGATCTTTGCCTATTAAATCTGGAGACAAAATCCAAGTAGTTCGTGGAGACTTTAGATATATTGAAGGGAAAATTGAAAGAGTAGATTACAAAAACTATAGAGTTTTCATTGATAGTGTTAGCAAAGTTAAATCAGATGGCACTTCTGTTCTTTTACCAGTACATCCTTCAAATCTCGTGATCATTGATGCTGATATGAATGACGATTTCAGAAATAAAATTATAGATAGGAAAGGATAATATGGCTAATATGGGATCAAGAAGACATTTAAAAAGATTTAAAGCACCAAAAAATTGGAATATTCATCCAAAAGAGAAAAAATGGACTGTTAAACCATCTCCTGGTTCTCATTCTATTGAAAATTCATTATCTTTATTAATTGTTGTAAGAGATTTATTAAAGTTAGCAGATAATGCAAGAGAAGCTAAAAGAATTATTAATACTGGTAATATTTTAGTTGATGGGAGAATTATTAAAGATTACAAGTTTCCTGTTGGTTTTATGGATGTAATTCAAATTCCAAAAACTGAAGAAGTTTTTAGGGTTCTCCCTGATTTAAAAGGTAGGTTAACTCTTCATCCAATTCCTGCTGAAAATGCTCATTTTAAGTTATGTAAAGTTTCTGATAAAACCATATTGAAAAAAGGTTTGAGTCAACTTAATTTACATGATGGTAGAAATGTAACTTCTGATGAAAGTGTTGGTGTTGGAGATGTTATTAAATTACAAATTCCTAATCAAGAAATCTTAGAAGTTTTCAATTTTCAAGAAGATACGATTGTTTTAGTGACTGATGGTAAGCATACTGGAGAAATAGCTTTTATTAAAGAGATTATAATTAATAAATCTTCTAATAAGAATACTGTTTTAGTTGAAAATGAAATGAAAAAAGAATTTTTAACTTTAAAAGAATATGCATTTGTTATAGGTAAGGATCATCCTGAAATTTTACTTCCTGGAGGTAATTAGATGAACCCTATGGAAAATGTTATTATAGCTAAAACCACTTTAAATATTGGGGTAGGCGAGTCTGGGGAAAGATTATCAAGAGCAATTAATTTGTTAGAGTCTTTAACTGGACAAAAACCAGTTAGAACTTTTTCTAAAGTTACTAATCCAGAGTTTGGCATTAGAAAACGTCAGCCAATAGCATGTAAAGTGACTCTTCGAGGGGAAAAAGCGAATAATGCTATTAAATTGGTTTTAGATGGTATTGGAAATAATATAAGGAAGTCACAATTTGATGATCAAGGAAATCTTTCTTTTGGAATTGCTGAGCACATTGATATGCCTGGAATTAAATATGATCCAGATATAGGAATTTTTGGAATTAATGTTAATATTACTTTTGAAAAGCCAGGATATAGGATTAAATGTAGAAAAATACAAAAAAGTAGGATTCCTGCAAGGCATATGGTTAAAAAAGATCAAACCATTAAATATATGGAAAATAACTTTAATATTAATATTGAATAATGTTTAATAGTTAAATCATATTCAATTTTTTAATAACATTTAATAGCTGATAAATGATTGTTAAATTGTATGAATGATTGTTAATTTCATAAATGATTATTAATTGAATAATTAAGAGGATAATTGAATAATTAAGAGGATATATTGTTATAGTTGATTGTAATGTATATAAACAAAAGGTGATATTTTGCCAAGAAAATATGGAAAAGCATCAAGAAAATGTAGTAGATGTGGAGATCACTCTGCAATGATAAGAAGATATAATCTTATGTTATGTCGGCAATGTTTTAGAGAACTCGCCCCAAAAATAGGATTTAAAAAATATAATTGAGGTGTATCTATGACGCTTATGGATCCACTCGCCAATGCTCTTACCAATATCAGGAACAACGAGTTACAAGTAAATAGTTCATGTACTATTGCTCCTGCTTCTAAACTTATTGGTCAAGTTTTAACCACGATGAAAGATGAAAATTATATTGGTGAGTTTGAATATATAGATGATGGAAAGGCAGGAAAATTCTTAGTTGAATTAGAAGGTAATATTAACCAATGTGGTGTTATTAAACCTCGCCATTCTGTTAAAAAAGATGAATTTGAAAAGTTTGAAAAAAGATTTTTACCAGCGAAAAATTTTGGCATATTGATTGTTACCACTCCTAAAGGGATAATGACTCATTCAAAAGCGAAAGAGATGGGAATTGGTGGTAGATTGCTTGCTTACATGTATTGAGGTGATAGAATGGTATTAGCTGCAATTATTGAAGAACAAATTTCAATTCCTGATGGTGTTGAAGTTAATATAGAAAATACCAACATAATTATCAAGGGACCTAAAGGAGAAGTATCAAGAAAGTTTATTTATCCTAATGTCTCCATTGAAAAAACTGAAGATAGTTTATTTTTATCGACTCGATTTCCTAAAAAAGCAGATAAATCTATGATTGGTACAATTAAAGCACATTTATCAAATATGATAACTGGTGTAACTGATGGATTTACATATAATATGAAGATTGTTTTTGCTCATTTCCCTATGACTGTTAAGGTTGGAGATGATAAAGTTACTATTGAGAACTTCATCGGTGAAAGACATCCAAGAGTTGCTAAAATTGTAGGTTCTGCAAAAGTTGATGCTAAAGGAGATGAAGTGTTAGTTTCTGGTATCAACAAGGAGGATGTTGGTCAAACTATGGCTAATTTAGAACAAGCCACTAAAATTAAAGGAAAAGACCCTCGTGTTTTCCAAGATGGTATATATCTTGTAAGTAAAAATTAGATGGTGATTATTATGAATAAAAAATTTAAAAGGCAAGAATATGCAAGATATAAAAAATTAGGTATAAAATGGAGAAAACCGAGAGGAAAATCCAGTAAAATGAGAAGATACGAATCTGGAAAACCTGCAATGCCTTCTATTGGTTATGGTTCTAATAGATTAACAAGAAATCTTCATCCATCTGGTTTTAAGGATATACTTGTTCATAATCTCAATGATTTAGAAAAATTAGACCCAATTACTGAAGCAGCAAGAGTTTCAGCTTCAGTTGGCAATAAAAAGAAATTTTTGATTGTCGAAAAAGCGAAAGAGTTAGGTATTAAAGTATTGAATGGAAAGGCACTACCTATCAATCCTAAATCTGAAATTTTAGAATCTTCTCGAGGATCTAATGTTGAGTATGAAGAAGACTAAAACTAAAATTATATGGTTTGAATTATATTGTTGAAATTATATTGAGTTTATAAGTTTTGTAGAATTTATAAATTATATAGAATTTATAAAAAATTATTATAAAGTTTATAAAAAATTTTAATATTTTGGTTTAAGAATATTTTAAAATCTATTCAAAGATGAACTGGTATTAACTATTAAATTTTGTATGCTTATTATATATGGTAAATACAATGAAATGTTTGTTAAATAGCTAAGTTTTATTTTTTTTATAGTTTATTTTGTTTATCTATTGAATTGGTTTGTAATTAAATATATTAAATAATCACACATTTATCTGAATATTAATTTGTTTTAATAGTCTATGTTTATTTTATAGTCGAATGAGTTATATGAATATATGTATTGTATAGGTGTGTATGATTGTATAGTATATGGTTAATAATTTATATTTAATTGGAGTGATTTTTGTGAATCTCACAACTCAAAAAAGGTTAGCTGCAAGTATACTTAAAGTTGGGATTAATAGAGTCTGGATTAATCCAGAAAAAATCGAATTGGTATCTGGTGCTATGACTCGAGAAGATGTTAAGAAGCTAATACTTTCAGATGTTATAAAAGCTAAACCTAAAAAGGGAATTAGTAGTTACAGATCTAAAAAATTGGCTGTTCAGAAGCAAAAGGGTCGAAGAAAAGGGAGAGGTAGTATTAAAGGGGCAAAAAATGCTCATAATCCTAAAAAGAAAGCATGGATGACAACTATCAGAGCGTTAAGAAGAGATCTTAAATCTATGCGAGAATCTGAAGAAATTGATTCTACCACTTATCGTAAATTGTATAAGATGGCTAAAGGTGGTGCCTTTAGAAGTAAGTCTTACATGAAGACTTATGCTAAGGATCATGATTTGACTAAATAGGAGGAATTTATTTGGCACATGGATCAAGATATAAAGTACCATTTAGAAGAAGAAGAGAAGGAAAAACTGATTATGGTACGAGAATGAAATTAATAGATTTAGACAAGCACAGGTTAGTAGTTAGAATTTCCAATGCTAATGTGATTGTACAAATAATAACTGTTGGAGAAAATGGGGATGAAACTATCATATCTGCACATTCTAAAGAGTTACAACGATCAGGATGGCTTGGAGGAGCTAAAAATACAAGTGCCGCTTATTTAACTGCATATATTTGTGGTAAAAAAGCACTAAAAATGAATGTTAATGAAGCTGTATTGGATATAGGTTTAAAAAGAGCAGTTAAAAGTTCAAGAGTTTTTGCAGCACTTAAAGGAGCTGTTGATGCAGGATTAAGTGTTCCTCATGGTGAACTTATTTTGCCCGATGAAGATAGAATCTCTGGAAAGCACATTTCTGATTATGCTGAAAGTTTAAGTGATGATGATTTAAAAAAGAAGTTCTCAAAATACTTAGAAAGAGGATTAAGACCTGTTGATTTGCCTAAACATTTTGATGAAATTAAAAATAAAATCAATGAAGATTTTTAGTTATGAGGTTATATATATGAGCTTTAATATGGAAGATTGGGAACCTAAAACAAAACTTGGAAGCATGGTTAAGGAAGGAACCATAACAGATATTGATGAAATTTTTGAAAAAGGTTTACCAGTAATGGAGTTAGAAATTATTGATGCATTACTTCCAGATTTAGAAGAAGAAGTTATGGATGTTAATCTTGTTCAAAGAATGCATAAATCTGGAAGAAAGGTTAATTTTAGGGTTATTGTTGCAGTTGGCAATAAAGATGGATATGTTGGCTTAGGTCAAGGTAAAGCTAAAGAAGTGGGTCCAGCTATTCGTAAGGCTGTTGATAATGCAAAATATAATATTATTAAAGTCAAAAGAGGTTGTGGTGATTGGGGTTGTGTATGTGGTAAACATCATACAGTTCCTTTTAAAGTTAATGGTAAGACTGGTAGTGTGAAAGTTACTTTAATTCCTGCTCCAGCTGGTGTAGGTCTTGCTATAGGTAATGTTGGTAAAACCATCATGAAACTTGCTGGATTCCATGATTTATGGTCTCAAACAAGTGGTCAAACTCAAACAACTGTAAACTTTGCTAATGCTACCTTTGAAGCATTAAAAAATTTAAGCAAATTTAAATCAACTGAAAAAGCAGTTAGGGATGCAGCTGCATTTTCATAGGAGATGTGATTTAAAATGTTTTTTGTTGTTAGAGTTAGAGGAACTACTGGTGTAAAGAAAGATATTGCTAATACTTTAAATATGTTACATCTTAATAGAATAAATCATGGAGTATTAGTTCAAGATAATCCAAGTTATAAAGGAATGCTTCAAAAAGCAAAAGATTATATTACTTGGGGTGAAATTGACTCTAAAATGTTGGTTGAGGTAATATCTAAAAGAGGTAAACTAACTGGTAATGTATCAGTTAGTGAAGAATATCTTAAAGAGAATACTAATTATTCATCTATTGAAGAATTAGTGAATGCTTTGTTAAGTGCTGAAATTAAAGCTGACGATATTGATATGAAGCCAGTTTTTAGATTACATCCTCCAAGAAAGGGGTACGAAGGAATTAGACAATCTTTTAATGAAGGAGGATCTTTAGGATTTAGAGGAGATTCGATTAATATTCTTTTAAAGAAAATGATTTGATTAAGGAAAATGGTTAATGGTGAAGAAATGATTAGAACTAAGCGTAAAATTAATAAATTAAGAGGGTCCCGATCTAATGGTGGTGGTTGTACTAAAAAAAGAAGAGGAGCTGGTCATAAAGGTGGTAAAGGTAAATCTGGTGGTAAAAAACATCATTGGTCTTGGATTGTTAAATTTGATCCTAAGCACTATGGTAAATATGGATTTAAAAGAAATAAAACCACAGTTAATAATGTTAATCCTGTTAATTTAGATTTCTTAGATGAAAAATCTGAAAAGTTTTTAGTTAATGGCAAAGCTTCTGAAGAAGGAGATTCTATTGTTATTGATGTTACAGATTTAGGTTATAATAAGGTTTTAGGTAATGGTAAATTGTTGAAGCCTTTGATTATTAAATCTCCTTCTTTTTCAAAATCTGCTGAAGAAAAAATCGTTGAGGCTGGTGGAGAAGCTATAGTAATTTAATTAATGATTAATTTATATTTGTGATGATTGACTAAGTGATTGATTTGAAGGGAGTTATAAAAAAGGGTTATAAAGTATAAAATTCATTAGTGTTTATTGTTTAATTATACTTTAATTGTTATAACAATAATTCATATTAATTTATAATTTTATTCATGTTGTATTTGTTTATAATCATCACTGGTCTTGTGAGTTAGGGGAATAAAAAATGTTTTTGGAGAAATTTAAACCTTTGTTTTCTTTAATACCTCAAGTTAAGGTACCTATATATAGGCAAGGGTTCAAAGATAAAATTAAATGGACAGCATTTGTTCTGGTATTATATTTCTTTTTATGCCAAATAAAGTTATATGGATTAAGTCCACAGGCTATCGACAACTTTGCAAGTTTAAGATCAGTTATGGCAGGTAGTTTTCAGTCTATAGTGTCATTGGGTATTGGACCTATTGTTACTTCATCCATTATTCTTCAAGTTCTTGTTGGAACTAAAATGTTAAATTTAGATCTTTCAAAACATGAAGATAAATCTTTGTTTCAAAGCACACAGAAAATTTTAACATTAATGATTTCAGTTTTTGAAGCCATTGTTTTAGTTAAAACGAATAATTTACCTCCTATAAATGCGGGTTACGAGTGGATAATGATAGTTCAATTGGTATTAGGTTCTGTTTTAATTTTATACTTAGATGAAGTTGTTTCAAAATGGGGTTTTGGAAGTGGTGTAGGTTTATTCATTGCAGCTGGTGTTTCGCAAGAAATAGTTACAAATTCTTTGAACATTTTGCCTGCTACAGCCTCTTCAGGACAGATGCCAGGAATGATTCCAGGGTTTATCCAATCCATTATTTCAGGGTCTCCAGATCCATCACTGCTTTTACCTTTGGTTGCAACTATTGTTGTATTTTTAGTTGCAGTATATGGTGAAAGTATGAGAATAGAAATCCCTATTTCTCATGGTAGAGTGAGAAATCATGGTAGAATTCGTGGTAATGTAAGTAAGTATCCTCTTAAATTCATATATGCAAGTAATATGCCAGTTATATTAACCAGTGCATTATTGGTGAATATTTCTCTTCTTGCAAACACCTTTTCAAGCATCGGGTTTCCTATTTTGGGACATGTTAGTAAAGGACAGGCTATTGATGGCTTTGCTTTTTATCTTCTAACTCCAAGGCTTGATGTTTTGTTTACTAATCCCTTAAGGGTATTGGTTTATGGTTTATTTTTCATGACTTTCTGCATAATTTTCTCTATTTTATGGGTAGAAATTGGTGGGTTAGGTGCTAATAAAATAGCTGAACAGCTTCATAGTTCTGGTATTCAGATACCTGGTTTTAGAAGCAGCAAAGCTCAGCTTAGAAAACTTTTAAATAAGTATGTGCCTGCTTTAACTGTTTTAGGTGGAGCATTTGTAGGTTTACTTGCTTTTGGTGCAGATTTGACATCTGCTACTGGTGGAGGTACTGGTGTTTTACTTACAGTTGGTATAGTCTATAAACTTTATGAAGAGATTGCTCAAGATCAACTTATGGATATGCATCCAATGTTGAAGAGGTTCTTAGAATAAATTTATTCAAATATTATATATTTTATTATAAACTTAAATTATGATTTTAAATTAATGGTTCAATGATTAAATAGAGATTTTGTGGGAGGATAATATGAAGTTAGTAGTTTTAACAGGAATTCCAGGGTCTGGAAGCACGACTGTTCTTAATAAAACTTTAGAAGAAGTTAATTATCTTCATATAAATTATGGGGATATGATGGTAGAAATAGCTAAAGAAAAAAATATGGTTGATCATAGAGATGAACTTAGAAAGTTGTCTCCAGATGTTCAAAAGGAACTCCAGCTTCTCGCAGCAAAGAAAATTAAAGAGAAATCAGAAAGTGAGAATGTTATTGTAGATACTCATTGTACTATAAATACTCCTGCAGGTTTTCTTCCAGGACTTCCTGAATGGATTTTAAGAGAATTAAAACCAAATATTTTTATAATCGTTGAAGCAAATCCTGATGAAATTTTAATTAGAAGATTATCTGATGAGACAAGAGACCGTGATAAAGAAATGACGAAAATTATTGCGTTGCATCAAGAAATCAATAGAGCAACTGCAATGACTTATGCTACATTAACTGGTGCGACGGTTAAAATATTAGAAAATCATGATAATGAGCAGGCTATAATCGTTTCTAAGATGGTGGAAACATTAAATTTCTGAATTACATATTTTTAAACTTAAATTATACGGTGATGAAATGTTTGATATTTTAGGATTGGTTTTTAGTTCTTTTGATAAGATTTTTGATCCAATAATTGCTTTAGATCCTAATCCAAAGAACCCTTTGTTGGTCATATTTTTCATAGCATTTTTATTATCCATTCTCACAAATCTTACTCAAAAATATTTGATGGATCATGAAAAGTTGGATAGTATGAAAGAAAAATCTGCTGAGTTTCAGAAGAGATTGAATGATGTTCGTAAGTCTGGTGATGCTAAGGCAATGAGTAAATTACAAGCAGAACAACAGGAATTTATGAAAGATCAAAGTGAAATGATGATGATGTCTTTTAAGCCTATGCTTGTTACGATTATTCCATTCTTACTGATTCTTTGGTGGATGAGAGCTTCTTTGCTTGGTCATGTTTATGTTTCATTTCCAATGTTTCCATATTGGGCTGTTTTGACTCCTATTTGGCATTCGATTTCTATATATGGTGGTGGAGCTCCTGATCCAAGTATTGTATTTGAGTTTGTTGGATACCATTTGCCTAATGCTGTAGGATATCTTGGCTGGTATACACTATGTATGTTCACATTATCTCCAATTGTTAGAAAGTTAGTTGGCTTAAAATCAGCATTTTAGAAGCTGTATCAATTCATGAATTATTGCATTATATTCTGATTATTCCTGAATAGTTTTATTTAATTAAATTAAGTTTATAATTTAATAATTAATTATCATTTATAATAATTAATATGGGTATGACTCATTAAAAAATAATCATAAAAAATAATTTATATATCATTAAAAAGAAATTAAGAGATAAAATTAAATAATATACTAAAACTATTAAAAATGATTAATGTTTATAAGAGAAGGTGATGTAATGCCACAACCAAGATATAGATCAAGATCATATAAAAGAACTTTTAAAAGGACTCCTGGTGGAGTTAATGTTTTAAGATATAAAAAGAAGAAACCAAGTAAGCATATTTGTGCTGAATGTGGTAAAGTTTTGCATGGTGTTCCAAGGGGAAGACCATATCAAATAAATAAATTAGCGAAGTCTAAAAAGAGACCTAATAGACCATTTGGTGGTTATTTATGTTCAGAATGCACCAGAAAAATCTTTAAATCTGAGGCAAGGACATAATGATTGTTACTATCGGCGGATTAGCAGGGACTGGAACTACTACATCTGCAGAGGCATTATCTAAAAAACTTGATATTCCATTTATTTCTGCAGGAGATATTTTTAGACAAATGGCTAAGGAATCTGAAATGTCTATTTTAGAATTTGGTGAGTTTGCTGAGAATAATATTGATGTAGATATGGAAATAGATAATAGGCAGAAGAAATTAGCCGAGAATTCTGAAAACCTTATTATAGAAGGTAGACTTTCAGCTTATTTTATTGAAGCAGATTTAAAAATCTGGATGATCACTCCCTTTGATGTTAGAGTTCAGAGAATCTGTGGAAGAGAATCAAAATCTTTTGATTTAGCATCTAAAGAAGTTAAAATCCGTGAAGATAGTGAAGCTAAAAGATATTTGGATATACATAAAATTGATATTAATAATTTAAATATTTATGATTTAATATTAAATACTAACAGTTTTAATCCTGATAGTATAACTGAAATTATAATTTCAACATTAAAGGTGATATAAATGGCATCAATTGAAATAGGAAGAGTTTGTGTTAAGACTGCTGGAAGAGAAGCAGGAGAAAAATGTGTAATATTAGATGTAGTCGATAAAAATTTTGTAGAAGTTGTAGGAACTTCTATTAAAAATAGAAGATGCAATATAAATCATTTAGAGCCTACTAATAAAACTTTAGAAGTTTCTGATGATTTAGAAATTGTTAAAAGATCTTTAGAAACTTTATAAATACGAATTTTTAAATATCTACTTTTCTATTATTTTATAATTTGTTTCAACTTCTTTGAAATTTTTCAGAGAATTCAAAAAAAATTTTTTATCTTCTATTATTCAAACATTTAATATTATAAAAAGATTATTTTATTATATTTATTTTCAATTTGAAGGAATTCATTCTTGACTTTTAATAATTTAATAAATTTAATCTAAATTAAAAATTTAAGTATTTATAATAATTAATTTTATAATTATTCTTTTTTTAAATAAACAATTTCAATTTTTTATTTATCCTATTTTAAGAGATTTATTTTGTATTTAAAGATACAGATAGGTTTTATGCAATATTTAATTCTCAATCATTAAGCTTGTATTTAAACTTAATCTTAATCTTAAATTTATAAAACTTCAAATCTAAAAATTATATATATTAAGTAAAACATATATTATCCTATGATAAGTAATATAACAGAAACACATATATTATTAAATTATTTAATAGCTATTATCTTATCCATAGTAGTGGCTCTCTTATTAAAGCTGCCTTTTGTTCCAGAAAAGCCAATACGATTTTCTTGGACTAAATCTGCATTATTTCCAACTCCAATTTTTTCTATTGGGATTTTAGCTATTTTTTATTCAATGAACTTTCAATGGTTTTATGATGGTCTTATTTTAGCTGTTATAATAGCTATTCTATCTGGATTATTCATGAAATATCTTTTTGACTATGTATTTCCTAAACCTAATACTGGTGAGCAGAATGAATGAGATCATTGGTGTAATTCTCGCATCTATAATTTCTTGGATAAATTTTGTGGTAATTGATACATATTTTGGATTGCCAGAGGCACCTGGTGTTAAAGGAGCCAATATTGTAGGACATTCTATAAAAAATAGGGGTGGAGATTTATCTGGAGGTTTTTTTCAAGGAAATATTTTATGTTCTCCTGATGCTTCAGCAGGAACATTGCTTGCTTCAATGGGAGTCATGGTCTTAGGTTTTCAAGGCGGTTTAATAGCTGCTTTTATGGTATATATTGGTAATAGATTGTGTGCTGATCCAGGATATGCTGGAACAATAGGTGCATTAACAACAACAGCCATTATATTTTTATGTTCATTTCTTGGTTTCACACCTATAATGTTTGTAATTGGTATGGTAATAGCTATTACCACTATTCAAGGTTTGAATCATTCATATTCATCTAAACTTTTGGGTTTAATAGCTAAAAAATTAAATAGAGAAACTAAAATGGAGTAAATTGTGGTGATTTTTTTTGATGGAGAAAATAATTGGTCTGATAATTATTCTAATGGCTTTAAGAGCTTTTATAACTAAAAATCGAGTTGAAAAAATTCTTTATATGAATGTTATAGATTTTGGTCTCTCAGCACTAATAGCTATTTATATTGATACTCCATTTGGATTTATTGTAGGGTCTACCTTTTTTATAACCTCCACAATTTCATCTAATGCCATCGCATACACTTTTAAACTTTTAGAAGTGGAAAATCAGAAATTCTCATAAATTGAAAGCTATTAATTTTCAGGTAATAAAATGAATATATTGGATTTCATAACTCTAACAAATGTTTCAATAAGTTTAATGGTAATTGGAGCATTAGGGATAATGTTCTTAGTCAAGCCATTAGATAAAATAATAATGTTGTCGTTATTGGAAGCAGGTTTGTTTGGAGCTGTTGTTTCATTTAAATATCTTGATGTGGCTTTTATCATGGCTCTTTTAAGCCCAATTTCAATAATTGTCTTTTTACTTTCTCTTATCAAAATCAATGAAATAAGAAGTAAAAAAGTAAAGGGTGAGGATAATGTTTGAATTAACTATCTGGTTTTATATGGGTTGTATTATGACTATAGTTGGAAGTTTAGCAACTGTGTGGGGTTCTGGAGTTAATGATCCTATTGTTAGAACTTTAAATACCGAAGTTTCAAGTATTGGAATATCATTAATTCTTTTAACCTATAACCACATGCTTGCTCTTTTGACTTTTGTCGCAACAAGTGTGTTTATTTCATTGATTTTACTTAGAGCTATCACTCGTTTAGAAGAGATTGGATCTGAATTGTAATGGGGGGAGGAGTTAAATTATGGGGTTAGGTGAACTTTGGAATAAATTAGCAAATCCTGATAGGATCCCCAGGATTTTTTCGTTAGTCTTAGCGTTGTTTTTATTGGTAGGATTATTTTTACCTTTTGCCTTGAATAATGATCAACTTTATTCACGACCAGCTCCTCAAGAACAAATGCTTGCTGGTGATAGGATCGCACCTTATGATAGAGGAGGGGATATATTAGAGACACCAGGAATTACACTTGCTCAATATCCACAGTATAGTAGAAAGATTGGTATGATAAATTCATATATGTCTCCAATAGCTTACAATATTAAAGAAAGTTCGCCATACTTTGGAACATCAATCTATTCTTCTCCTGGTGGTTTGATAGATGAAATATTGTATTATACAAGAGGGTTTGATACAATATTAGAGTCAAGTATTTTAATGATGTCTTTTGTTATCGCTTCGTGGTTAGCTCTGAATTTTACTATGAGAGACAAAAATAAAAATAAAGATGAAGAATTTGAAGATGATGATTAGGAATTATTAGGAGAAAAATTAGATGTTAGTACCTGAATTTGTTCCAGAGATATTCTGTTCATTGTATTTGCCTGCAATTTATACAGGTTTCATTGTAGGATTTATTGGACTTATAGGAATAGCTATTAATAAAAATGATATTCATGTCTTAATACTTACAGATATTGTTGGTTTAGCAATGTTGATAATTGTTGGTGCAGTTGGAACAGATTTAGCTGAAGCATTAATATTACCTGGTTTGGTCGTTGAACTTGCAGAGATAATGGCAATATCTGAGATTTTAATCTCACGAGAAATGAGGAAAAAAGGAAAAAATACTTCACTGCTTCCAACACCATTGGTTTTTGACATGGAAATTATGACAACCGCCCCTAACTTCTTATCATTAATTTTAATTGGATATGGAATATTTTTAACTGGCTTTACTGGTGGAGCAGTAGCTGGTGGAGGCATATTATTATACATACTATCAAGAAAAGCAAGAGGATTACCAATCCTTCTTATCAATGGTCTTGGAGCTATTTCAGGAATTGCATGGTGTTTGTGGATTGTTGGTTTCTTATTATTCTTTGTAAATTCAGATTTTTGGCTGTTAAGTCTATTTTTATCTGCATGTGGATTACTTCTTAAAGTAGCTTCTAAAATGGGATTAATAGGAACATTAATGAGAGAAGAATTTAAAAGAGAATGATTATATTAAAGGAAATGATTAAATGGATATTGGAAGTTTAGGTGGAAGTTTACTTGGTATTATACCCTTAGGAGATATTGTTCTATATTTAACTCCCCTACATCTATTTATGTTTATAGTGATACTATTATTCACCTTCCTAATAGCTATTAGTAGAACTGAGACCCAAGTCGAAGCAAGTTTTGGAAGTTTGAAAGATAACAAAATAGCTGTTGGACTATCTGAGTTTAAAGCCCGAAGATTTTTAGCTATTGTTTGTGGAATAGCAACGGCAGGAGCTATGATTACAGGTGACTTATTTAACTTTATACTCTTTGTTGCCTTAACTGGAATAGTTAATATTGGTATAGTTTCAGCTGTTAAACAAGTAGATGTTTTAAATGCAGCATTTCAGTATGGCTTAATAGCTATGATATCATCATTACCTTTATTTGGTGGAGGTGCGATAATTTTAGCAGCAACAGGAACTTTAAGTTTTTTTGAAATGGCTAATATTGCACCAAGTCCAATGATTTTATTTGGATCAATATTGCTATTAATTGGAGTGGCTGGAGAAACAGGCGTAGCCCCATTTTTTGCTACTAAAGCAGAAATGTTTCGAACTCCAGGTTCACCATTCATATTAATAATCCATTTAAGTTCATTATTTATAATAATTAGAGCCATAGAGATCCTTTTAACTATTCTCACATAATATCAAATTCTATGTTTAGATTATGTAAGCTTTCAAATTCAGATTTTTTTTTAAACTTTTTTTCAAAATATTATATTTTATTAATTATATTAAAACTTTAATTAGAATATTTTATAATAAAAACTATAATATTAAAACGAAGAATTAGTTCTTCTAAATTGAAAATTTAAAAACTTTATCTAAATGATTATATTTTTAATAATAATTATTTTATTATCACTATTAATAGATCTTAGTTATAATTATCTTTTAAATTTTATTTATTATAGTCCTTGATATTAATAATTTAATTAATAAATTTTTTATATAATCTTCTGTTATTAAAAATATCTTCAAACATGACTTATTTCACTATTAAATAATTGTAAAATTAATTATAT
>JAISTD010000145.1 GCA_031272765.1 Candidatus Methanovirga australis | reverse complement strand
CAATAACATCATTTTTAATAGCTAAATCAGAATAAAATCCTGTGACCCCAAAATGATTAGAATTTTTGGTTCCAACGGCAGCTATTCCAACATTTTTAGCTTTTTCAATGGCTATTTCCATTGATTTATAAGCGACAACTTGACCAAAGTTGTTATTTCCATTTACTAATGCCATTGCATCAGTTTCTTTTTCTATTGTTATTTCTTGGTTAGGATTAATGTTACCTAAATTAATTCCTGTTATGTAGTTATGGAATCTTCCAATTCCATGAGATGTGAATCCTTTCAAATCAGCATCAACTGTTGCTTCAGCCACAATCTTAGCATCTTTTTTATCTACTCCTAATTTATCTAACATGATTAATAAAAGTTTTTTTTCATTTTCAACACTTATTTTCATTAAAACACCGATCCTTATTGATTATCTTGTTTTATTTATCATAAATCATTATATTGATAAATAATAATATTAACATGTATATTGATTGAACTTTATATTATTAATATAATAAATTAAGATAGAATATTTTAAAGGTTAAATTTAAAAAAAGATATAAAGATGTTTGAATAACAGTTTATCTTTTATAATATTTATATTTAATTATCAAATTGTAATTTTTTAATATTTATAAGAAACTTTTAGAAACTGAACCTTCGGTTCCTAAGTTCCTCACTTTGCTCAAAATTAAAAGAATTATATTTAATATTTTATAATAACATAGTAAAATAAATAATGTTAAATTAACAAGCAACTATTATTAGAGAATAATTATGTCTATTTTAACTAAACTTAATTCAAAAATGGTGAAATCAGAAATAACAGATTTTATAAAGAAAATAGCTATTGAGTCTAATTGTGATACAATAATTTTAGGATTAAGTGGTGGAATCGACTCTTCAATTGTAGCATACCTATTAAACGAAGCATTATCATCTGAAAAAATTTATACTTATCATTTAAACAGTTCAACCACACCTAAAGAAGACACAGAGCATGCTCGTTTAATAGCTGAGAAATTTAATTTGAATTATGGGGAGATAGCTATTGATGATATTCTAAACAAATATCTAAATAATATTTCTCAGGAAGCTGTTGACTTAGACAACAACAAAAATCTTAAAATAGTTATTGGCAATTTAAAGGCAAGGATTAGAATGACGATATTGTACCACTTTGCAAACCTTAAAAATGGTCTTGTTGCTGGAACTGGAAATCGTAGCGAATTATTAATTGGTTATATGACAAAGTTTGGTGATGGAGCCTGTGACTTTGAATTAATTGGAGACATTTATAAAAGTCAGCTTAAAGATTTAGCTAAATCATGGAATATTCCTAATGAAATCATTGATAAAGCACCAAGAGCTGGTCTATGGAGTAATCAAACTGATGAAGAAGAAATTGGCATGACTTATGATGTTTTAGACCAAGCCATATACCTAATAGAAGATAAAAAATTGAAAAATGAGGAGATCTTAAATAAAATAAATATAAGCTTATCAGAAATTAGCATGATTAGAAATAGGATTAAGAATAATAGACACAAAACTCAAATTCCTCCAAGCCCATTTGCAGACAAAAAATTGATATTTTAAATAATTAATTTCTTGTAACTTACTAACTTGTCTAACAGAACAGATTTTTAAAAAATTAGGGCATTGTAAAAAATTCAATGGGTAGCAGATTAAGCCAATTTTCATGGATTTAATTTTCAAACTTCATTGTGTTGGTGAAAAAATCTGTTCTGTTGAATATATAATGAGTATAATCTTCCATGTCTTTATCAAGGCTATCTATTATTTCTATAAATGTTTTTTCACCAATATTTTTTGCAAAACCTTTGAGTTTAATGTTATTACCTATTTCTAAATCTACTTCTTTTCCATTACCTAATTTAGAATTGATTGTGATACCTTTTAATGAGATATTTTCAGTCTTATGAACTTCATTATCTATTTTTATCCTTGTTTTTATTTCAAATACTTCTATTAAATCATTGTCATCTCTCCCGATAAAAAATAATACGCAGGGAATTAAAGTTGTAATGTTAACAACAATCCAAAGTATTATAATGGGATTATATTTCAGTATAATTGAGTAGAAAAAGCAATATATGCTTAATAGCAAAACTATTAAATGAGGAATGCCATGATCATTAAATCCTCTATTTCTTGAGCTTTTTTTTGGGGTAACATGAAATCTTTTATAAGGTTTGAAAATTTCCTTAATAAGTACTTTTGTTAAATGAAAACATTTAACAGTGTTTACAAAATCTGAATAAAGTATGTGTTTATCACCTCCAGCACAATGAATTATTATGTTTAATATAAAAAAAAAGATCCAAAAATTTAGTATATCTAATTGCATGGGCATAAACATGTTCGACAATACAAGTAGGATAGGTAGTAATAAAAAAAATGTTCTTCCCATGTAGGTGATCCAATTAATGAGTATATTTAAATTATTTATAGTTTGTATTACTGTGAGTTTTTTTGATAGGAAAAAATTATTTTTTTTAAGAACTTGTATTGCTCCTCTTAACCAACGTTCTTCTTGGGTAAAAAGATTGTTAATAGTTAAAGGAGCTAAACCATTAATTAAAGTTTCATCAATTGCTAAATTTTTATATTTTCTTTTTTGCATCTTAATTGCAGTAGAAAAATCTTCTGCTATTGTTGATGTATCAAAATATCCTACTTCTTTTAGAGCTTCCCTTTTCAACATAACATTAGATCCGCAACATAAAACTGAATTTGTCCTACTACGACCAGGATTTATTTTTCTTATGAAAAAATCATCCTCGTTAGGGAAAATTTTTTCTCCATGTAAATTAAATTTATATAAATTTAGATTATAAAAAGTTGGGGGGACTTGAACATATCCCATCTTTTGATCAGTGAAAAAAGGCAATAATCTAATTAGGGTTTCCTCAGTTGGAATCATGTCTGCATCTAATAATAAAACATAGGGAGAATCAGTTTGTTTAAGAGCATTATTAAGATTTCCTGCTTTTACGTGCTCATTGTTTTCATAAGGAATGTATTTTACATCAAAAGATTTTGCTAATTCCTTCATATCCTCTCTAAGCATATCATCACAAAGACAAATAGATAATTTATCTTTTGGATAATCCATCCTAACAGCAGAATTAACGGTTCTATAAAGAATTTCAACAGGTTCATCATGAACAACAATTAACACATCTATGTAAGGAAAATAATTTAAAACTTCATAACTTAAATCTTTTTTCATTTTAGCAGATAGTGTTGAAATGATTCCATCTATTATAATGACCATTTCAAAAAATAGGAATAGAATAAAAACTATAGATGGAATAACAATTTCGTAGTTGGTTGTTTTAGAAAATTTATAAAATAAATTAGTCATTATTATAAAAGTTAAGACTATTAAAATATTTTTCAGAGTTTTATAATAATTCATATTTTACCTTTTATTTAATAATTATGGAAATCAGACAACAAATCCAAACGAAGACTAAATCTAAAATAATACCATTAAACTATTTATTAACCAATAAATCACACTCAGAAAAGTATAGTTTACTGATGATTTCCTCATCTTCATCAGCTATTTTTCCAATGAAATCATTTATATCCTTAAATAGTTCTTTAATTTCATTATCAGAATAATAATTTGTATTAAAATATAAAAATAATGAAATTTCATCATCAGATAAAGCAGCTAAAAAATATAAATACTGAACATGAGAATTAGAAAATATATGTGGAAATAATTCTTCTAATGAACTTTCTAAACCTTCTTTGATGAACCTATTACTCTTATATAAATTAGTAGGATTATAAATAATTAGTGGATCACTTTTTTTAGGATAAAAATACGGAGAATAGTTTTCCATGACGATATTTGTTTGTTTTTTAACCTCATTAAAATATTCCATAGGAGTTTCATGATTTGTATTTAGAAAAATAGGGAGAATATAAGGAAAATAACCTATTGTATTGTAGTATTTAGGACTATTTCTACCATCAACAGTTGTGTTGATTAATAGACAATCTATATCGAACATTTTACCTAAAGAAAATATTATTGCTGATAAAATCATCTGGTTAATAGACACATTATATTTTTTAGATAACTTTTTAAAATTCCCTTTAAAATGTAACATAATACGGTGAAAGTCTCTCACAACACTCGGAGATTTATTATAATCCATTTTATTTATATTATTAGAATTTTTCTTGTTGAGATAATGGTCATTAAGATACTTATAGGAGGATTTTCTTAATTGTTTTTCAAAATATTTGCTCTCCTTTATTGTTTCATCTTTCCATTTTTTGTCACATATTTCTGTAGAATAATCATAGTAATTAAATTTTTTACTATTTACCTTTTTATTGTCATATATATCTAATAGATCATTTAAGAATATCTCTACACCATAATTATCAATGAGAATATGATGGATATCCATCAACAAACTAACTTCATCATGATAATAATATAATTCAAATCTAAATAATGATTTTTCAAATAAATCAAAATCTTTAATAAATCCTTTTTTTATCTCGTTGGTCAGTTTTTTTTCATAAATAGGAATATTAAAAACTAAATGAGGATTTATCTTCTGATAAATCATAGATCCAATTTTTTCAAATGTGGTTTTAATATAAGGATTAAGACCAATAGTACCAATTAAAGCAGATTTTAAATCATAAACATCAAAACCTTTATTAAACTTAATATGGAATGGAACATGGTGATAATTCTTAGACTTATAAAAATAATATTGTTGAGGAGTAAGTAAATAATGTTTTTTTAGTTCTATATTAATATGATCTATAGTTGAAGATTTTTTAATTTGCTCACTTATATTTTGAATATTAGTATTTTCTAAAGGTAAAGATCTGGAATTAATCTCCACATCGTAGCTTTCAAATATATAACTTAATAATTTAGTTAATAAAAGAGAACTAAAACCAATGCTTGAAAAGTTACTGTTTATACCAAAATTATCATGACCTAACAATTCACTTGAAATATTAAACAAATCTTTTTCTATTCCTGTTTCTGGAGATAACATTCTCTGATTAGAAATTAAATCAGATGGTTGTGGCTCAGGTAAACCTTTAGCATTGACTTTACCAGTTTGAGTAAAAATAAAATCATCAACTTGTATATAAAATCGTGGAACCATAAAAAGGGGTAATTTATCTTTAAGTTCATTATCAATTATGTTTTTAAGTTTATCTATTTTTGTTTTGGATAATTTAATAGTTGTTGTAAAGTATAAACAAATAGTAGGTTCATTATTTATCTCTTTAACAGTAGCTATTGATTTTTTCAAGCCAATATTTTGGGGTATGTTACTTTCTATCTCACCAATTTCGATTCTATAACCATGAATGTTTATTTGATCATCAATACGAGAGAATAAGGTGTATTCTCCACTCTCATCATATTTTGCTAAATCACCAGTTTTAAAATATGTAATATCATCTATTTTAACAAAATTCTCTTTAGTAAGTTTTTCATCTCTCCAATATCCTTTAGATATATTTAATCCACCGATCCATAATTCACCGAGAACACCAGGAGGAAGAGGATTTCCATCAATATCCACAACAATTTCAACAACATTTAATATAGGTTTTCCTACATTAATATTCCCATCAGGTTTAAGTAATTTGATGTTAGCTGAAAATGTTTCTGTTAAACCATAACCAACAAATAGATTTATATCACTATTGACTTCATGGATTTTTTTAACCAGGTTTGAACCAAACTTTTCTCCACCTAAAACTATTATTTTTAACTGTTTAATCATCTCCTTTAAAATATCAAATTCCAAATACATTTCAATCGCAGAAGGTGTTGAAGCAATTAAGTTAAAATCAGTTTCTTTGAAAGTTTTATATAATTTTAAAGGATCTCTATAAACATCATCATCAGCTAAAACTACTGTTACACCACTTAATAACTCGACTAACAAACTTTGAATAAAACCACTAAATAACACAGATAGACCAATCAAAGTTTTAAAATTATCGTCATTATAAAATCTATGAACATCATCAATCTCTTTTATCATTGACTCATGGGGCAACATCACACCTTTTGGAATGCCAGTTGTTCCAGAAGTGTAAATAATAGAGAAAACATTATCTTTTTTTAGATTAACAGAAGGATTCTTATCATCACATTCATTATTAAGTAATAAATCTATATTTATAACACTATCATCATCTTCAGGATTATTATCGTCACTATCCATTTTATCGTCAGTTAGTATATATTTAGGAGAGGTATTCAATTTTATAAAACTTACTCTATCCTTTGGTAAAAAGGAATTTATGAGTATTAATGTTCCACCAGATTTAATAACACCTAAAATAGAAATGATAAGTTTACTATCACGATTTAAATCAATAATAACACGATCTTCAATTTTTAATCCTTTTTTAATTAAGCTGTTAGCAACACAATTAGCTTCACGATTTAACTCACCATAAGTTAAATTTGTATCATTTGCAATTAAAGCAAGTTTATCTTCATTTTTTTCAACTATTTTTTCAAACAATTCTCCTATAGATTTCACTGGGAGAGTTTTAAAAACATCTGTTTTCTTCTTGATATTTGGATTAATTGAGATATTTTTAAGTAAAGTTTTCTTTTCATTATAAAACTTATTTAAAATCATTACAAAACTACTGTAAAATAATTCAACAAAATCATCACTATACAATGAACTATTATACTTTATTTTTATTCTTGATTTTTTCGAATTTTCAAATATAATTGAAAAATTGGATTCAGGAATTTCTATATCACTAAAATCATTTTTGTAAATATATTGAAAATCAGGAGATGTTAGATTATTTTTTCTTTTAAAAAAAGAAAAATGAGATTTACATTCGTCTATTTTTAAGGTTAAAGATTTTACCTCAGATAAAAAATCTTCAACATTTTGATTTGTATTTATCTTAATCCCAAATGGAATTTTTTCAAAAAACTTCAATGCCTTATCATCATGATATTTGAATAATCCACTGATTAAAACATTACGAGTATAAGTAAACTTAGTTAAGGTGAAAAGAAGACCAGATAAAAAAAACACATCATCATACTCATTATCAAAAACTAAATTTAAAGAAAAGACAACTTGATTAAATTCCTTTTCCTTTTTTAAAATATCATTTGGCAAAATTGTCTCATTTAAACTTAACATTTTTTTAAAAAAATTTTCACATTCATCCTCTACAACCATACATTTTTCTCCATTTTCTTACTTTGTTTTCATCAGTGAAATATATATCATTTAGCATTCAAACTTTTTAAACTTATGAATAAAATAATACTTCGTCAAAGGCAAAAGTCTTGGATTTTTTAAAAAATTCCTGAAATAACTCCATAACTTAAACCTATACTTCTCCAAACGACCATCCACATCAAGAGAACGATCTTTAAAAGGCGAAATACTCTTATAATATATGAAATAATCCCTAAAAGGAACATTAGAATTCGAATACCAAGGCTTACAACCTGAATAAAAATGAACAATACAAGGGATCTGAATCTGCTCAAACTCCTCCAAAGAATAAAAATTACCATCATTCAAAACCCTATAAAAAAAATACTCATTTTTAAAGAAAGGAAAAAAATTATATTCCAGAGGAAGTACTTTAACTCTACCTTGTAAAACACGATTCAATATTGGCTGATCATAAAAACGACTATTATTCAATACTTGTCTTTTTATTTCACTTAATATTTTCTTCTCCAATTTATCTTCTCTCCATTTTCCAAGGTTGATTAAAAGAACACCTGAATTAAAATAAACATTAGATAAGCTTAAATTCATACTTACAATATTGGTAATCCTATCCAAAACAGCTCCAACATAATTCACACCTAAATCAATGTCAAATAAAGCAGAAACATTGCTATTAACAATAAGATCACAATCCAAATACAAAACTCTATCGACATTATCAGGAATTAAACTACCCACAAAAATCCTCCCAAACATTGCCATCTTTGAAGAGTTAAGATAATCAACCCCATATTTTAAAGACAACTCATGAAAAAAATGGTTAACAAGACTTCCATCTAAAACAACTAAATTTAAATTATAATATATGTCTCTAAGAGATAGTATTTTTTCAAGATTAATTTCAGATATTCCGTTATCAATTATATAAACGGTTTTATTATCATCAGGATTATTTTCCTGTAAAGAAACAATAGCAATGCACATCTGCATAGAGTAATTATCATCAGCTGAAAACAAAAAATTTAAACCCATAAAACAACCACAATACAAAAGAGAGAGAGAAAAAGAAAGATCTCATATTTTAAACAAAGAGAGATAAGCCAGTTTTATTAATAAAAAAAATAGAAATAGAAAAAAAAGATAAAATAGAATATATTTTTTTTACTTCCTTCTCCAATAATAAATTCCTGAAATACTTAACAACACCAATAACACTATTGGGAGACCAGTTTTAGCCAAACCATTACCAAACATGCCAAAACCGTTCCCGCCACTACTACTATCAGAACCATTCGTATCATTACCATCACCACCACTATTGCTTGGAGCAACAGCAACATTAACACTTGATTCATTAGTCTGATTATTATTATAATTATCCAAGAGGAAAGAAGCCGTATTAGTAACAATACCCTCATTATTCTTAACCTTAACAATAATGTTCAAAATAGCACTACTACCATTATTCAAACTTGGAATAGTCCACAAACCAGCACCAGGAACATAACTACCAACATTAGCACTACTATTAACATATTCAAGACTACTACTAAGAATATCATTCACCAATATTGGAGTATTAATATTATTGGTTCCGTTATTCATGACATTAATAGTATAAGTTATTAAATCACCCACAACAGGATTAGTACTGTTAACCGTCTTAGTGATATTAAGACTCGTATTCATCTTAGCCACACTAAAAGTATTATTACTGGTGCTTGGATTATAATCCCCATCACCAGCAAACATTGCAGAGACACTATAATTACCAGCACCTAAAGTGATGTTGTTGAGTGTAGCTACCCCATTAACATTTGTAATGGCTGTATAGTTGGTACCATTTATACTAAAATTAATAGTCTTATTACTTATCAGTGTACCATTAATATCAGTTAAAGTAGCACTAATATTTGTATTATCTCCATAAGTGATATTCGCTGCAGTTAAATTAAGACTCGTATTCATTCTTTCAGCGAATAGAGTAATGTTTAATTGTTGATTATCAACAAGACCACTAAAAACATAATTTCCAGCATTATTTATTGTGTCATTCCAAGGATTCTTAGCCAATATATCAAAACTATCACCAGCCATCATGAAAGGCAAAAACCCAAACAAACCAATACCACTCCTAAATAAACCAGTATTATTATTCAACTTAATAGTGGCATTAAAATCAGGTAAATAACTAAAATTCCCAGTATTATTAGAATCATTAAGCACCATTCTATAACCCAAACCTACAGGAACAACTCCACTAACATTCTTATTAACATCTCGTGTAGAATTATTAGCAGCAGATAACTCAATTTGATAATAACTATTTGGATATGTTCCATCTATGAGGTTGGTGATATTATTTTGACCCCACCAATTAAAATCAATATTACAACTACTATTACCAATATTAAAACCGTCATAATTAGTGTTATTGAAGATCCGACAATAGTTAACAATACCATTAGAATTAGTCAATATACCTCCACCGTTGTTGCCTGTGATAGTACAATTAGTCACATTACCATCAGCTACTCCACCACCAGCACCTGCATTGTTACCTGCAATAATAGAATTATTCACAGTACAATTAGCTACTCCACCACCAACAGTGGTTGCATTGTTACCTGTGATAATAGAATTAATCACAATACTGTTAAATATTCCACCACCCACACCAGCAACAGTATTATTAGCTACAATACAATTAAGTACCAAACCATTACCAAATATTCCACCACCTACACCATTATTAGTATTACTAAATACCTTGTTACCTGTGATAGTACAATTAGTCACATTACCACCACCATTAAGATATACTCCACCACCAGCACCAACTGTATTGTTTGCTGTGTTATCAATAATACTACACCCAATCACATTACCATTAGCTATACTTATTCCACCACCACTTGAAGCACTATTATTAGCTATAATACAATTAACAATCTTACTATCTCCAGTAGCATTAAAACCCACCCCTCCAGCATTAGGGTTACTTGAACTAATTACTTTATTGCCAGTAATATTACAGTTCGCTATTGTAACATTAGTAGAATCACTACTACCAGTTGCTCCAACTCCTATACCTCCAACACGATCAATTACACTATTATTCCTAATAACACTGTTATTTATCACCACATTACTACATCTATCTACTCCAATTCCACCCATGGAATAAGACCCACCATTTTCAATTATACAATTATTAATTACAGCATTATTAGAGTCATATAAGTGGATTGCCCCAGCCCCATTAATATAAGATGTAGTGGTGGTGGCATTGGTGAACTTACAATCACTCACCATAGAATTAGAACTACTGATATATACTGCACCACCACAGCAACCAGTATATGTGTTGGTGAAATTACAACCAATCACACTATCAATCCCACTACCATCAGTACCATAAATAAATATAGCACCACCTTTAGTAGTAGAACCAGTGGAATGGGTGTTGATAAAATTACAATCCGTCACACTATTATTCTTATCACTATTACTACCCTTATTGATATAGATAGCACTACCATCATAGTAACTAGAAGTGGTGTTGGTGAAATTACAATTCGTCACATTAATTGATGAACTACCACTCATGTAGATAGCACCATTAGAACTACTGATGGTGTTTTTGATGTTTAAATTAGATATGTTAAACCTAATACCATTAGAAGTAGAGTAGAATATTCGGTTGCTGCTTCCTTCGCCGTCAATAATCACATTTCCTTCACCAACAATAGTCAAATTCTTATTTATATTAATATTTCTATTGCCTATACCTGTGTAGGTGCCTGTTGGTATTATTACTGTATCACCAGAACTTGCATTATTAACCGCATCCTGAATAGTAGTATTAACTCTGATGGTACTATATGGTGATGGAAGCATAAAATCTAATGGTTTGAATGGTTTATTCTCCACGAACTCAACACGACACTCAACACTATCATTATTATTAGTGAGATTATAAGACTTATTTAAACCGTTAGATGGAATACTGAAAACACTTGTATTTAAAGAAATACTACTATTGCCCTTTAATTTCATAATAGATTCGCCATTATTGCTTTTTAAGGTGAAACTCTTATTAGTGTCTTTATTTGATGTGAGGTTTACTTCTACAAAACCCACACTATCATTAATTTGTCTATGTGGAGTGAAAGTTAAATTAACTATAATACCATCACTACAATTTAGAATTGAACTGTTTCCAACATCATGAGGTGTGTTGTTGGGTGCTGAAACCAGCAACAATAAACCTAAAATACACAAACCAAAACCATACATCATAAATTCTTTTATACTCTTCATAAAAGTCATCTCAAAACATTTTTTTTTTATTTTTAATACTTTCTTTTATATTTTATAATTAATTATTTGCAAGCTATATTTAAAAATGTAATATGTTAGGTACATGAGTCAACAATAAATTACTATTAAAGCTTCTATTATAACACACCTATTTTTTATTATTTTATTATTATGTAATAACTGAGGATAGGATCATAAAAGTGAGGATAGGATCATAAAAGTTGGATTATAATTTTGAATGAAGCAATATTTTCATGAATATGTCCAATGTAAATCCCCCTATCCTCATATAAAAAGAAAACAGTGAAAAATTGAAAAAAAAACTCCACAAAAAATTTACACTCTCTTATTATGTGTTATAGTCCTTGATATTAATAATTTAATTAATAAATTTTTTATATAATCTTCTGTTATTAAAAATATCTTCAAACATGACCTATTTCACTATTAAATAATTATAAAATTAATTATATTA
>JAISTD010000105.1 GCA_031272765.1 Candidatus Methanovirga australis | reverse complement strand
TTCTTTTAAGAATTTGATTTCATTATCTGTTAGTTCGATTTTTATAGCTTTCATACATATATTATGAAAATTCAACTATATAAAATATACAGATAAATACTTATGCTATGACACTAGTGGTGTTGAGTTTGGTGTTACTGAGTTGATTGCTGCTGTTAATGCGGAGTTTGATGATTATCGTAAGGAGCATCCAGGAATTATGACTGGTATTGGAATCGCCATGGCAATAATCGGATCAATAATTGGTACAGGGATTGCAAAACTCATTGCTTCATATAGTACTGGTACACTAGCACGACTAATATTAAGATCAGGAGTAGTGAAGGCATCTAAAGATCAAATAGATGAAGTTAAAAGGGTACTAAGTGGTTATATAAGAAATCAAGGATCTCTGGATGATGCTCCAGGGAGAAGAGAGGTATTTGGTATGTTTGACAGAGGAGTGGTGTTATGTGGTGAGAGAGGGTATGAACATAGATTTACTTTTAGTCAATTTGTAGGATATGTTCTTGAAAACGAAGCAGTAACAAGATATGGTTTTGGTGGTGCAGTCAGGAATGTATTTACCTATTTTTCTAAGTTTGGATGCCCAAATGGAATTCTAGATATGCATACTGGGCGAATATTATATAATAATGGTTTTAATTTGCCATGGAATGGTTATATAACCTATAGGTCTTTTTAAAGTCTTAAAATATATTAAACAAGCAATGTATGTTATTCATTTTTCGGTGAAAATCTAACACCCTATATTGAATAAAGATATTTTTAATATAATTAATTTAAAATTGTTTAATAAAGGAATAGATTATTTTTAATTGATGTTTTTAAAAATTAAGAATAAAGCATTCTAAATTGAAAATAAATTTTTAACAATAGAAAATTTCATTAATTAAATTATTGATATCGAGAACTATACTTTTGGAAAGTTTTATCTAACATTAAATTAAATAAATTATTAATAAAGTGTTTAACTTAAAACTTTTTTTTTATGATACTATGCAAATTTTTATATTCTATACATATCTTTATTATCCCTTATATTTTGCATATAATTCATAGTTCTATTTGGTGATATGATGAAAGTTAATGGTTTTGCTAAAGTATTTCCTGGTGTACATCTAATTGGAGATGTTGAAATCGATGAAAATGTATCAATATGGTATAATGCTGTTGTGAGAGGCGATTGTGGAAAAATTAAAATAGGTAAAAATTCAAATGTTCAAGATAATTGTGTTTTACATTCAACAGATGGATTCTCAGTAGATATTCATGATAATGTTTCAATTGGGCATGGTGCAATATTACATGGTTGTGAAATTCAGGATAATGTGATCGTTGGAATGAATGCAACTATTTTAAATGGAGCTAAAATAGCTAAAGATTCTATTGTTGGTGCAGGAGCATTAGTAACAGAGTATAAAGAATTTCCAGAAAAAAGTTTAATTTTAGGTTCTCCAGCTAAGGCAATAAGAGAATTGAATTCTGAAGAAATAGAATCAATTACAGAAAATGCTAATACCTATGTGAAATTATCAAAAAAATATTAATTTTTTTTTAAATTTTATAAGAACATTTTAAGAACCTTTTTGAACATGAAATTAGAAAATTTCATTAAATTTCTTTCAGAAATAAAGGATACTTCGTCTCCTAAGTTTTTCATTTCATTCAAAACTAACGAAAACTTTGTTTTCTAAGTTCCTCACTTTGTTCGGAACAACGAAAAATCAAAGATTTTTCTAAATTCTCATGCTTCGCTTGAGAATAAACGAAAACTTCGTTTTCTAAGTTTCTTATTTCATTCGAAACAACGGGGACTGAAGTTTTTTAACTCGCTAAAGGTAATAAAAGCTCGTCAAAAGCTATTTTTTAACTTAACTCATGAAATGGAGTTGATCGATATATTAAAAACAAATCATCAAATTATTTTTAAGAATTCTCAAGATATGGAGGATATAATTTCATCTATAAACTTGGTTGTCACATCTCCACCATATCCAATGATAGGAATGTGGGATGAATTATTTACAACTTTAAATCCTGTGATTGGTGACTGTTTAAGTGAAAATGAATCAATGAAAACATGTGATTTGATGCATGAAGAACTAAATAAAGTTTGGAGTGAAATTGATAGGGTTCTTGTTAATGGTGGAATTGTTTGTATAAATATTGGTGATGCAACTAGAAAAATTGGCGATAGCTTTCAATTATATTCAAACCATTCTAAAATTATACAATATTTCGAAAAATTGGGTTATCAAGTTCTCCCACCAATCATCTGGAGAAAACAGTCCAATAAACCAAATAAATTCATGGGTTCAGGAATGTTACCTCCGAACGCGTATGTTACTTTAGAACACGAATATATATTAATCTTTAGGAAAAAAGGGAATAGATCGTTTAGTAACCTAGAGAGAGATAATAGGCAAGGAAGTGCATATTTTTGGGAAGAAAGAAATTTGTGGTTTTCTGATTTATGGGAAGATATTAAAGGCACCTCTCAAAAGTTAAATGTTCAAAATTTAAGGGATCGTAATGGAGCTTATCCATTTGAATTAGCTCATCGCTTGATTAATATGTATTCTGTTAAGGGAGACACGATATTAGATCCATTTTTAGGTACTGGTACAACTACAATTGCTGCAATGACAAACTGTAGAAATTCGATTTGCTATGAAATCGATGTAAACTTTAAAGATCTTATAGAAGAATCTATAATTAGAAATAAAAAGTTCATGAATAAATTTATTCAAAATAGATTAAACGATCATCTCAATTTTGTGAACATTAGAGAAAAAGAAAAAGGAAAGTTAAAGCATAAATCTAATGTTTATGGATTTAGTGTTATGACAAGCCAAGAAAAGAATTTGGTCTTAAATCAAATAGCTAAAATTGTTAAAAAGGATAATTCAAATGAGTTTGAAGTTGAATATGAAAATGTTAATAAAATTGAAGTTGAAAAATATAAAAAAGAAATACAGACTACATTAGTATGAGTTATTTATAATTAACTATTTGAAAAATGTAAAAAAGACTATGTGGAAGTATAAAATGTCTAAAAATAATAAATTTGAGGGATATGAACTTATTAAGCTTGAAAAAGCTGAAATCATTGAAGATATTGTTGTTGATTTTTTTGATTTTCCAAAATATACTACACAACTACTTAATTTAGCTAATCAGAATGCACAAGGGACAAGACCAAAAGTTGTTGGTCAAATGTCAGAATTAATTAAACAAATTCCTGAAAAATCATTTGAGGCTTGGAAACAATATTATATGGAAAATTATCCAGATAACATTAAAAAAGCAACAGAAATGATATATCCTATGGTTAAAAATCTTGAAAAAGCTATTGGGATGATTGATAAAGAAATGGTCGAACATTGGGTTAAAGATCTTATTTTAGTGAAAACTGCTGAAGGATTAATTTTTCAAGAAGCAATACTCAAATATCTTGCTGAAGAACAAGGGGTAGATTGGAGATTATCAAGTCCTCAAGAAGAAAGTAAATGTATTGATGGTTTTATTGGAGATAAACCAGTTTCAATAAAACCTATTTCTTACAGTAGTAAAGATAGTTTGATGGAAAAAATCAGTGTTGAAATTATTTTTTATGAAAAATCTGGTAACCATTTAAAAATTTATAGGCAACCATATATTTAAATATTTTGAAAATTAAGATATTAATATGTTGTTCGAAGGGATTTCATGGATGTAAGAGACACAGTTAAAGGTTTAAATAACTATGTTCCTGGAAGATCACAAGAAGAAATAGCTAAAGAATTTAATTTGGATAAAGATAAGATTATTAAGTTAGGTTCAAATGAGAGTCCTTGGGGTTCTTCTAAGAAAGCTATTGAAGCTATTGGAAAAAATTTAAATCAGATAAATAGGTATCCTGAAACTAATTTAGAAAACCTTAAAAAATTAATAGCTGATTATTCTAATACTAAAATAGAAAATGTGATTGTTGGCGGTGATGGAGCAGATGAAATTATAGATATTTTAGCAAAGACTTTCATTGATGAGGGAGATGAATTCATTGTTCCAATACCAACATACACATACTATGAATTTAGTTTAAAGCCTTATGGTGCAATTCCAGTGTATGGTCTATGGGATTTAACCACTAATAGCTTAGATGTTTCATCTATCTTAGAAGCTGTTTCCAATAAAACAAAGATCATATTTCTCTGTTCACCTAACAATCCTACTGGAGGATTAATCCCTAAAAATGATATTGTTAAGATTTTAAAAGAAGTAGATTCTTTGCTTGTTGTTGATGAGGCTTATGTTGAATATTCTAATGCTGATAATGTTGATTTAATAGCTAAATACCCTAATATCTGTATTTTAAGAACAATGTCTAAGGCTTTAGGGCTGGCTGGCTTAAGAGTTGGTTATGGATTATCCAATCCTGAAATTATAGAATTTATGCATAGAGTTAAACCAGTTTTTTCCCTAACAAAACCATCATACATTGGTGCATTAGAGACTTTTAAGGATAAAGAGTTTATATCTGAGTCTATTACAAAAGGCATTGAAAGTCGAGATTATCTTTACAGAGAACTTTTAAAGATTTCAAATTTAAAGGTTTTCAAATCAGATTCAAATTTTATTTTAGTCAATATAGAGAAAACAGGATTAACATCAGCAGAATTAGTATTGAAACTTTTAGAGAAGGGCATTATTATCCGTGATTGTAGTTCTTTTCAGGGGTTAGATGATTATTGGGTTCGAATTAGTATTGGAACATTAGAAGAAGATGAAAAATTTATAAATATTTTAAAAGATACTTTATTTGATTAAACATGGCTAAAATACTTATTTTTCATTAAACTACATGGTTTATTATTTTCATTTTTTAGATAACTTTATTTAAATTATTTTAATAATATCCTATCTTTAGTATTCATAATAAATTATTTATTTTTAAGTCTATTCAATAACTGGAAGTGATTATAAAAATTTTATTTAAATAATTATTTTTTTATTAAAAGCAATTGAATATAAAAATAAATTTGTAAATTACAATATTTTAAAAAAATATTAAATAATATGGTTTTAAGATTAATTTCATTATAATTAAACTTTGTATAATTAAATTGAATATATACATTAAAAAGTAAGTAAGTTAATTGAAAATAAAATATTAATTGAAGAATAAATCATGAAACTTGGAACAACAATCATTTCATCAATTGAATTTACTAAAAGAATATCACTTGTGATATTCATGGCTGAATGTCCACTAAGATGCCCTTTTTGCCATAATGGTGAGTTAATTGAAACAGGAGAAGAAATATCTTCATCTGAAGTTTTTAAGATTATTGATGACAATAAAGACTTTGTTGATGCTGTTGTTGTTTCAGGTGGAGAGCCTTTATCTAATTTGGATGATTTAAAAAAGATATTAGATTATTCAAAGTCTTTGTCATTAGAAACAAAACTTGATACAAGTGGAGTTTATCCAGATAGATTAAAAGGAGTTATAAATTCCATAGATTACATAGCTATTGATGTGAAGGCACCTTTTGACAAATATGAAAAGTTGGCTGGTACTGATATTAGTGAAAATGTTAAAAAATCAATTGAAATAGCTAATAACTCTGAAAATACATATTTAGAATGTAGAACAACCTATGTTCCATCTTTACTCTCTCCTAAAGACATTGAAGAGATTGCTAAAAACATTAGTTGTGATGAGTATACGATACAACAATTTAGAAATCAAAATGTTTTTGATAATTCCTTAAAAAATGTTGAAAACCCTAATCCTAATGAACTTAAACAGATAGCAAAAGATATTAAGAAATATTTTAAGGTAGTGAAAGTAAAGACAGCTGAGTTTGGATGTGAATTTGTATAGCTATTTTTTTAAATTATCGATTAAATATTGTTGTTGTTTTAATAAAACTATCTTATTTGATTCAATATCATTTTGAAGTAAAATTCCTGGACCTATAAAAGAATTAAAACCGACAGTAACTCCAGGTGAGAAACTTGTATTGATACCTGTTTTTACATTATCTCCAATAATTGAACCAAGTTTTCTTCTCCCAGTATTTGTTTTCTGACCTTTTATACTCATTAATACTGGTTTATCATCAAAACGCAAATTAGCAACATTTGTTCCAGCACCCATGTTACAATGTGATCCAACTACAGAATCACCGATATAACTAAGATGATTAACATTAGTATTTTCCATAATTATTGAATTTTTAATTTCAACAGCATTTCCAACATTCACATTGTCTCCAAAATAGCTACTACCTCTTATAAATGAATTTGGACCTATATCACAATTTTTTCCTATGTAGACTGAACCTTCAATGTAGACACCTGAACGTATTATGCTCCCTTCATCTAAGAAAACAGTTCCGTGTATGGTTACTCCATCTTCAATTGTTCCTTTAATGTTTTCTTTAATTTTTTTTATGATTAATTCATTGATTTCTAACAAATCCCATGGCATTCCAATATCGATCCATTTCTTATCAGTTATAAAACCTTTAATATTTTTATTATCCTTAATTTGTAGTATTAAAGAATCGGTGATTTCAAACTCTCCTCTTGAAGAAACCTGTGTTTCAGCTATTTTACTGAACACATCTTTGTTAAATATATAAATTCCTGCATTAATCAGATTACTTGGTGCATCCTCTTTTTTTGGTTTTTCGATAATATTTTTTACTAAGATTCCTTGTATCTCCACAACACCATAATGGCTTGGATCTTCTACTTCTGTTAGTACCATTAAAGTGTCAAATTGAGAATTTTCATAATCAGCAATGATTTCAGATATTAATTCTTTGTCAAGTATAATATCTCCATTTAAAACAATCAAGTTTTCGTTTTTAGCAAAATCTTCACTATAGCTAATGGCATCAGCAGTTCCAGCTGGTTCATCTTGTGTTTCATAACTTATTTTCACTCCAAAATCTTTTCCATCTTTGAAATAGCTTTTGACTAATTCTTCTTTATATTTCACCACGAGTAAAATGTCTGTTATTCCATTATCTCTTAGTGCTTCTATATTATATTGTATGATTGGTTTCCCAGCAACAGGAAGCATTGTCTTTGGCTTAGTTAGGGTTAATGGTCTCATTCTTTTTCCTTCACCTGCACTTAATATGACTGCTTTCAAATGAATCTCCTCCATAATTAATAATCTCTAATTTAATAATTTGATTAATGAATTATTAATCCTTTTTAAGGTTATTAATCATTCCTTATCTTTTCATTAAATTGTTCTTATAAACTGTAATCATTCCATAGTAATTAAAGTACGGATATTTTAGATATTTAATATAGTAAATAATTTAAATAAGAATTTTATATATCAATTAAATATTTCATAATAAAGATTATTAGTTTCATATAATAAATATATATAACAATATTATATTAATCATTAAAATAGAGGATATTTTATAGTGAAGATTTAAATATTGGGTTGTGTTAATCATGAAAAAGAATTATGATAAAGAATCTTTTCACTCCTTTAAACAGTCTGATTTTAAAAAAATTTGTGTGGGTACACAGACATTTGAGTATTTGAGGGAAAATGATTATTTGTATGTGGATAAAACAAGGGATATTCGTAATTTGATTCATAATGAGAAGATAGTTTTTTTGTCTCGTCCAAGAAGATTTGGTAAATCTTTGTTGGTGAGTACTTTGAAGAGTCTTTTTTATGGTGATAAAGAGTTGTTTGAAGGGCTTTATATTTATGATCATTGGAATTGGGATAAATCTTATCCAGTAATACATTTGGATATGAGTAAGGTTTCAAATAAAACTAATGAACTATTAGAATTAACTCTTGCAAGTTATGTTAATAAGTTTGCTAAGGATTTTGGTATTGAATTGGATGAAAATTTACCTGCAGATTATAATTTTCCTGTTTTAATTGAAGAATTATCAAACAAGTCTGGAAAAAATGTTGTGGTTTTGGTTGATGAGTATGATGCTCCAATATTGGATAACATTAATGATAAGGATTTGGTTGATGCTAATCGTAGGACTCTTCAGAGTTTTTATTTGGGGTTGAAGAATTCGGATGAGTATATTGATTTTATTTTTATAACTGGTATTAGTAAGTTTATTCATACTTCTATTTTTTCTAAGTTGAATAATCCTACTGATATTTCGTTGTTGGGTGATTATTCTACTATTTGTGGTATAACTCATGAAGAGTTAAATGATTATTGTTCTGGTTATGTTCAGACTTTTGCTGATAAGAGTGGTATTGATTATGATGTGGTTTTATCTAAGATTAATTATTGGTATGATGGTTATAGTTTTGATGGTAAAAAAAAGGTTTTTAATCCATTTTCTACTTTATCCGCATTGAAAAATAGTAAATTATCTCAGTATTGGTTTTCTACTGGGACTCCTCATTTTTTAGTTGATATACTGAAAAACAGAAAGAAGAATATTGATTTTAATAATTTGATTATGAATGAAAATGATTTAAATGAAATAAACCCTATGAATATTGATGAAGTTTCTTTACTTTTTCAAGGAGGTTACTTAACAATTGATAAGATGTTTATTGGTAGTGATGATGAAACTGAATATTCTCTTAAAATTCCTAATTTTGAGGTGGAACAGGCTTATGAAAATAATTTAACAGAATTATATTTGAAGAAAGTTGAGAATAGATTTAACAATGTTAAAGAATTGATTTGGGATGATCTAATTGCTATGGATTGTGAAAGTTTATCTAAAAGGTTAAGGGCTTATATTGCTGGTTTACCATATTATAATAGGTTAAGTAAAAATAATGCTGAGAAATGGAAGTTTTATTCTATGATTTTTACAGTTTGGGCAAGAGATGTGATGGGTTTTGATGTGAAAGAAGAGAAGGCTATTGAGGATGGGAGAATTGATTATGTTTTAGAAAATCCAAATAAAGAACAAACAATAATTGTGGAGATGAAGTATAGTGAAGATAAAAGTAAGTCGTTTAAAGCTTTGATTCGAGAAGCTTTTAAGCAGATCGATGATAAGAAGTATTGGTGGGCTTATACTGGGGATATCAAGTTGATGGCTTTAGCAATCAAGGATATTGAAATTGATGAAGGTTATATAACCGATGTTAAATGTAAAATAAAGGATGTGAATGAAGGAAAAGAAGAGGAAATTTGAAATATTAAATTTATTATTAAGGTATTTATGAAAAAACTCCACAAAAGTTTACAACCTCCAATTTAATTTTAAATATTAATTGAACAAAAATAATTGTGCAACAGCCTCTAATAGAAAAATTTCAGTGAATAAGGTGCTGTAAACGAAAAAACTTGTATATTATATATTTTTATTGATTGTTTAAAACTTCTTTACTTTGAATGATACAATATTTATATGTATTAAAACATAGAATCTAAGCATTCAGTTGGATCTTTTTTAATTATATCATACCTTTGTAAAACATTATTGTCAAGACAACTTAATTTAGTAAGAGTTACTTATATCATATTTAATCATTGGAAAATTGATAATCTGTAAAATTTCAGTGAAACTTTTTTTTTTTTTTTATTTGAAAATATTAATCTTACTTGAAAATATTAATTTTCTTAAAAGTAATACTTATATATGAACTAACACAAGATAAAATGTTACTCAATAAAAAAAAATTTGTTGAGAAAAAATTTTTTTATGGAGGAGTATTATTATCACTGAAAGATATTTTGATCCATTAGAGGACTTTCTGTTTTCCCAGTACATGGCAAGTGAAGGCATGGAGAAACAACTAAAATCATTCATCAATG
>JAISTD010000092.1 GCA_031272765.1 Candidatus Methanovirga australis | reverse complement strand
CAATGTTATATTATTTAGTTAAATAATTATAAAAAGTATATTTTTATTTTAAAATCTACTTAATTGTTCAACTTAATATATATGATAACTGAACAAAAATAATTGTTGCACAGCCACTAGATATTTATTTAAATATAAATTTAGATGAGGAAAATTTAAGTAGGAATTAAAAAAAATGGAAAAAAGAAAGATTATCCTTTTTGATATTGATTATGTGACCTATAATGAAAAACCTGTTGTTCGTCTTTTTGGAAAGGATAAATGGGGGGATGATAAAAAAGTGATAATGGCATTGGATTTTGATTTCCAACCTTACATTTATGTTGTTGCAAATGATATTAAAATAGCTAAAAAGGAAATAAGTGAATTAAATATTGAATCTATTGAACTTGTTAATAAAAAATATTTTCAAGTTGAATCTCAATTTTTAAAAGTTATCTTCCATCATCCTCAGGATGTTCCTAAGTTTAGGGATGAAATTCGGAATTTTGAATCAGTTGATAATATTAGAGAACACGATATTCCATTTTATCGCAGATATTTAGTTAACAATGACATATTCCCTATGTCTATGATAGAATTAAATGGAGAAGTTATTTCTTCATTTTTAAATACAGAAACTAATGATAATTTAGAAATATTTAAGTTAAATTCTCCTCCTCAATCGTTAGATACAGATAATGTTGATTTTACAATTTTAAGTTTTGATTTAGAGGTTAGAAATCCAAAAGGGATGCCAAACTCTAAAAATGATGAGATTATTATTTTAGGAGTCGCAACAAATACAGGAATTAGCAAGGTGATATCAACTAAAACTGAAGGCTTAGATTTTGTTGAAAAGGTGGGTTCTGAGGAAGAAATAATCAGATCTTTTATTAAAATTGTTAAAGAAAATAGTATAGATATTATTGTAGGGTACAACTCAGATAATTTTGATTTTCCTTATCTCAAGGACAGAGCCAAAATTTATGGTATTGAGCTTGATTTAGGTTGGGAAGGCTCAAAGCTAAACTTTTTAAATAGGGGGTTTTCTAAAGCCGCTGCTTTTAAAGGACTCATCCACATTGATTTATATTTACTAATGAGACGATACATTAGCTTGGATCGTTATACATTAGAAAGAGTGTATTTTGAACTTTTTGATGAAGAAAAAATTGATGTTCCTGGAGATAAAATTTGGGAGTATTGGGACAATGGCGGTCAAAATCTCCAAAATTTACTTCATTATGCTCTTGATGATGTTGTATCTACACTAAAAATAGCTGAAATGACTTTACCTTTAAGTTTAGAACTTACACGGATTGTTGGTCAGCCATTTTTTGACATAACACGTATGGCTACAGGTCAGCAAGCTGAATGGTATTTGGTACGTAAAGCTTATGAATATGATGAAGTTGTTCCAAATAAGCCAATTACAGATCGAAATTCTTCAAGAGAAAAAAATGTTGGAGGTTATGTTAAAGAACCAGAGAAAGGATTACATGAAAATCTTGTTCAATTTGATTTTAGAAGTTTGTATCCAAGCATTATTATTTCAAAAAATATTTCTCCAGATGTTCTACTAAAAAAGCTTTCAAATGGAGAATATGTTAAAAATATTGTCTCAGAACAAATTAAGGATAAAGATTTGAGCCTTGATAAGTTTAATGTTGCTCCATCTTATAAGCATAAGTTTGCAAAAAAACCTGTTGGCTTCATTCCTTCAGTTATAGGAAATATTTTAAATGAGAGAATTGAGATAAAGAGACAATTAAAAGATTCTAAGGATGAGACTGAAAGAAAAGTTTTAGATGTTCAACAACAAGCATTAAAAAGACTTGCAAATACTATGTATGGAATTTATGGATTTTCAAAATTCAGATGGCATTCATTTGAATGTGCAGAATCTATCACTGCTTGGGGAAGAAATTATATTCAAGATACCATCAAAAAAGCCGAAGAATACGGTTTTAAAGCTATTTATGCTGACACAGATGGATTTTATGCAAAGTACATTGATAAATAAGCATGATTTATTATTGAATTTGACTGCCTCTCTAAATTGACTGTCTCTAAATCCAATAAAAACACGATTAAAACATAATTTAGACTTCAACACTTCCAAGGAATAATTTGTCATTTGAAACTTTTGGAATTGAGTTTCTATTTGTTCTTTTTCCATTGAAAATCACATCATCTGACAGTCCATCACAACTTCTCCCAACAACAACTCCATCATCATTTGCAACATACACATTTAACTGACTTCTACCTGTAATATTATGAACATTTAAAACTATACTGTTTCTCCTATTAACTCCAAATTTATCGATACTTAATAAATAAAATGCAGCATCAATAGGCTGTCCTTTTTTAGTATCCAATGTTCCTTTGTAAAAAAAATTAGGGCTGTTAGGCACTACAACATAATCATCATTTTCAAGTTGATATGTATTTACCATATAATTCCCAGAGTAATAAGAAACTACCCCAATCTTGCCTGAAGGAGACTTAATAACAAAATGCCCCCCACCAATTGCTTTAATATATGTGAGAGCTCCTTCCATATCATTATAAGTTATACTGCCTTTCATTGCTATGGATAATCCAAATTTTTCAAGCTTTTTATTTATTTTTGGATTATCTAAACCCCCTATCCCCATATACCAACCATTATCTAAAACTAAAGAATGTATGAAAGATATGACAGATTTCTTCTCATCAGTATTATTGCTCTCAATAAGACCTCCTTCACCACTTATTTTTACCTTATTTATGTATTGATCTGATCTGTCAGTGGAGTCTCTTCTATAACCATATGTTGATGAGTTATTATTTGAATATATTATGACTGAAGCACATTCAGCAGCATCTTTCGTGTTTGATACAAATTTATAACTTATAGTTTCAATAGCTGTCATATTTTCTTTTGTATTATCATTGGTCTGAGTTGTATTGTTTGATAATGTCATATTTGATGAAGCTTGATGGTCTCCAAAACCTCCAAAATTTAGATTTGTAATAGCTATTATTGGAAGAATAGATATTAATAAAATAAAAATTATGACCGTTAAAATAGATTTTTTGGGCTTTGGAGAGGATGAAATCATATAATCATTGCCTATAATAAAAAAATAGTGTTTTAATTACATTCTGAACCTTTTAAAGGAATTAGAGTTAATTGGATAGATATTGATTTAATTAACAATAACTACATAACTGTTCAAATATTATACTAAAAAAAAAGAAAAGTAAGTTGATGAATGAATTTAGTCTAATTCTATTGGGTTGTTTGGGCATCAGCTGCATTACCAGCTTGGTACTCAGTTAATATATAATCTTCTTTTGTAACCCAGTCAGTATCTTGTCTTGCTATTTTTAGGAATTTCCTACTTATATGTTCTTCTTCGGTTTGTTCATCGACGAGTGTATCTTGTAACCATTTGACAGTTTCCCAGTCTTTTTCTTTTTCTGCGGTTTCAACGATGTTATAAACTAAAGCTGTGGTTTCTATTTCTTTGTCTAATGTCTGGACAAATGTATCTTCCTCGTCTTTGATACATGTATCTACAGCAGACACTTCAGGGTATTTATATAATACATCAGCATAGTTCAGCCTGTCAACTATCCATTGATGGTGTGTAACTTCTTCATCTGCTCTGGCGATATAATATTCTTCCAATTTATGTAATCCTTTTACTGCAAAGTAATTTGCAAAGGTTCTGTATAAGTTATGATTGTATAGCTCGTGACCAATTTGTTCAACTAATAATTGAGCAGTTTTAGGTTTAATAGCTTGCACTCTTCTTTCTTCGAATATTTTTTTATCTACTTTCATTTTATCAACTCCAACAATTTATATAATATTATTTTATTTTTTTATGTATTATTAAAATAATTCCTTAATAATCTTCATTAGATTAATTATTAACATCTTACAGTATATAAATTATATCGTATATAATATTTGTTATAATAATTAATATATTTTATTAGATATATAAAGTATATGTTGATTGTTAAATATTTATTATTATATGCTCTAACTACCTAAATACTTTAGAGGGTTTCTATTAACCTCAGTTTGTTAATATTGATAAAATTAATATTCCATAAAAATTCTTTAATTTGAATTTAAAGGCCAAACTAGAAAATTTAAAAATATTTAGTTGATATTAGGTGTCCTGATGAACTTTCCAAGAACAAGAATGAGAAGGTTACGAAAATCTCCTGAAATTAGAAATATAATGCAGGAAACCAAGCTCAGTAAAGAAAATTTAATACAACCAATTTTTGTTAAAGAAGAACTGAAAAAAGGTCAAAAAGAACCGATAAAAACAATGCCTGATGAGTATCGCTATTCAATAGATGATAGCATCCTGTTTACAAGAGAACTTGAAGAAAAAGGGTTGAAATCAACGATTATATTTGGCATGCCCAAAAGATCTAAAAAGGACAAAATAGGTTCATCAGCCTATGATAAAGATGGCGTTGTTCAAAAGACTATAAAAAAACTTAAAGAAGAAACAAATCTTGTTGTAATAAGTGATGTTTGCTTATGTCAATATACAAACCATGGGCACTGTGGAATAGTAGATGAAAATAAGATATTGAATGATGAAACACTGCAATATTTATCTAAAGTTGCTATATCTCATGCTGAAGCTGGTGCAGATATTATAGCTCCCTCAGATATGATGGACGGAAGAATTTTAGCTATTAGGGAAGATTTAGATAAAAATGGGTTTGAAAATGTTTTAATAATGTCTTACTCTGCTAAATATGCTTCTTCATTTTATCATCCATTTAGAGATGCTGTTTCTTCTTCTCCATCATTTAGTGATAGAAAAACATACCAAATGAATCCTTCAAATGCTCGTGAAGCTATTAGAGAGGCTGAATTAGATTTATTTGAAGGTGCAGATATTTTAATGGTGAAACCTGCTTTAGCATATTTAGATATTATCAAATCATTGAAAGACAATTTTAATCTTCCGATAGCTACTTACAATGTAAGTGGAGAATATTCTATGTTGAAAGCTGGTATTGAAAAAGGGTATTTAACTGAAAATGCTATTATGGAAACTTTAATATCTATTAAAAGAGCAGGAGCAGATTTAATTTTAAGTCACTTCACTAAAGATATTTTAGATAACTTATAATTATCATGTTACTCAAGAGAGTTTCTATAAATTTTGTTTGAATATATGTTGATATGATTTTTGTTATATTCATTTTTTATGGGAAAATTAGAATAAATCTTTATCTTTGTATAACCTGATTTTTCATTTAGGATAAGTCTATTTTTGGTTATCTATGTAAATGAAAGTGGTGGTTGATTCAGTTATGGAGTTAATGTCCATTATATGATTAATATATGTATTTGTATCCATATTAAGATTTTATACATTTTTTTTTGGTTCATAGTACCATTCTTTACCATAGATTGTTTTTGTTTCTAAATCTCCTGGTGAATTTTCTTTGATGACCAGAGATCTTGTTAGATAAGTGTGCATCTGATTCATACTCTCCTTTCAGACTCTAAACCCATAAAACTATACTACTGATTTATTGAATACATAATATAATAACACATCCCATCTAAACCTTATAAACTAATCCTATTAAATAATAATACTCATAAGTGAGTTATCATTATTTATTAACCAATCCCAAATATAATTATATCATAATATATCTGATAAGTACATATAGAAATATATGAAACTCACTTATTAACCATAATGTGACCATTATTAGTATATAAATGTATCGATTATATACACATCCCATAATGGTTTTAATTTGAACATTAAAGACTTTTCACAGGCTTATAGAGAGTATTTACAATGAGTAAATATAATCTGTAACTTAAATATTTGATACTCATATTTCCATATTTTTTAATCTAACTAAAAATTTATATACTTTTAATAATAAAAATGTCTTAGTATGTAAATTATGAAACAGATGATTAAATATCTACATAAATTTTAGCTGTAGGAGTGTAAAAATGAGAAGAGAATGTTTAACGATTATTGGAACTGCTCATGTTTCTAAAGAAAGTGTTGAGGAAGTGAGAGATGTAATTTACACAAAACAGCCAGAAGTTGTAGCTATTGAACTTGATTATCAGCGTTTTATTCGTTTGATGGACGAAAAAAATGGAATTAAAAAAGAAGAAAAAAGCACGAATATTGTTGAAATGGTTAAAGGAAATAAAATTGGTCTTTATATTACTGGAGGAATATTATCTTTTATTCAGAACAGAATTGGGGCAGAATTAGATGTGAAACCTGGTTCTGAAATGATAGCTGCAATAGATGCTGGGCAGGATATTGGAGCAGAAATAGCTTTAATCGATAGAAATATCAATATTACATTGCAAAGAGCTATTAATAAAATGGGAATCTTAGAAAAACTTAAATTCGTGTTTAGCATTATTTTTTCTATGTTTTCAAGAGGAAATGAGTTAGAAAATATTGAAGATTTGAAAAAACAGGAGACATTAGAAGAAATTATGGAGTACTTAAAAAAATCATCTCCTTCTATTTATGAGGTTCTTGTTCATGAAAGAGATGCTTACTTAGCAAAATCTATATTGGATATTAGAAAGGATCACATTGTTGCTGTGGTCGGTGCAGGACACAAAAAAGGAATAAACTACTACCTGGATAATCCAGAGGAATTACCCTCATTAGACGAGCTTACAGATATTGGGAAAAAGGGTTTTCCTTGGATGAAGCTTATTTTAATTGTTATAATCATCTTAATAGTATTAAAATCTTTTAATTTCATTTAATATATAAAATATAAATATCTAATATAAAAATAATTCTAATATAAAGATAATTTATTTAATTAAATATAGTATATAATCGAAACAGCTTTAAAAGTGAATTTAAAAAAATAAAATTTTTTAAATGATATACATAAGTTCATAATCATTTAGTTCTAATATTCATTTTAATTTAATTTTTTAAATATATAATCCTAAAGTTTTATAATAATCTTATAATTATATGTGAGTGTCAACTATGAAAAAAGAATGTTTAACAATTATTGGAACTGCTCATGTTTCTAAAAAAAGTGTTGAAGAAGTAAAAAATGTCATCCACGAACAACACCCTGAAGTTGTAGCTATTGAACTTGATTCTGGAAGATATAAACGTTTAATTCAGGAAAGAGATGGTGTTGAAGAAGATAATATATCTATTACTAAAATTATTAAAGAAGATAAAGTCGGGATTTTTATTGCAAGTGCTATATTAACATTAATCCAAAGTAAAATTGGTGCAGAATTAGATGTGAAACCTGGTTCTGAAATGATAGCTGCAATAGAAGCTGGAGAAAAAAATGGTGCAGAAATAGCTTTAATCGATAGAGATATTAACATTACTTTGCAAAGAGCTATTAATAAAATGGGTGCCTATGAAAAACTTAAGTTTGTTTTTAGTCTTATTTACTCTTTATTTGATGATGAAGATGAAATTGAAAATATTGAAGATTTAAAGAACCCAGATGTGTTAGATGAAGTGATGGAATACTTTAAGGATAAGTCTCCTTCTGTTTATCAGGTTCTTGTTCATGAAAGAGATGCTTACTTAGCAAAATCTATATTGGATATTAGAAAGGATCACATTGTTGCGGTGGTTGGTGCAGGACACAAAAAAGGAATAAACCACTATCTTGACAATCCAGAAGAAATACCATCATTGGATGAGCTTACAGATATTGAAAAAAAGGGTTTTCCTTGGATTAAAGCTATTTTAGCTTTAATACCAATCTCATTTGTTGCAATTTTTATAATAGCTTTCTGGAGAGGAATTGATATTGTTTATAACTTGTATGAATTTGTTTTAATTGGTGGGGGATGTGCATTTTTAGGTTCTATTCTTTCTGGTTCAAAAATTCAATCTGCATTGGTGGGATTTGTTGTAGCTCCTTTAACTATCATACATCCTTTACTCGCAGCTGGATGGTTTTCAGGATTAACAGAAGCTAAGTACAGGAAATTTAAAAGAAGTGACATTGCTAATTTAACTAAAATTGAAAGTTTCAAAGATTTATGGCACAATGCAATATTCAGAATTCTTTTGGTTGTTGTTGGAACTAATCTTGGAGTGACAATTGCCACTTTAATCATACTCCCATCAAAAGTATTCATTCCATTAGCAGGTAAAATCTTTGGAGGCTAAAATGTACCTTATTTTTCGTTGTGATTGTGGTAGAGCATTGTATGCAAAGGAAGGTGTTGCTACAAGAAAATGTGTTTGTGGAAAAACCTTGAAAGTTAAGGAAAGGAGAATTTTTAAGAGTGTAGGGAGTGTGGAGGATGCTTCATGCACAATTCAGCAAATGCAGGAAGAAAATTATGGAAAAACTGGCTTTTTCACTGCTGACTCAATAAAGTTCCATAGACGATTTTAATATTGCATTACTTCAATTCAGTGATTTCAGATAAACTTCTTCCTTTTCTAATGTCTTCACGAATATTTTTCTCATTCCTTTTAATATCTATTACTTTTTTCATTACACTCCCAAATAAAGCATTAGGAACTAAAACAACCCCACTTTTATCTCCAAATATAAAATCTCCCTGGTTGATACTGTGATTAGCTAAATGTATACTTTTGTTAATGGTTCCTTGACCAAGAGCAACTCCTGCATTAGGACATGTATCCAGAGCAAAAACTGGATAATTTAAGCCAGTTAGATTGTCTATGTCCCGCACATATCCCCAAACAAATGTTCCAGCTATTTTTTTGCTTTTAGCTGCTAAAGAAGTTAATTCTCCCCAAACAGCTGCACCTTTCATTTTTTTAAAATTAGAATCTTCTGAATAATTCACAGGTTGAGTTTTTATAAAAATCACTTCACCTTCTTCTGCTTCATCAATAGCTAAAGTAGATGTTCCCCAATCATCAGCAGATGTTTCAGAAGTTACAACTCTACCATAAGCTTTTAAACCACTTATACTTTTTAATCCTTCTAAAACTCCATTATTGTTTGTTAAAGAAAAAAGAGCATCGGATATTTCAGATGAAGAAGTGGAATTTATAAGATGTTTAAGATTATAGTAATATTCACTATCTTTCTTTTTATCATATAACTTTTCAATTGATAAATATTTAAGATAATTTTCATCTGAAAAAATTTTATTTTCATCGCTTTTCTTCTTAGATATTCTTTTCATAAAAGTTTTCGGAGTCAATTTTTCGTTTTTAATCATATTATCATCTAATCGCGATGTTATATCTTTACTATATGCTAAATTCTTTATTATACGATAAATTATCTTTATTTTCTTAATAGTTTGTTTATAATATAATATATAATTTGTTCATGAATAAATTAAAAAGTAATTTTTATATACTATAAAAAATATATTCAAATCAATACAATTACAATATCTAATCATGTTAATTAAATATTAGTTAAATAAGTTTTTATTATATTTTTTGATGATAACCAATGCTATTACATTTTTATCATGCTAAATGATTATAGAATATTAAATTTAGTTATTAGTTGAAGACATATATTAAGTTTACTGAACTATAAATCCTATAAGAACAAATATTTATTAATAAAGTTCAAAGCAATGTTTTAAGTGTCACTATTAATAATCAAAATGTAATTAATGAAAAAAATTGGTTATTATAATTTATGAGCTCTGCAAGAATCACTAATCAATGTAAATATTTATTTGTAATACTCAATCTTAATTTATCATAATATATCCCATATCATTAATTATCATATTATTAAGTATTGACTATTAAACTATAAATAGAAAAATAATTAATTTCAATGCACACTGAATGGTTATTAAGCTAATAAATATCTATTGAATGGTTATAAAGCTTGTTTCATTATCCTACTTGTTTTTGTATTATTTAATTAAGTAAATTAATTAAATATGATTTTTTGAACATTATCTATTAAAATTAAATATTATCTATTAAAATAATACCTATTAACTATGGAATAAATTGCCATTATATGATCATTATCATATGATATAGCTATGAAATAGCTTGTAATATTATCCCAAAGCACCTAAAGGAGAGGTTAAAATGGGAAAAGGTGAGGAATTAACCACAACTAAATATCTTATACATGTACAAATAAATGCAACTGGCATTGTAGAGAAGCCTGATGTTGTAGGAGCAATTTTTGGACAGACCGAAGGTCTTTTAAGCAATGATTTAGATTTAAGAGAATTACAAAAAACTGGAAGAATTGGAAGGATTAAAGTAGATATTCATTCAAATGGAGGACGATCAAAAGGAGATATTATTATTCCATCAAGTTTAGATAGAATAGAAACAGCTATTTTAGCAGCATCTCTTGAGACAATAAATAGAGTTGGTCCTTGTGAAGCAGAAATTCTCACTAAAAAAGTTGAAGATGTAAGAGCAGTTAAAAGGAAACAAGTTGTAAATCGTGCAAAAGAAATTTATGAAGGCATGATGAAAGTTGCAGCTCCTGAAAGCATCAAAATGATTGAAGAAGTTAAAGAATCTATGAGAATTCATGAAATTTCTGAATATGGTGAAGAAAGACTACCAGCAGGTCCAAATGTCATGACTTCAGATGCTATTCTTGTTGTAGAAGGAAGATCCGATGTTTTAAATTTATTAAAATATGGTATTAAAAATGCTGTAGCTGTTGAAGGTGTGAATATTCCTAAAAGTGTGGCAAAGTTAACAAGAGAAAAAACTGTAACTGCATTTGTTGATGGAGACCATGGAGGGGAATTAATTTTAAAGGAACTTCTACAAGTTGGTAAAGTAGATTACATAACAAGAGCTCCATGTGGAAAAGAAGTTGAAGACCTTGGAAAAAACGAAGTCATGGTAGCTCTAAGAGATAAAACTCCTGTTGAACAATACTTCGACAACAGTAATAGGTCAAAACCTAAAATAGAGGATAAATTAACTGTTTTAAAGAGGATTTTAAAAGACTTAGAGGGAACTGGTAATTGTGAAATATTTGATGATACACTAAATAGCTTAAAAGAAGTCAAAGTAGAAAAACTTTATGACGAGATTAAAAGTTCAAATGGTGAAATATATTCCATTGCATTTGATGGTATAATATCTCAAAGATTAGTAGATATTTCATCAAATAAAGGAATTAAAAATTTAGTTGCCTTTGGTGTACATGATGTTGTTAAGAAGCCAGATTCTTTAAGGATAATAACTGTTTAATTTATAATTAGGATAATATACTAATTTAATGGTGAACTCAGTATTTTTAATCAATAATAATTAAATGTGATTTAATGATGAATATGAATTTGTACTGCGAAAAAAGAAAATTGGTATTTGAAAGAATTAATAGATCTTCAAATATCGAAAAAGGAATAATGGTAATTTTAATGGCTTGTTTTACGGGGATTATGGCACAAATAATAATTCCATTACCTTGGAGTCCTGTTCCTATAACAGGACAAACGTTCGCTGTTTTAGTTTCAGGATTAATGCTTGGAAGAAAATTAGGTCCATTAAGTCAGATATTGTATATTGTAACAGGTATCCTTGGAGTACCGTGGTTTGCAGGTATGAATAGTGGTTTAAATATTCTTTTAGGTTCTACTGGAGGATATATGATAGGATTCGTATTTGCATCATTATTTATTGGATATGTAAATGATAAATACTCTAAATCAAGGAATTTTAAGATAATGTTTCCAGTGATGTTAATAGCTAACTACATCTGCATTTACATACCAGGTTTATTTATTTTAGCTATTTATTACTATTTAAATATGGATAAATTACCAGATATTAGCCTTTTACTTGTAATGGGACTTATACCATTTATAGTGGGAGATATAGTTAAAATAATAGGAGCATCATTTTTCTCAAAAATATTTTTACCTAAATAAAACCTAATTTTTAACTTTTAATTATAAAATTCTATTTTTAAGAATATCTTAAAACTTTTTTTTATAAAATTCATTGGACTATTTAATATAATGGCTGTTTTCATGTCTAATCTAAATAACCATATAAAGCTAAGGGCACATCATTTGCTATGTTTACAAGGATATCAAGGATATGGGTACGATGAAGACTTTAAAAGAAATCTTGAAAAGTTATTAACTCATCTAAAAACTAATCCTACAATAACTGTGATTAAAACAGCTGATGTTCTTTGTAGTCACTGCCCCAATCTAAAAGATGAAAAATGTTGCCTAAACTTAGAAAAATATGATGAATATTCAACTAAAGAAGAGATAGACAATAGCAATGAAGAAATTGCTAAAATGGATTCAAATGTAATTAAAGAAACAGGCATAATTGAAAACAAGACATATAAAATAGATAATTTATATAAAATAGTAAATAATTCAATTAAAAATGTGGATGACTTAAAGGATATTTGTGATAATTGTAAATGGACTGATGTGTGTATGTGGTATCAATCAAAGTTATAAATCATCTATTTTAAACTAAAATTTAATAAATTTATTCAATGGAAAGGAGAAAGTACCATTAAAAATCATAGTATGCAAGTAATATCTATCCTCAGTTTCAACGAAATGGAAAGGAGAAAGTACCATTAAAAGTGAAGATCAGGCTTCTTTAAAAAGAGGATTGAAAAGCAGACACATTTCAATGATATCAATAGGCAGCTCAATTGGAACTGGACTGTTTTTAGCATCAAGGCAAATGATTTCACAATCAGGACCTGGAGGAGCTTTGCTTTCCTATGTATTAGTTGGAATAATGATCTACTTTTTAATGCACGGATTAGGAGAAATATCCACATACAGACCTGTATCTGGTTCAGTAATGACATTTACAAAAGACTATGTTGATTCTGCCTTAGGCTTCTCAGTAGGATGGATATATTACTATACAGTTATTTCCACAATTGCAATGGATATAATTACCTGTGGGATATTTATGGGATTTTGGTTCCATGAGATTCCTATTTGGGTATTTAATATATTATTTTTCACGATTGTTCTTATTGTTAATTTGTTAGGTTCAAAATCATTTGGCGAAGCTGAATTTTGGATGTCAAGTGTTAAAATTATAACAATAATAATTTTTCTAATAATTGGAATAATGATTATTTTAGGATTAACAGGTCAGGAACCATTAGGATTCAAAAATTTCTTCAATGATGGAGGACCATTTATAGGAGATATAAACTCCTTTTTTTCAGTTCTTATACTTGCAGCATTATCATTCGCTGGGACTGAATTAATAGGTATTGCAGCTGGTGAAACAGAAAATCCATCAAATTCCATACCTAAAGCCATTAATAATGTCATAGTTAGAATATTAATATTCTACATTGGAACAATCTTTGTAATCGGAGCAATCGTTCCACACACCTCTTCTTACTTATTAAGCTCTAATACAAATTTATCCATCACCCCCTTTGTTTTAGTGTTTCAATATGCTCAAATACCAGCAGTTGATTCAATTATGAATTTTGTTATTTTAACTGCTTTAATATCTGCATGTAATTCAGAATTTTATGCTTCAACAAGAATATTATATTCGCTTGGTAAGGAAAAATTTGCACCAAAGAAATTTACTCTTGCAAATAAAAAAGGAATACCTTACTTTTCAATAATAGTCACAATATTCACTTTAATAATGAGTTTTATAGTTGCAATAATGGGGTATGAAGCATATTTAATACTAATAAATGGAATTGGAATATCTACATTACTAATATGGTTATGTTTTGGTTTATCTCATTATCGTTTTAGAAAAGGATATTTGAAACAGGGATTAGATTTAACTGAATTAAAGTTTAAAGCTAAATTCTTCCCAATAGGATCCCTTATAGTTATTTTTGGAGTAAGTATAATGTTAATATATAATCTAAGCTATGGAATGCTAAGTAATCCAAAAACAACACTACAACTATTCATTCCATTAATATTATTCGTTATCTTATTCATATACTACAAAATTTGCCATAAAACTAAATTAGTTCCATTGGATAGAATAAAATTTAAGGATTCATGAATCATTAATTTCATGATTTTAATATTATACTAATATAACATTATTTTATTTTAAATTTTTTATTTAATGGAATAAAGATATTTTTTAATATAATTAATTTCATAATTATTTAATAAGGAAATAAATCCTATTTAAAATGATATTTTCAAAAAATAAAAATAACTTATTCTAATTGAAAATAAATTTTTAAACAGAGAATAAATTCTTCTAAGATGAAATAAAAGATGAATTCAATTACTGGTATCCTCTTGATTGGAGATTATCTGGAAAAGACCTTGTTGGTAACCATTTAACTTTCCATATGTTCCATCATGGAGCCATATTCCCAAAAGATAAATGGCCTAAAGGAATGGTTGTCTTTGGTATGGGACTCCTTGAAGGAAGAAAAATGTCTTCATCCAAAGGAAATGTAATAATACTATCAGATGCCATAAATGAATATGGTGCAGATGTTGTCAGACTATTTTTAATGGCATCAGCAGAAACATGGCAAGATTTCGATTGGAGAGAAAGAGAAGTTAAAGGAATTAAAAAAAAGATTAGAATGGTTTTTTGAATTCATTGATAAAATTAAAAGGATTCATCTCCAATGAAAAATGATCAGATTATAATCCAGATTTAGTGGATGTGAAAATAGGAAAATCTGAAGAAATCATCACAAATTTAATTAAAGATATTCTACAAATTAAAAAAATTATAAGTAAAAATTTTAATAAAATACACATTTATCCTTGTGAAAACTGAAAATGGGATGTTTATAAAATAGCTCACGAAGTTTCCAAACCAGATATTGGACAAATTATGGGTAAATCCATAAAAGAAAATTTATGCAAAGATAAAAAAGAACTTTCAGGTTTTGTTAAGAAAATAGCTAAAGAAATGACAAAAACAAAATATGTCGGAAAAATAGATGAAATAGCTATTTTAAACAATATAAAATACTAATATTCTCAAAAAATATTGTTTAATTTATTTGTGTTTTAAAAAAAAAAGAAAAAAAGAAAAAGAAATTATTTAACATTTATATGTTTTGGTCCAATCTTGACCATTTGGAAATTCTACCTTATCTATTGCGGCATAATCATCCCAACGAACACCAAACAATTTCCAAGCATATCTACCATCGAGGTTGCAGTGTACAGACTCATAATTCTGTGCCTCCTTAGTGCTACCATCATACCAAAACTTCATACCAATTTTGGAATTTGTAGATGTAACACCACAAATCCAATGATTATCCGCAACTGGGAAAGTCATCTGGAAGAAATTGTCTACTTTATAAGCCGGGAACCAAGGAAAGATACCTCTTTCTCTTTGTACATGGAAAGTAATATTAATCCATTTAGGTGCACTATTAAATACACTATCTGGATAACTGAAATACACACCATGACCACCAGTCATACTATGCCATCTGGTTCCAGCATCATCAACTTCATAAGTAGAACCATCTTCAAAACCTATTTCATAATTCTGAAAACCAACATGGTTAAGACCACCATTCTTTAAACCATTATTCTCTCTACTCATCCATAAACCAACGTCCGCTGCATTTACAGAGCCAGCAAGACTTAATAACATTAAAGCTATTAAACCTGTAGCTATCATTTTACTATTCATATTTTATCACTCCATTTTTATATGTTAGGTCCAAACTTGACCATTAGGATAAGTTATTTGGTCTAATTCTGACCAATGCCATTTCCCACCATTTACCATCCAAGCTTCTTTACCATCCATATAACATCTAATCCTATCTGCAAAATCACCGCTGCCACTTTTAACATCTGTAGCAGTGAAGAACATACCAACTTTGGAATTTTTAGGTGTAACACCACAAACCCAATTACCTTCAACTGGGAAAGTCATCTGGAAGAAATTATCGTGCTTATACTTACCATCCTCTCTCCACACATGGAAAGTTATATTAATCCACTTAGGAGTACCTAACTTAGTTCCATTTATTTTACCATCAGGATAATCGAAGTACACACCATGACCAGCTGTTCTAGTATGCCAATTGGTTCCTGAATTACGTATAGTATAAGTCATACCATTTTCAAAACCTATTTGATAATTTTGAAAACCTATATGATTTTCAGATTGGTGGTCTCCTGGATCATTTTTGCTACTCATCCATAAACCTACTTGACCTGCATTTGCAGAGCCAGCAAGGCTTAATAACATTAAAACTATTAAGCTTGTAGCTATTATTTTACTATTTAAATTCATATTTTTATCACTCCATTCAATTTTAAGTGGAGAATTAAAGATTCTCCTAAAGAAAACCTTTGACCAAAAAAATATCAACCTCAACTGTTCTATCAAACAGATTTATTGGCTGTTTTTTGGTGTTTGGTTCAGCTTTCATATTTTTATTTATATAATAAAATAATTTGTGGAATTTTTCAACTCCACATATATATTTAGTGTATTTTTTAGTTTATAAATAATATATATGGTTTGAAATTAAATTTAAACCTTAAAGAGAGTTTCTATTAATCTATAACCAAAAAATAGCAATATTTTGATAAAAGTATTTTAAATATATGATACTCCCTGTATTAGCCTAATGTGTTAGTACTATATAAATGTGCCGATTATTCACATCTAAGGTATCGATTATTCACACCATCCCTGGTGGTTTTAATTTGAGTATTAGGGACTTCACATGTTATATTGTATAAAAGTGATAATATAATATGAACAATGCATATTAATCTTATTCAGCAACAAATGTAGTGTCAAGACAACTTAATTTAGTAAGATTTACTTATATCATATTTAATTATTGGAAAATTGATAACCTGTAAAATTTCAGTAAAACTTTTTTTTTTTTTTTATTTGAAAATATTAATCTTACTTGAAAATATTAATTTTCTTAAAAGTAATACTTTTATATGAAACAATACAAGATAAAATGTTACTCAATAAAAAAAAATTTGTTGAGAAAAAATTTTTTATGGAGGAGTATTATTATCACTGAAAGATATTTTGATCCATTAGAGGACTTTCTGTTTTCCCAGTACATGGCAAGTGAAGGCATGGAGAAACAACTAAAATCATTCATCAATG
>JAISTD010000034.1 GCA_031272765.1 Candidatus Methanovirga australis | reverse complement strand
GAAAATTTATTTTTCAATTTAGAAGAATTAATTCTTCGTTTTGAATTTAGATAATCTTTGATTTTCTTTAATTATAAAATCTCTGATTTTATAATTTAGAAAAGCGAAGCTTTTCTTTAGTTAAAACTTGTTTTAACTTAGAAAATCTTTGATTTTCTTTAAATTTTAAAAAGGCTATAATGATCTTTAAATTAAAATTTAAATAATTTTAAGAATATTTTTTAATAAAGTTTTTAACAAAATGTTATAAAAGTTTTGTTAAGTAATATAGATCTTGAAAAAACAATTGAATTATAAACAAACTTTTAAAAATTTGTCGAATGTTTTGAAGCTTTCTGTCATTATATCTAAACTTTAATTATCTTTAAAATTTAATACAATTAAATATAAACTAAATTATAAACTGTCCAAAAAATATTAAATATGATAATTATATCCAAAAGTTACAGTTTGATTATAATTTGTTCTCTGATATATTTTATCTATTAAAACATAGCAAAAAGTTGCTGAAGCTAATACAAAAAAATTTAAATCAGGACATACTTCATTCCTGTTTACTGTACTCTTAATAAGAATGCTCATATCTGTATTTTTACTTAGAGGTGAATTTAGATTAGATGTGATCGATACGGTCTTAGGTTTTATTTTCTGATTTGCTATCTTGATAGTGTTTACCACATACTTTGATTCACCAGAATTAGAAAAAGAGATGATACAATCATTCTTCTCAACAGCTGGTGCTGACACACTACCAATAGTATAGCTATTAATTCCCAATTTCACTAATTTAGCTGTTAATAATGTTGATAAAAGTTGTGAAAAATCATCTCCTACTGTAAAAATAGAATTTGAATTGAGTATGATTTCAATGAGCTCATTAACCTTATCTTCATTAATTTCATTAGTTAAGTTTTTTATACTATTCAAAACATCTTTAATCCTTATTTGCATAGGCATTATTTTTACTCCATAAATATTCAACAATTAAACATGGTTTTTACACAATATAATATTCCCTAACCTACTCAAAAATAGGAAACTATATTTTTTTATTTTTAATTGTTGGTATGATATTGAATTTTAATGATATTATGACACTGCTGATATTGAGGATAATAACAACAATGTTTATCTCTCTAAAATCTTTAAAATTCAATTTTAAGAATTTTTTAGCTTTAATTAAAACAACAGTTTTAATATTAAATATAAATTAATTTTATAGTTCTTGATACTAATAATTTAATTAGTGAATTTTTTTATATAGTTTTCTATTGTTTAAAATTTATTTTCAACTTAGAAAAATTTATTCTTCGTTTTTAAAAATATCACTTGAAAATAATTTAATTCATTATTAAATAATTTAAAATCAATTATATCAAAAAAAAAAATTAATTAAGCAAAAGTTAAAATAAACCCATTATTGAAACTTTTAAAAAAATGTCATAAAAAATTATTTCTTTAGAATATTAATAAATAATTAGTTTTAAGAAATGCTTTTACTATTTAAAAAACTTTTATAATTAAAGAAAATTAAAATTTTCTAAGTTAAAACAAGTTTTAAATAGAGAAAAACTTCGTTTTTCTAAATTACAAAATCAGAGATTTTATAACTAAATATATTAATAATTATAGTAAAAAAATAAGTCAAGAAGATATAATGTGAAATCTTATTATAAAAATAATGAAAGGAAGTGTAAATATATGAAAAAAGCTGTTGTTTTTGATGTTGCTGGAACATTAATTAAAAGATGTCGATCAGTGAAAAATCTTAAAGTTGGCAGAATCGAAAACAAAGAAAGTACATTAGAGACCATAAATAAATTAAGTGAATCAGCTCTTGTTGTATTGCAAATTGATACTAAGACCTGTATAATGCATGCTGATGGAAATATGAGATTTTATCACTTCCTAAAGAAATACTATGTCCACATAGATATTAGCTATTCTATCTCAAAAATCACAGAAACAGAAATTATGGAAGGATTGAAAGAAGATGAAACATTATTAAAAGAGTTCCAAGAAGTTGCAGAAGATTTGAAAAGTAGAAATAAATCTATAGAAATCTGTAGTGGGTCAGCATTTGTCTTTGATGGAGCAAAAAATGAAATAACTCATGTAATTGCAGCTGGAGGAAAAATATTTCCTAAGGTTCGGTTTGTAATAGAAACATTGAAAAATCGTGGTATTCAATCATTTATAGCTTCAGGTGATAGAGCTGAATCATTGTATGAAATTGGACAAATGATAAATATCCCCTATGAAAATATATTTACCACTGCAAATACAAAAAAAAAGCAAGATATTGTTAGAAAATTAAAAAAAGATAATTATAAAGTAATGATGATTGGTAATGGATCCAACGATGTTTTAGCATTGAAAGAATCGGATGTGAGTGTTTTAACCTTAGAACAAGGTGAATATATGACTAATGAGCTAAAAAGTAATGCAGAGCATATAATAAATCACATAGGAGAAATCTTAGATATTGAATTTTAAATCATCGGAGAAATCATATAGTTGAATCTGATCCAATTTGTACAAACCATCTGAAAACAAACATATTATTTTTCCTTTGTATTATAATATGATTTCAATATCTTAATAATTTCATGAAAAAATATTTATAAAAATCTAAGTTTTTATAATAAATTTGTATTGGTCCCATACATTACAAAATAACATATTGACAAAAACCTCTTTCAAGAATTTATTAAAGATTAAATAATCTAATTTATGGATATTGAATTCTAATTAGATATGATTATCAACTCATATTTTCAATTTAATAGTGCCTAAAATTAAACACAACAAAGAAATTGACATAGCAATAACATTAATAATTACAATTATATAGTCAAAAAAAACCCCAAAGAGGATTATATTACTACTCTCATCTGTGTATAAACCACACATCATAAGAGATAAGTTAATAAAAAATATTAGTAATAATTTAATTAAGCTTAAGTTCTTATCAAATTTTTCAGTTTTAAGTACATAATATAACCTAAATAGAGTATAAATACTTAAAAGTAAAGAAAAAAAAGAACCAAAAAATGCTCCACTTAGATATGCTATCAAATCTATTGACATAAAGGTAATTCCTCCAATAAATGATTTAAATTCTTTTTTAGTAATATTGAGACTAATCTGAACCATAATAAAATATTACAAATAATATTAACTGTGAGAATACTAAGCCAGATGTACTAATAAAAAACAGGAGTGTATCATACACAAAACCATAAATCGCAAAAGATAGCTGAATAAGAAATATTAAAGGAATATAAAAACTATACCCAATATTATTTTTTCCTTTTTTATAGTTCAAAACTTGTACAAATTCAACAATGATAAAAACAAGTAAAAGAATTGAAGAAATACAATCTCCATTAGCCTCCATATATAAAAGTATCATGTTTAAATCCATAATCATCCTCATACCTCATAATATAATTTCAAATCTATTTTGAATTTTTCTCAATCTCTTTTTCAATCAATTCCTTACACATTTTTTTATTAACATACTTCTTATGTGCAAAATAAACAATTAAAAACAAAACTATGGGAGTGAAAATTGTTCCTAAAGTATTGGGTATTATCATGAACCAATCTTGCTGGAAAAATCCATACAAAGCCCAAAAGAAACTATTAAAAAACATGAAAAGAATCATGATAGGATTTATCCCTTCATGAGTCTGACTATTCCACATATCTCTAATCTGTAGTAACATTGCTAAATTTAAAAATATTGCAAAAATTGAAGCACTAAACCCAATTAACTCTACAAGTGCACTAAATTCCATATCATATCTCCAAAAAATTGATTTTAATTGTTGATAATCTTCTATGTTCAATTTATAAATTATATTCAACAAAACTAATAATTTATGAACATAACATTTATATTTTTTCAATGCAATATTTATAGTTTTAATTTTTAAACCAATTAATCATCGATTAATTTGATAATTGATAATGCAAAAATAGCTGCTCCAAAACCATTATCAATATTTACAACTGAAAGACCAGGTGCACAAGATTGAAGCATGGCATGAATAGCTGCTTCGCCATTTGAAGCTAATCCATAACCAACAGAAGTTGGAACGCCAATAACTGGAATATCTACTAATCCAGCCACAACAGAAGCTAAAGCACCTTCCATTCCAGCACAAACAATTAAAACTTTAACATCCTCCTCAATCATTATTTTAAGTTTAGGAAAAAGTCTATGAATCCCAGCTATTCCAATATCATAAGATTTAATGACATCACAACCACCTTCCTGAGCAATGATCCTTGATTCTTCAGCTATTGGAATGTCCGAAGTGCCAGCACTTATCAAACCTATCTTATATCTGCAATTTTCTTCTTCATTTTCTTTCTCTTTTTCATCTTCTTTTTTAATAACTAAAACTTTTCCCTTTTCATTATAATAGTAATTAAAATCTCCTATAGTATAAACATCTTCAATTATTCTCTTGTAAATGTCATTTTCTAACTTTGTGACTATTAATTTATCTTTGTTGTTATCATTCTCAAGATAATCTTGAATAATCAATAATAAATCAGAATAAGTTTTACCTTTTGCTAAAATTGCCTCTGGAAAACCAGCACGATACTTTCGAGAAAGATCAATATTAGCTATTTCTTCAATTTGTTTAATATTATTGATTTTTAGAAGATTTTCAGCTTCATAAATGCTAATTTCACCATTAATTAATTTGTTTAATATTTTTTTCAGATTTAATCCCCCAAGATCTTATTTTTTTTAAAAAAAATAAAAAAACTACTGAAAGCATATAAAAAGTTATTATATAAAAAATTCTAAGTAAAATATTTATAAGTTAAAGTGTATATTTAATTTTAGTATATATAATAATTAATATTAAAATAACTTAATAAATTAACTATTTTCATTTTAATTCATATTTGAAGCTAATTATTACCAATTATTTTCAATAAGATTAATAAGTTAAACTTACTAATAGTAAAAATCTTTGACAAACTTGATTTTTTTTTTATTTTATTCTTAGAAAAATTTTGGATTTTCATTATAAAAAGTTTGTTGGAGGAGTTGTGAATAAGTGAGATTGAATAAATTACCAAAAGAGCAGGTATTTCATAGCCCCAATATTTCAGTTGCTTCTGTAAAGATAAAAAAAGAAGCAAAAGCTGTTGTTGTTGAAGGTGCTGGATTTCCATTTAAATTACCTGTGATGGATGTCTCAAACTTAGAAGTTGAGAATAAAGAACTTTTTGAAATATATGCTAAAGAACAATGGATAGGTTCTCTTGCTGTTGAAGGATCTTATCTTTTTGATCAGAGAATACTTCCAGATTTCGCTTTTAAGATTATAACAGCATATCCTAATAATTCCATCATTGGTGAGAATACTTCTATAGTTCTTTTAAATAAGGATGAGAATAAAGATATTTTATCAGTTAAATCTGATCTAAGTTTAGATGATGTTATAGGTCAACAAAAAGCTAAAACCAAATGTAAAGTTATTATGGAATATCTTAAAAATCCTGAAAAATTTGCAGATTGGGCTCCGCGAAACATATTGTTTTATGGTGTTTCAGGTACAGGGAAAACAATGTTAGCTAAGGCACTTTCTAATGAGCTTGATGTTTCATTGTATTTAATCAAAGCAACAAATTTAATCGGTGATCATGTAGGTGATGGTGCAGCATCGATACATGACCTATTTGAAAAAGCAGGGAAAAATTCTCCTTCAGTTATATTTATTGATGAAATCGATGCTATTGGGCTTCATAGGAAATATCAATCAATAAGAGGAGATGTTTCAGAAATTGTAAATGCTCTTTTAACTGAAATGGATGGAATAAATAATAATGAAGGAATTATTACAATTGCAGCAACTAACAACCCAGAACAATTAGATTATGGAATTAGGAGCCGTTTTGAAGATGAGTTTGAATTCACCCTCCCAGATGAAAAAGAAAGAATAGCTATTCTAAATAAATATATAGATAGTTTACCAATAGCTATTAAACCAACAAGCAAACAGTTAGCTAATTTAACTAAAGGGTTTTCAGGAAGAGATATAAAAGAGAAAGTGCTTAAATCTTCACTCCATAAAGCAATTTCAGAAGAAGCCGATGAAATAACAATTGAACACATTAACTATGCTTTGGGTAACTACCACAAAGAAAATAGCTCACCAAAAAACATGTTTGTATAATTATTTAAAAAGTCCATTACTTAAAAAAATTATGTCAAGGACTATAATTAAAAAATAAGAATATGATTGATAATAATAGCATTGAAAATTAAGAAAATAACAGAACCTCAGGTTCCTAAGTTCCTCACAATGTTTGGAACCAATATTTTCTAACATTTTAAAATCTTTGATTTAAAAACTTTTCCAAAAATGACTATAAGTAAATAAAAAAAAGTACCAGAGATGAACTATGAATTATATGATAAATCAATGGCTTTAATTTATTTATTAATTTAAATGAATATGAAAAATATAATTTATAAACAATTAATTAATTTTTTCAAAGATGTATTCACTACTTGCGAATGTGTTAGTCATGAGAATCATCGTGTTCTCGAGCGTACTGTTATTCCTGAAGAATTCCCTAATTTAGAGTCTGTAAATAGATATGAGGAGTCTGTGGTTTTGGAAGACTTGGATTTTCTAAATGGAGAAGAAAAAAACGATTAAATAACATAAATCCTAACTGGTGTCTTTGTCTGGGTTCGATTCCTGGATTAGGATATTGAGAGGAATTTTTTTCCTCTCGAAAAAAAAATAATAAAAACATAATATAAATTATTTAAATAAAAAAAAATATTTTTAAAATATAGGAGTAAGTGATTAAATTATGGAAAATAAGAAAATGAATAAAGTATTTCTTGGTGGAACCTGCAACGGTTCTGGGTGGAGAGATGAACTAAAAAAACAGTTAAAAATACCCTATTTTGATCCAGTGGTTGATGATTGGGACGAAGAAGCACAAAAAAATGAAATAAAAGAAAGAGAAAATGCTGATTATTGTCT
>JAISTD010000021.1 GCA_031272765.1 Candidatus Methanovirga australis | reverse complement strand
TTACTGAAAATCCTTTGGATTACTGAAAATCGAAGATTTTCATAATTACAAAAATTGCAAAGCAATTTTTGGTAATTTTCATATTTATAAAATTTTTTATTTTATAAGTCTAAAAATCTCTGATTTTTAATAATTACAAAAATCTTTGATTTTTGGTAATTTTAATTATTTGATATAACATTATTTAAATTTAATTTAAGGGCATTTATAAGATATAATTAAATTTAATAATTGATAAACATTAACATAATGGCTTTAATATCTTTTCATATTACTTTAATTTTTAATAATTATTTTAATTTTTAGTAATATTATACTAACACATTATAACATTTTTTCCACATTTTCTTTTAATTGTTTATTTTTAAGATATAATAATTAATAAAATATAGTGTAAGATTATTACTTATAGTAGAAAGTTATAAATAACTAAAAATGTAAAAATATTTTATTATATTTTAGTTTTTACATTTAAATTATTGTATTTTAAAAGTATTATATTTTGTTATTAAAAATTATTCATGAAGGATTATTTATTTAACTTTAAAATTATCATATTCATAGAAAATCATTTCCATAGAAAATCGTTTCAAATCAGGCTGACTTTTTGATGTTATATTCATCTCAATTATCTATTATTTGTTTTAATTAATTATTTTTATAAAAAAAACATTAATTATTTAGGAAATTGAAATTTAATGAATTCTATATTTTTATAATGAGAAATAAACTTTTCTAACTTTAATTATTTTTTTCATTTGAAAATAAATAATGAATCTATTTTTAAATAGTCATTGATACTTTTAAATTTACAAAAATCTTTTATCATATTGTGTCTATTTTATATTAATCTCATGTTATTATTGACTATATTCTATTATTAAATTATCATCATTTTATTCGTATTTATTTAGGCAATCTTATTATTAATCATTATTATGTTATCATGCATTGTTTAATTATATTTTTAATTTATCTTTATTATTTAATAACAAAAGTTGTTTATATGGACTCTAAGAAAATTCAAATGCCCAGACTTGTGTATATAGGTTCTGGTGTGATAAATGAGACTGGGAAGATATGTAAGGATTTGAAGATAAAGGATAATCTTTTAATTGTTACAGGTTCTCTAACCCAAAAAATAGCTGGAGATTTAGTTAAAGAAAACCTTGAAGATTCAGATTACAATGTTTCTTTGGTTAAAATAGATGATGCAACAGAAAAATCAGTAAAATATGTTGAAAGTAAATCAGATGATGTGTCCTTAGTATTGGGAGTTGGTGGAGGAAAGGTTATTGATGTTTCTAAAATGGCATCTAAAAATAAAAATGTGGATTTCATATCCATACCAACTTCAGCTGCTCATGATGGAATAGCTTCTCCTCTTGCTTCCATAAAACAAAATAATCAGGATTCTTCATCATTGTATGCTCAAGCTCCAATTAGTGTAATAGCTGATACAGATATTATTAGAAAAGCACCTTTTAAATTTTTATCTTCTGGCTGTGCTGATGTAATTTCAAACTATACAGCTATTAAAGATTGGCAATTAGCTAATAGATTACGCAATGAATCTTATAGTGAGTCTGCAGCAGCTTTATCAATAATGACAGCTAAACTAATTATAGAATCCTCTGATGCAGTGAAAAAAGAACTGGAAGAAAGTGCTAAATTGGTTGTAAGGTCTTTGTTTAGTAGTGGAATGTCTATAAGTATTGCTGGATCAAGTAGACCAGCAAGTGGTTCAGAACATAAATTCAGTCATGCTCTTGATAAAATTGTAAAGAAACCTGCTTTACATGGACATCAATGTGGTGTTGGAACTATTATGATGATGAATTTACATGGAGGAGATTGGAAGTTCATTAGAGATGCATTGAAAGATATTAATGCACCTACAACAGCTTATGATTTGAATATTGATCCTGAGGATATTGTAGATGCATTATCAATAGCCCATGAAATTCGTAAAGATCGTTACACTATTTTAGGAGAAGGTGGACTTTCAAGAAGTGCTGCTAAAAATTTAGCTATTAGAACTGGAGTAATTTAAAGGTGGTTTTATGATAACATTGATTGGTGAGGATTTAGCAAAAAAAGATTTAGTTTTCCTTTTTAACAAAGCAGCTAAAGAATGTGAAGATTGTAAATTTAAGACTTCTTGTGTAGAGTCTTTAGATGAAGGAAGGAAATATAAAATAGTGAATGTTCGAGACAATCATCAATTTTGTCCAATTCATGATAAAGAAAAAGTCAATGTTGTTGAAGTTGAAAAAGCAGATATAACCACATTTATTGATGCTAAAAAATCTTTTAAAGGTTCTACACTTAATTATAATACTCTTGACTGTAATATCAAATGTATATATCATAAATTCTGTTTTGCCGATGGTTTAAAAGAAAATGATAAATGCACGATTGAAGAAATCTTAGAGAAGCATGTTGAGGGTTGTGTTAAAGGATATTCTCTTGCTAAAGTTGTTTTGAAAATCAATGAATGATTTTATTATGTCTAATGTAATTCTTGTAGAAGGTGAGGTTATGGACTCAGCTAAAGATTTGAAATAGTAGAAGAAGAGCATGATGATCTTGTTCTTTGGGAATGATGTAACTTGGAAGTTATGTGGTGTGGCTGTTTACGGTGGCTTTAAATAGCTATTATGGGAGTTTTTATGATAGATAATAACTCATTGGTATTGGGCTTGCTGATTTTAATATCTGCTCTAATTTCAATCAGATTATCAATTACAGTGGCAATAATTGAAGTCATTTTTGGAATGATAATTGGGAATTTAGGGCTTTTAACTCCACAATCTTGGATGCTATTCCTCGCTACTTTTGGTGGGGTATTGGTTACATTTTTAACAGGTTTAGAAATAGACACAGATTTCATGAAAGACCAATTTAAAAAGATATTTCTAATAGGATTTTCATCATTTTTTGTTCCTTTTGCATTGGTGTCTATTTTTTCATATTTCATTGTTGGTTGGAATTTATCTGTTTCACTTTTAGCTGGAACAGCATTTTCTGAAACATCAGTTTCCATTGTATACTCAGCTTTGGTTTCTAAAAATCTTTCAGACACTAATCTTGGCAAAGTTTTAGCAGGAGCAACTTTCGTCACGAATATTTTCACAGCATTATGTCTTAGTGGATTATTCATTATTCCAAATATCTATACTCTATTGTTTTATATAGTATCTACATTAATCTGTATTTTAGCATATAAATATTCTTACTTGTTCTTGGATCATATCAGATTAAAAGATAAGCTTGAAGAAATAGAATTGAAATATATTTTTCTCTTACTTTTACTTTTAATTTTTTTTGCAGACTTAGGAAAAAGTCAAGCTATTTTACCAGCATTTGTTTTAGGCTTATTGTTATCAAAACACTTTAAGAATGATTCAATAGCTTTTGAATCCAAAAAAAGATTGAAAACAGTATCATTCACATTTTTAACACCGATATTCTTCATTATTGCAGGAACTAAGGTTTCTTTCTCTTTAATCATTCCTGGAATAGTTATTTTTGTTCTATTTTTTGTTATTAGGCTAATTGGAAAATTTTTAGGAGTTTATTTCATTTCAAAGAAGTATCTACAGTCTGATGAAATGTATTTCACAATGATGATGAGTACAAGTTTAACTTTTGGATTAATAGTCACTGTATTTGGTTTAGGCTCTGGGTTGTTGGATTCTCAAACTTATTCAATTTTAACTGGTGTTTTAGTTGCAGGATCTATCCTACCAACCATAATTGCCGAGAAAAAATTCCTTCCAAAAAACTTGTAGATTAATGTTCTTTACTTAGATTATTCATTTTTATATGATTAAAAGCATTTTTTGTAATTTATAATTTAATTTAAGAATATCTTATTTATGATAAAATAGATATTATATTTCATTAATTCAAAATTACATTTTTAAATATTTATTTTTGAAAAGTATATTAATTATAATAATTTAATTAATTAAATGATTACAGAAGTCTTTTGAAAATTATAATTAATTACAAACTTTAGTTCCAAACCTATAATAACTATTTTCAAATCAGATGATTGAATGGATATACTTTTCTAAACTCTTAAAATCTAATTAATATTTTTAAATTTACTCCCAAACACATATTTTACGACCATTATCTAATTTAACAACATTAATATTTAAATCATAGGCTTTTTTTAGATTTGTAGGGACTACAACATCATCAGGAGATCCAATGTCTATGAATTTTTTATTTTGCATAATAGCTACCTTATCTGAGGATATGAAGCAATGGTCAGGATAATGGGATGTCATTATAATGGATAAATTATCTTTTGATAATTTATCAACTGTTTTTAAAAATCTTATCTGGTTCCCGAAATCTAAATGTGAGGTTGGTTCATCTAAAACAAGTATACTGGCTTCTTGGGTTAATGCTCTTGCCAAAAATACTAATTGTACCTCACCTCCAGATAAATAGCTATATTCTTTGTCTTTTAAATGATAGATTCCCATTTGTTTTAATGACTTTTCAGCTATTTTAATATCTTTTTCTTCTGGTATGTCAACCAAGTTAATGTGTGGAGATCTTCCCATTAAAACAACATCTATAACTTTAAATGGGAAAGTATAACTATGAACTTGCGGAACATAAGCCATTACTTTGGATATTTCTTTATAGGATAAATTTTTTAGGTTTTTTCCATTAACTAAAACATTTCCTTCATCTAAACTTTTGATTCCAAGTATTGACTTAAGTAATGTTGTTTTTCCTATTCCATTCGGTCCAAGAATAGTGAAAATATCTCCTTTTCCAATTCTAAAATTAATATCTTCAAATATTACTCTTTTATTATACGATCCTTTACCATCAATCATTTCAAAATAGCTCATTTATTAAACTCCTTGATAGTATAAACTATTAATTTTTTTTAAATTTGCATTTAACTTTTTTTTCAGCGAAAGCAATGCCTAAAAAGTTTATGTTGTATTTTAGATATTTTTCATAGTATTTTTTGTTTTTAATTTGGTTTAGTGCTTCGTCTATTAGGGTATCGATTTTGTTTGCATCTTTACTAAACTTGATTTCGATTATGAATGCTTCTTTGTCAATAATTAGAGTTGCATCCATCTGCCCTTTGTCTGTAGCTATTTCACCACAGATTTCAAATCCTAATAAGTTTAACCATAAGAGGAATATTGAGTGATAATATTTTTCCTTGTCTACATGTAGTTGGTAAGGAACATTAGCAATCATTTCACGAAGATTCAGATTTAAATTTTCACTATCTTTATTAAGGAAGTTTGTTCTCATTCTGTTTCTTAAACTATCCACATCATTTAATGGATAATCAATGTAGATATTTAGTAAGTATTTTATTAATGAATCTTTTACTTCTTTATTTGGGATGTTTAAGGTGTATTTTGGTTTTAAGTCTATGCTTTCTTTTTTACTTATTGTTAGGTATCCTGATTGGAACATTAGTGGAATGATTGGAATGTTTTCTGGGTCGTAACTGTCGGATATTTCAAATCCAGCTTCTACTTGATTGAGTATCTTATTTAGGTTTGTTTTTGTTTTTAGTATTTTTAAGAGGAATGTTGGTGTTCCAGTTTTAAACCAGTAATTATTAAAAAACATATTATTAAATAATGATAATATGGATTGAGGATTATAAACAAAGTTCTCACCATTCCAGCTATAACCATTGTACCAATCTTTAATGCCTGTTAAAAGTTCATTTACACCAAGATTAACTTCCTTAGCAAGAACATCCATATAAGGTTTAAAATAGTGTTCTAACTCTTTTTGAGTGTATCCACATATAGTTGGAAATTTATTATTTAATGTTATGTCATCAGGGCTGTTTAGTCCTGAAAAGATTGATGTTCCGACGAATCTTGTGACTCCTGTTATGAATAGGAATCTTAGGTTGTCGTCTTGACTTTTTAGGATTTGGTAGAAGTCGTGTAGGATTTCTTTCATAACACCCCGAACATCAGGATAGGAGATATTATCAAGTATGGGCTTGTCATATTCGTCAATAAGAACAACAACTTTTTTGTTTTGGCTTTTGTGCAGTTTTTTGATTAGTTCTCCGAATTTGTCGTTGTGGTTTTCATAATTTAGTTTTATATTGTTCTCTTCAGCCATTTCTGTTAAGAAAATATTTAATGATCTTTTTAGCTCTTCTCCTGTTTTGTGTGATCTTTCACTTAAGTCTATTCTGATAACAGGATATGTGTCATTCCAATCCCATTTATCATGGATATATAAGTCTTTAAATAGTTCTTTGTTTCCTAAAAATAGGTTTTCGAGTGTGCTGATTAGTAATGATTTCCCGAATCTTCTTGGGCGTGATAAAAAATATGATTTTTCATTTTTTGCAATATTGAAGATGTCTTTTGTTTTATCCACAT
>JAISTD010000130.1 GCA_031272765.1 Candidatus Methanovirga australis | reverse complement strand
ATCATATATATTAAGTTGAACAATTAAGTAGATTTTAAAATAAAAATATACTTTTTATAATTATTTAACTAAATAATATAACATTGTTCATTGAAATTGGAATTATTGCACAGCCTATTAAGTGGAAATTTTTTATTAATTGAATGAAATCTTTTTTTTATTAACAGTTAATGAATTTAAGATATTATTTTTGAAAAAATATATAATAATTTAACTAATAAATAACTATTTTATACTTTAAATGATTGATGATTAATTAGTTACAATTTAATTAAGCTGTCTAAATAAACCATTATCTATTAATAAATCATCATATATATCAAATGTTTAACTTTCTTTAAATATCTGTTCAAGTTCATCAAGATCCATTCGTTTTTCTTCTTCAAGAGAAACTTCTTTAGGGTTCCTTAAAGCATCTGAAACATCTTCTAATAATCTATACTCACTTTCCATTTGATGAAATCCTTCTCTCGGACCCATTCTATGACCCCTACATCTTCTTGGATCCCCAATTGGGAAACCTCTATCTCTTGTAAATAGATTATATGGATCTATCTTCCTAACTTCTTTAATAACCTCCAAAACATCTTTTTCTTTTCCACTGACCATTGCACCATAACAAGTTAGTTTAGTGGTCACAGGCAAGCCTAAAAGATGGATATGATTAACCACTTCACTTTCACTGACTTCTGCCTTAGGACCTAAAATAATCATCCGAGTGACATTATCTGGATCTGAATCTTGTGAATTTAAATCAGAACTTGTACAAACATTTGAACATATATTATTTCCCATATTCCCACCATATTAATTATATAAGATTAAATAATGCTATAAGAAATTTTAGATTATAATTAAGTTATATAAAATATTTAAAAAATATTTTAAGTATCTAAAATTATCAAATATATTTTAACTTATCTAAATTCAAATAATTATTATAAATATATAACTTATTAATTCATTGTAAAAATAGTTTATAATTAAATTATTTTATTATATTTAATAACTTATTATATGTTATTCATGAATTATAGATTATTATATAATAAATCATTAAACTACTTTTCTAAAAATTTAAAATCTAACAAATATTTAATAAATCTATATTAAATTAAATCAAATATAGTAAAAAAAAGATTAAAAGATTTAAGCATCTATTGAAGAATTATTCCTTAATTATTTCACATTTACCAGAAGGTAAAACCCTAACAATATCATCTAAACTTAATAAATCATCTTCATTTATCTTATGAAGAATTTTCTTTGCAATCGCTTCCTTTTTCACATACCCTGGTCTTAAGAGAACATAATTATCAGAATGCACTTTCAATGATTCAACAGGTCCAGCCATTATTCTTTTACCATTGTAATCCACGATTCCAATAGCTATTTTTAAATTTAATCCACGAAGATAGTTTCTTTTTCCTCTTATAATAAATGCACCCTTCGTCAAATATTCTCCAGGTTCAGGTGTTTTTGAAACCTGATCTGGATTAACCCAAAACACATCTGCAGATCCATAACCATTTCCCCAAGCACTTGAAAATGAAGCTGCAAAAATAGCTGATTCTTTAAGAGTCTCATCATTTATTTCAACATCTTCTTCTTTTATCACAGTTGAAGGTGCACCATGCATATCACCGTGCAAATAAATATCATTGCTTTCTAAATATTTCTTTACAACAATTTCATTTGTATTAGCATCTCTACCACCAATAACCAAATGATTATCTGAGCTTAAAAACCATCTTAACTTTTCAAACCATAATAAAGGTTTTTTAACCCGTCTTTTTGGAAGTTCAATCTTTTCAATACCCCTTTCTCTCTTAGTCTCCATATCTTTAAGCTGTTTCTTAGTATCCTCAACAGCAACAAGTCCACCCTTAATTTTTCTCTTTGCCTTTTTACCTTTTTCATAGTAGACCTCAGCATTTTCAGCTAAAGATTTCCTATAATCAATAGCTATTTTCACATCTTCAATATCTAAAACAAGTGTTCCAAGTGTATCCATAGATTCAAAGATTTGTGCCTCAACCATTCCATCTTTTTTAGCTTTTTTTAATATCTTAGATATTTCTTTTCGAGAATACTTCTTTTCTGCATCATTTATAACCTTTAATAAATCTTCAATTTGAGTATAATTAGAGTAAAGAATTTCCCCTTTTTTCTTTGAAAGTTCAGTTGTTTTCTCAAACTCAGATAAAGACTCTTCCTGTTTTTTTAATCTATTTGAAAACTTGTTAACTTTCTTATCCCACACATTCTCCTCAAATGATTTTATTTCTTTTTGGATTTTTTCAGAGTAAAATTCATCTGCTGCTTCATTAAAGCTATTAAAATACTCTTTTTCATGATTTTTATGAATATCTAACTCTAATGGTAAAACATCTAATCTTTTCAAGGAATTTTCATCCTTTTGATTATCAATTAAACTTTCAGTATTGGAATCATCAGAAAACATGCTTACATTATCATTTTCTTTCTCTAAAATAATATTAGGTTTAAAATCTAATTTTATAAGAGGGTTGAATAATTTTTTTATTTTTTCATAGACAATAGCTATTTCCTCATCAGTTAACTTTGTAACTTGGATACCTTTATCTAAACCTGTTCTTAAAACAATTTCCTCAGAATATGTGCCCCCTAAGCCATTTCTTGCTAAGGTTCTAATTAAGTCACTGTCTGACTCTTTAAATAGCTGAGTTAAGTTTTCTAAAGATAAATCAATTGGATTGATACCAGTTATAGAAGGATATTTATATTCTTTTTTAGAACTTATATCTCTATCACTCCACAATTTTCTTTTAAGAGGCATTATAATATTATTTTCTTCATCTAAAAGAATTATATTCCCTTTTGAAAAAAGTTCTATAACAAGAGTATACTTCTGTTCTTTTTGAACCTCCAACTTAATCACACGATCAAAGTTATGTTGCTTAATAGCTATAACATGAGCTCCCTTTAACTTCTTTCTAAGAAGCATTGTAAAAGATGGAGGAATCATAGGATTATTAAGAGGATAATCAGTTTTATGAGCTCTTACACCAGATTGGAAGACCACATCAATTCTTCCAACACCAGTTTTATGAAATCTCATAAGAACAATATCATTTCTTGGTTGAAATGATTTATCAACTCTTGCTCCCTCTAAAAATTCATTTAATTCATGTGTTACTGCAAAAATATCAACATTTGTCATTATTTTCATTATTTGCCCCTTACAATCCAACCATTGATTAATGCAAATTATTAGTTGTTTATTTTTATAACCCTATTCAAATCATTTATGAGCAAAATAAAAAATTAATTTATCTTCTTCTTTTCTATCAAGTCTTGCAAAACCAAACCTTTCAAACTGAACAATATCTCCAACATTAAGACATCCTACTGAAGATTCGCATAATCCTTTAACTACAGAATTATCATCCATTACGACTTCAACACCCATATTTTCATTTATTGGAACCCATTGAATGATTTTAGCTTTTTCTTCCCTTGCTTGTTCAAATGAAACACTATGGAACTTTGTTTGCCCATTAAAAATAGTTATATTAACACCATCCATCAATCTTATAAGACCATTACTAAAGTCTTCCTTTGAAATATATGCTTCACCATTAAAACTAAGTTCACGAACTCCTCGTTCTAAAAAGTCTGGGTGAAGAGGTCTTTTAATTTTTAAGGGGTTATCATCTGAAAAATATTCATTACCAGATATTTGGATTTTAACAGGATTTAAAACAAAGAAATATCTATTTGCAACTTTTTCCAGAATTTTTCTATTAAGACCATATATTTTTTTCCAGCTAAGTGTTGAATCAGATATTTTAACTCCAATTTCAGTCATTAAATCATATATTGTCTTAGACTGAATTCCTCTTCTTTTCAATGCCTTAAGTGTTCCAAGTCTTGGGTCATCCCAACCAGTGTAAGTTCCATCCTCAATACCAAGAAGTGCCTTTGATGTGCTTAATGGAATATCCTCCATTTTTAATCTTCCATAATGAATAAATTCAGGAACATTCCAATCAAAATATTGGTATAGATATTTCTGTTTTTCACTGTTTGCTAAATGATCTTTACCCCTCAGTACATGTGTGATTCCCATTAAATGATCATCAATAGCTACTGAGAAATTCATCATTGGATAAACCCGATATTTATTCCCAAGGCGAGGATGAGACTCATCCACAAGACGCATCGCCACAAAATCACGAATAGCTGGATTTTTATGATTTAAATCTGTTTTCACTCTTAAAACAGCTTGTCCTACTTCCATATTTGGAAATTCTTCCCATAATTTCATATTTTCATCAACAGACAAGTTTCTACATGGACACGGTTTAGATTCATCTTTTAATTTCTTAAATTCTCCACCATCACATTTACAAACATAGGCTTTAGAAAGTTTTATAAGTTTCTCAGCATATTCATAGTAAATAGGGAATCTATCACTTTGGTAAGTTACTATATCTACATCAACTTCCAACCATCTAAGGTCTTCTTCAATCATTTTATATGCAGGTTTATATATTCTCTTTGGGTCTGTGTCTTCTATTCTTAATATTAATTTTCCATTGTATTTCTTAACATACTCATCATTTGGTACTATTGCTCTTGTATGACCAATATGTAAAGGACCACTTGGATTCGGTGCAAACCTCATAACCACATTTCCAGCAACACCATCTAAATCAGGCAGCCCTTCATCCATTTTTTTCTTTTTTTTAGCTATTGTAATGCCTAAATTAGATATTTCTATTTCCTGATCCTCAACAGTCATTTCATTAATATTTTTAACAATAGAATTGGCAATTTGACCTATTTCTTTAGCTTTAGACCTAAGTTCACTATGAGTACTCATAATAGAACCTATAACCGCACCATGATTAGCTTTACCATTGTGTTTTTTAGCATTTAAAAGTCCATACTCATATACAATTTTCTCTAAATCATTCATAAAATCACTAAATAATTACAACTTAAATAAATTGAATACTATCATACATGATTAATTATTATCATAAAATTTTTAATTATTATAAAGTTAAATCTAATATACATTAAATAAATCTAATTATTATATTAATGGTTTATTTTTAATGATAAATTAATCTTTTTATAAAAAGATAAAAATATTTAAAATATGACTATGTAAAAAATTCGGTGGGTGTGATATTTTTTCCGTGATTTTGATCCCATTTAACTCTTTGGAGGTCTAAATAAATTTCAATACTTTCAATAGTCTTATATAACTTCTTTAAATGACGAGGCAAAGTCACACCAAAGTAATTTTCTAATTTATTATTTGTAGT
>JAISTD010000129.1 GCA_031272765.1 Candidatus Methanovirga australis | reverse complement strand
AGTGATAGGAATGAAAAAAATAGTAAAATTAATTGGAATTTCACTAAAAAGAAAGCAGACAAAAAATTATCAAAATACTATATTTGAAAATACCTAAAATTAAGTTGTCTTGACACTATTATAATTTATGGAACAAGTAGTATATAAAACTTCAGTATATAGAAAGATCAACACCCAAAATTATAAAAATCACAAAAACAAACAAAATTTCACCAATAAAAATTTAGACACTACCATTAGACAGACTCTTAAAAAAAAACTTCTAAAATACGGAAATTGTAAAATCGGAGTAAAATATGTTGAATCTTTTTAAAAAGTATTTCAGACCTTATATCTTCCTAATAATGATTTCTCTCATATTCCAAATCATACAAACATTTTTCACACTGTACTTACCTAATATAAATGCAAAAATCATAGATAATGGTATTATAAATGGTAATATACTTTATATCCAAAATCAAGGATTTTTCATGATAATTTTAGTGTTTCTACAGGTTTCATTTTCAATATTAAACAGTTATCTTAGTACAAATGTTGCCTTATCGATTGCTCGCGATATTCGTAAAGATTTATATTATAAAATACGAAGTTTTTCATCTGCAGATATTAACAAGTTTGGTGTGGCAACTTTAATTACAAGAGTGACTAATGATGTTCAGCATATCACAATAGTTTTAACTTTTTTGTTTAGTTTGGTTGTGAGTATTCCTGTAATCATTATTGGCAGTATAATTATGGTGATAGAAAACAATTTATCTTTGTCTATGATACTATGTTTAGTATTTTCTATTTTCATACCATTGGCAATAATTTATGCAAAAAAAATAAAACCAATATCTGAATTATTTCAAAAACAAATCGATAAGATTAATGGGATTTTAAGAGATCAGATAACTGGAATTCAGATAATTAAGGCTTTTGTTAAAGAAAAAACTGAATATAAACGGTTTAAAAAAGTCAATGAAGAGTTATATGATTTAAATATAAATATTGGTAAGTTAATGGCAATATTTCTCCCAAGTTTTCTTGTCTTGCCTAATTTTTTGATTTTAGTCACTTTGTGGTATGGAGGCACACTTATTAATGTAGGAGAATTAGAAGTTGGGGAGATAACAGCTTTCATCACTTATTTATTGTATATAAGTATGGGTATGCTAATGTTTTCCATGATTTTAGGATTTGCACCTCAAGCTGAGGTTTCTGCAAAACGTATTTTAGAAGTATTAAGCTCAAAAACTTCTATTTCATCCCCATCTAAACCTACACATATTAAAAGTCCTAAAGGGTTCGTTGAGTTTAAAAATGTAGATTTTTCTTACTCGACTAAGAACCAGTTATCTAACAACTACTCAAATAACAACCAAGCAACTAAGAACTCATCAACTAACAATCAATTATCTAACAATCAATACAACCAAAATAATTCAGTTGAATATGTTTTGAAAAATATTAATTTCATTGCTAAACCCTCAAAGACTACTGGAATCATTGGAAACACTGCCTCAGGAAAATCAACTTTATTACAATTAATTCCTCGTTTTTATGATCCCACAAATGGCATTGTATCCTTTGATGGTGTTGATGTGAGAGAACTTGATATTGATGAGTTAAATAGCCATATCAGTTTTATTCCACAGAAATCATTTCTCTTCAGTGGCACCATTGCAGAAAATTTAAGACTCAGTAAAAATGATGCTACTGATGATGAATTATGGGAAGCATTAGAAGTAGCTCAGATTGCTGATTTTGTAAAAAGATTAGAGAAAGGTTTGGAGTCTGAAATTTCTCAAAGAGGCATCAATTTAAGCGGTGGTCAGCAGCAGCGTTTAACTATTGCACGAGCAATTCTCCCAAAGCCAAAAGTAATAATTTTTGATGATTCATTTTCAGCTCTTGATTATGGTACAGATTTAAAGCTTCGTAAAGCCTTAAATACAAGTATAAAAAATTCAACTGTCATCATTGTTAGTCAAAGAATTTCCACTATTCGTAATGCAGATAATATATTAGTAATGGATAATGGTAAGATAATCTCCCAAGGAAAACATGATGATTTAATAAAAAATTGTGAAAACTATAAATCCATTGTTTTGTCTCAAACATATTATAAAGAGAATTATGGGGGAAATAGCTAATGTTTATTCGTCTTCTTAGATTATTATTAAAGGATAAACTGAATCTTACATTAGTTTTATTCTTATTAATATTCTCAATAATTCTTCAATCATTCAGTCCAATTGTTTTAGGTGATGGGATTAATATTCTATATGATGGATTTAAATCTGGCCATATAAGATTTGATTTATTGTTAAACTGTATAGTAATATTGTTTTTTATGTACTTTGGAAATTATATTTTCAATATCATAAGTGGAATAATTTCAACCAAGATTGTCTCAAAAGTTTCCTATAATTTAAGATTGGATGTTGAAGAAAAGATTTGGAAGTTACCTTTTAAATATTATAATCAGAACAAAACAGGTGATATAATGAGCCATATTACCAATGACATTGATAACATTCATCAAACACTTAATCAAGTGCTAAATAATTCATTGCCTTTAATATTAAGATTCATAGCTATTATACCCTTAATGTTCTATGTATCCTGGTTTTTATCATTGCTCACATTAACCATTGTTCCAATATCTTTTATAATTATATTGTTGGTTGTAAGATTTTCTCAACCTCATTTTAAAAATCAGTGGAAAATGATTGCTAAGATTAATTCTAATGTTGAAGAAAGTTTCAATGGTCATTCAATAATCAAAAATTATGACCAAAACGGAGTCTTTCTCAATGAATTCAATGAAAACAATGATAAATTATTTAAATCAAGTTTTATCGCTGGATTTGTTTCATTAATTAGTTATTATAGTACAACACTTATTAATAATTTAATTTATGTTGTTGTGGCTTACTTTGGAGCTTTACAAATCATAACTGGAAATTTAAGTCTTGGTAGTGTCCAAGCATTTATTCAATATTCAAATCAATTCACACAACCATTTGCACAGTTAACAGAAACAATAAGTATAATACAATCAGGAATAGCCTCATCTGAACATGTATTCAATATACTGGATAGTGAAGAGGAAATTTTTGATGAGAACTTAACAAAAATTAAAGAAGTGAATGGCTTAATTGAATTTAAAAATGTTGATTTCAGTTATATTGAAGATGTTAAATTAATAGATAATCTAAATTTAATTGCTGATGAGAAAAAAACTTTAGCAATTGTTGGAAGCACTGGTGCTGGTAAAACAACTTTGGTTAATCTGATAATGCATTTTTATGAAATTGATAATGGTTCTATAAAGTTAGATAATAAAGATATTCGTCAAATAACTAAAAAAAGTTTACGTCGCAAGTTTGGTATGGTGTTACAAGATCCTTGGTTATTTAAAGGCACAATTGAAGAAAATATTAAATATGGGATTTCAAAAAACAGGAAAATATCTGATGAAGAGTTTTTTGAGGTTACTAAGGCGACTTATGTTGATAATTTCGTATCCATCTTAGCAGATGGTTATCAGACAATAATAAGTAATGATGAAGAATTATTATCTGCTGGAGAAAAGCAATTATTAACTATAGCAAGAGCACTTTTAGCAAATCCAAGCATATTAATATTAGATGAAGCCACTTCATCAATAGACACTCTAACAGAGATTTTAATTCGAAAAGCAATGAAAAATCTGCAAAAAAATCGTACGAGTTTAGTGATTGCCCATCGTCTAAGCACAATTAAAGATGCTGATAAGATTATCGTGATGGATAAAGGGAAAATCATCGAAGAAGGTAATCACGATGAGTTAATTGCTATGAGAAAAGATTACCTTAAACTTTATCGCAGCCAATTTGAATAGTAAACGAAAATAAGTATGGATCAAATAATTAAAATGAGATTTAAGAAATTGAATCATATTTTTAATTACTGAAAATCGAAGATTTTCATAATTACAAAAATCAAAGATTTTTGGTAATTTTTAGTAATTTGAAACCTAATAAATTTAGACCTTGAAATCATGTTTTGTTGCATTAAATTCACATGTATCTTCTCCATGGTATCTAAAAGCTCCAGATTGTGGAACTCCAAAAATTAAAGTTTCTGCACCTACATTACTAATACAAATTGCTAATATTCATAAAATCACAAATCCCCCAAATATGATATTTATTTCTAAATATATTATATATTTATATGAATATTAACCAAAATATGGTGGTTGATAAACATTAGTCAAATAATCTTTCTTCAACTGTGCAAAACAGCCACTCATCGTATTCATTGAACCAGCCACACTATTACATGCATCCTCAGTAACATAACTCACACCTATCAAAACACCCCCAATCACCATCAACAATAAACCAATACCCACCAATACAAGATTAATCCCAGGAACATACTTAGCTAACATACCACTACCAATACCGAGTGCTAAACCACCAGCTACTTCTCCAACACCAACCCCAATTTGAGTATCCATGTCAATTGGTGTGAATTCTAAATTCATACCTTGAACATCTTCATACATTGTCTCATTATACAACGGAACAGCAAAAGGCATCGCCCTATACGGTTCAATTCTTGTTAAAATATTAGTTATGGGGTTATAACTCCACCAATAACCAGATTTATGAATTTCAAAACAATTAGTTCCTATATTAAAAAACAAATCCTTTACTGGGAATCTCGCCGCAATTAATTGCGAATCCCCATCTGTTACAGCAAAAGTATAGCCGCAAATTTCATGATCTTTAAAGGATACATGTATATCTGTTACTTCCACATCATCACCTATTTGTATAGTTCTTTCCGTTGCTAATAATCTTCCTCTAACATTACGTATCTTACCCATAGGCTGAATAAATTCTTGAGCTTTTTCCATAAGGAATTCCTTATTATCAGCATATCCTACTACATATCCTACTGGCTCAGAATTGGCATTTTCCCAATCATCTTCCCTCATAATAGGTTCTTCAGGCTCAGCAGGTTCTTCAGCAACTACACCTTCTGCTCTCTCAGCAGCTACATCTTCCGCAGCTCCTCCAGCACCCTTCTTAGAACCCCCATCAATTTTCGCAATTACATCTGATAAGTCCTCAGCAGGTTTTAAGTTATTTGCTCTGTATTGTTGATAAGCTCCAGTGCCTGCAATCATCGCACCAGTCACAACTAAATTTATACCAGTTGAAAACTCAAGCATTGTAGCCAACGATAACTGATAATGCATATCATCCAATCTTTTATAATCTTTTTGCATTTGAACCAATTGATCATATAAACTCGGTAAACTAATACTACTATCATTATTTTTACCAGCTTGATTCATTGTATACAATATATGTGTATTTTGAACATCACGAGCAAATATTTGCAAGGACTCATTTAACCTCTCTGCATAATTACTCCAATCCTCTTCATTAACATTACCACTACTTGGATGTGTGCTAATCACACTATCATTATATTTAACATTCTCAAAAATATATTCCAGTTCATCATTACTACAAGTTTTTGTTATTGCTTCAATTGCTTCTACTGGTGGATACTTATAATAAACATAATCCACAGCATCTTTACCACTTAAACAACTAAAATCACATAAGGATTTATCCAATGTATCAATCACAGATTTAACAACAGGAATACGTTGATAAGCCACCGCAGCAGTCATATCCTCATCAAGAAACCGATACTTAGTATCGTCTTTTCCAAGATAACTATTATACAAACTATATAAATCAATCTCACTGTTATTGATTAATTTTTGCTCATCACCTATCTCATCAACTAACTGCGAAAACATCAATACATTACTGTTTTTATTAAGACTTAATAGTTTCGCTGTTATATGGTCAGTGTTATTTAATGGTTCAGTGAATGCTTTTGTTACACTGTCTTTGATTATGTTTTCTTTTTCATTTGCAGCATTATAAGTTGGTAACATGCTACAAACTAATAAAGAAATCACAAAAAAACACGCAATATTTTTTCTCATACATTTAAACTCCATACTTAAATAGTTTTACTACCTTTAAAATTACCAGTTGTATTACCAATTGTATAAGTCAATCCATCATTCTTTTCAATATACAAATTTATATCACTACCATCATACATATTAATCAACAAAGTATTCCAATACCAAGAGAATAAATTACATGTACCAGCTTTAATCATAATTTGATGATACTTTAAATTATTAAGATCATAATTTTTACTGTGTCCATCTCCAGCTGCAACATCACGATCCCAGATAGTTGTACCAGTGGTCATATCTGTTATCACAAAATTATGAACCAAACCACCATAACCGTCTATGTCTATTTTGCCAGCATTTACATTACTTACACTTGTTAGTACTATTACTAACATTAATATTTTAATTAAATTCTTAAACATTTATCTACACCCTTCCTATATATTTAAAATCAAATGTTGGTTTTCTTAAATAATGAGTTTTAACTGAACAATAATATGATGCATTGCTACTAATATCTTCAATTTTACAATCTATATCTCCATTTTCTGCCCAAGCCAAAAAAGGTGGTATATATTGTACTGATCTGCTACCTATATAAATTTGTTCAGTGGTCAGATTATAAAAGTCTAATTTATTAACTTTATTTATAGGTAAATTTTCATAATAAGCTATTGATTTCTGATTAGCTTTATCATATATGGATAGCTGACTTACTGCCCAATCATTGTCGTAATCTATATGTAAAGTATAAGCATTCACGGAATTAATTAATAATCCACAAATAATTAAACCTAATAATATTTTTTTAAACATTTTTTACTGCCTCTTATTTTTAATTATGAATTTTATTTTAGTTTTTTTTTTAATTTCTTTTTATATTATTATAAGTGAAAACATAATAATTAGGGTCTAACCAATACCAACGATCAGTTTTAACAGTGAAATTGAATGAAACATATGGTTCTATAAGGGTCCATTTAGTAGTTGTAGCAGAGTAAGAATGAGGTTTGCTTACTTCTTTATTAAAATAATCAGGAACTTTTGAATCTCGCATCATACAATCCCAATCTAAAGAGTCCCAATATTCTAATTTTTTCACTTTATGATCATTAATATCATAAATACATGGGGTTCCGTCGTGATTAACTTGTTGAATGTATTCACCACGATATAAATCAATATTATATGTACATACCTTAGCATTAACACTGCTTAAACACATACTACTTAATAATAATAATATTAATATTTTCTTAATCATTCTTTTACTACCTTCCTTTAACTTTCTAAATAATTATGATTGTTTTTAACGACTTTTCCTTGTCGAAAAATTTATTATATATTTCGTATATATTCATTTTTAATCATCATTTATACCACCGATTATTAACTTGTAGTTTCAAGCATTATATACTTATTTGATGGTGATCCTTTAATCTACTGATATATTTATATGTGAGTTTATGCATAAATAATTACACAAATATAATAAATTTCGTTTTTGGTGATTATTTATGAGAAAAAGAGGTCCTAAACCTAAATTTTACAGATGTTACTTGTCCAAAATGAAGATTGTGAAGACTATGGCAAGGTTAATAATGGAAATATCATTGGTAATGGAACATACAAGACAAAAAAAATGGGTAAAGTACATAAATTTCACTGCAAAACATGTGAAAAAAGCTTTACTTCAAACTCAAACACTATTTCACTACGATTTAAGAACCGATGAGAAGGACTGTGTTCACATGCTTTAAAAATGATTCCTTAAAGGAAATGAAATTATATAGATGAACAGCTGAGGTTCTAGATGTAAAATTAGATACTGTTCGTAGACGGTTATAGTATATGCAGCAAAATACATAGTGAAAATAGTTAATAAAAGTGCTGAATGAAAGTATTTAAATGTGTAAAGCAGAACTTGGACGATATTATGGACTTTTGTTAAAAAAAAAACATATTCCAAAAATGGGCTGCAAGAGAGAAGAAGAAAAGTATGGGTCTACTTAAGTATTCTGATCCCAAAAAATAAAATATATTTTAGCAGCTCATCTTGGAAGATTATGACCCATAAAATCTTCAGTATGAAATCATAAAAACAAATACATCAGAAGTCCATAAAATGGGAAACAATTTACCACTATTTTGTCCACAGATGGAAGATGAATTCTTATAAACACTCATTTATTAAACAAATACAGTGAAACCATTACAAGCCACACCCCAATAATAAAAGAATGAAAG
>JAISTD010000134.1 GCA_031272765.1 Candidatus Methanovirga australis | reverse complement strand
TAAATCCTGATGATTTGGAAAAGATAGCGGGGGTGCTTTCTATACTGGGTCATCATTTAAAATTATTTGAAGAAGATGTTTTCCAAACTTATGATAAAAGTATCATAGATAAGTATTATAAACCTTAATTTTTATTTTTTTTAAAAATATGTTTCAAAGAGATAGACAATCTTTTATTGTAGAAGCTGGTGTAGAATTGAGTCAAATGATGGCTTTTAGAGTCAGTGATAATATTAGTAATGAGGATTTTATAACAAATAATTTAATTTGGTGGCAAATATGGTCTATTTTAGATGTTCATTATAAAACTTTTATTAATGAAATTAAACTTTTTAGTAGTGATGTATATAAGGAAGTTCTTAAACAGTATTTAAAAGAAAATGGGTTTGTATTAGAAGTTATTTTGAGATATAAAAAAGAATATATTGAGCCAGACCATATCCTGCGAAATTTTGAAAATATGGTAGAAGATTTTAAAAGATTATTAGAATTTTTAAATAAAATGGTTTAATGTAATCTTCGTGGTTTTTTCTTCGGTTTTATTCGGCGTATAACAGGATTATTCATTACCCATGAAATTACTTCAAAATGTTTATGTTTGAAGAGTTGAAATAATTCTTCGTCCTCTGGTTTTCTTTTACTAAAATTAGCAAGAATGAATCCTCCGTTCATCATTCTATATGTGTTGATTTTATTAAACATTTTAGGATGATCACGATAAATTAATAGATAAGCATGAATTATGTCAATTTCATCAACAAATCTTTGAACATCTGTTTTGAAACGTTCGTATTGGTTTTCAGGATGAACATTATATTCATAATCACCTTCTTGTGTTTCAGGATCACGGTAGAATCTGTATTTCCAATAAGAGTTTTGCATTTGAAATAATATTTAATTGTTTCTTAAAAATTTTCTTTATCGTTCATCTTATAAAATCAAAAAGTGAGATTAATTAAAATCATATTTTAAATAATAAATTTTTTTAAAATTAAAAAATATGGATCCCGATGACTTAGATTTTCTTAATGTAATTAATTGGAGATTGAGTGAGAATATTGATCCTAATGCAATAGAAAATTGTGAAATAGATTGGACTGAGTTATGGACTATTTTAGATGGTCAATTAGAAACTATATGCCACACTATTGATAAATTCACGACTCATAAAGAATATATTAAGCGATATTTAATGGAGAACGGACTCGTATTAGAAGCTTTATTAATTCGGTTTAGAGACTTTTTAGAACCAGAGGAAACTGAAAATTTATTAAAAAATACAATTGACTTTTATAAAAGATTATTAGTTTTTTGTTAAGTAAATGACCTATAATTTTTTAAACAAAAGATTAACAACTGAATTTGATTCTTGGAGGGTAGCAAGATGGCATTTAAAATGGAATCAAATTTATGGGAAATTATACCATCATATTGATAATATTTTTGATGATATTAAAGAAATACTTTATGATGAAAGATTATTTAAATACATGAAAGAGAATACTTTTGACTGTTTTACATTTATATTTGCTTATGCGATGGATCTTGATTCTATAAAAAACTGGAGAAAATGTATTAAAGAACATACTGATTTAATTAATTTTTTAAAATAATAAAAAAGAGATGGAACAAATAGAGGAGAGTCTTGGATATAGATTATATAATGATAATGAGTTATTTAGAAGGGATGGTATTTTAGATTCAGCCCATATTATCAATACATTACACATAAATTTTTCAATATTTTATACAAGTATAACAACCTATATTAATTTAAATAGTGAAGAAGTTCAAAATTATTTTAGAGAATATTTGAAAGAAAATGGATTCGTATTAAAATTAATTCTTATTAAATATGGAGAAAAATTAGATCGTGTTAGTCTATGTTCAATGAATCAATTAGTTGAAGATTTTAAAACATTACTTAGTTTAATTTAAAAACGGGAGAATTAAATTAAAATAAGATTTTAAATAATAATTTTTTTATTTTTTATAAAATCCATGATCAAGATTTATGAGCATTTAAAATATCTAACGAAAACAGCTATAATGCAATTGTATCAAAGAGAGTATGATAAAGTGAATAAAGATGAAATTTTAAATATCTGTAATAAGTTATTAGAAATAGATCCTGATATAGGTAATCGTGAGCAAATTAGGGAGGCTGTTCTTCAATTTCGTGATCATACTGGGATAAGTTTCTTTAAATATCCTAATGATCAAAATAAACCTTTTTTAATAGAAAGTTTCGCGAGATTAAATAGTTTAGCGATAGGGTATGAAGCAAGATTTTATTTTAATCATTAATTTTTCATTTCAGTTTTTTTACTTTTTTTTATTTTTTTAAAAGTAATGTTAAATTTTTTCAAACCAAACCAAACGGATTATTACCCTATGGATAGATTAGATGATATAATTTCATATAGAATTTATAATGATACGAATGTATATACCCCCGAAGTTCAGTCATTTGATTTTTTACAGATGATTAATGAGATGAATAACATATATAGTAATCTAATATTATATGGTCAATGGGAGATTCGGGAATTAATTCAATTAAAGAGAGTAAAGAGATGTTTATTAACGAATTTATTTACTATGATGAATCTTGAAGAGTTTTATGGTGATCAAATGGAAATACCTGATCCAACAGATGGGTATAGTGTGAGATTGAAGTTTAGAGATATGATTCAAAAATTAAAAAAACTATTAGACAATTACCAAATGTTTGAAAACTATCCCACAACAGAATTTTCAATGCCTCCAAGTCATTAAAAAAATAATTTTTTAAAAATAAATAATGAATTGGTTTAAAAAAGTTGAACCAGAATATTATCCGTTGAATATGTTAGAATGGTGGTCGAATTATAGAATATATAATGATGAAGATGCATATAATCCTGATGATGAACGTTTTGATTTTTGGAAATATAAAAGGTGGATGAAGCAGTATTGTTTTTTATTAATAACTTTTGGTTTAACTGAGATTGAAAAAGAAAGTCAAATGAAGAGAGTAAAAAGAAGTTTATTAACCAATTTCTTTACTATTAAAAATTTGGTTGATACCTATGGCAAATATTATGAACATCGAGCGTTAAGGGATGAAATTACTTTAAAAGATAAGTTATATGAACTTATAGCTATTGGAGAAAAATTATTAGATAAATTTCAAATGTTTGAAAAATATCCTACAACAGAATTAAGTGAAAATATTTTTTAAAATTAAATTTTTTATTTTTAAAAAGATGTGCGAAAAATGTGGTTTGAAATCACAAGAATTAGCAAGAAGATATCGTGAAATTTTAGATTTAAAAGAACAATTAAGGAATATGAAAATAGAGAGAGATAGGTATTTTAAAGATACAACTGAACTTCAAAATTTAGTTAATGAGTTAAATGATGAAAATGTATTTTTAAAACAATTATTACATCAAAATGGCTATCATTGATAATGTAAGATTATTTTGTAATATGAAAGTAAATATGATTAAAGTTAGGGAACCCTGTATTTATAATGAATATTGGAACTTAGTTAGAGGAAGTGATTTAGAAAAAAAAGTTGGGACAGATGTCGCTATATGGATAGAATTGCCGGAATATATTAAAGAAAAATATAGAGCACCGAAAGTAGAAATGGTTAAAAAAACAGCAAGAATGACAACAGGGGGTAAATTTCATTTATTAAGACCGAGTGTATTCGAGATGGCTAATAGACCTTTAATACCTAATACCCCGATTAAGAAGTATGGTAGGAACTATTATGAAACTTGTATTGAAGAAGATATTATATACCCTATTCATCCATCCAATCAAAATACGGTAAAGAAGGAGACGGAGGATGTATAACTCTTTCACATAAATCATTTAGTCTTGTAGTGTTTTCTAAAAGTTTAATTAGACCTTTATATTCGTAAAAATTATTATAAATAGATTTTAGTTCTATGAGATTTATAGGATCTGTTTCTCTCTTAATCAATAATTCTAAATAATGGCATAGAGGATTAGTTTGATGACAAAATCCATCTCCATTTAAAGATGCTTCATGAAGAAAATATTGAGTTTTATTATAAAGTGATTTATAAAGAAAGTTTTTATTCATTTAGTTAAAGAAAAGGGAGTATAAAAAATAATGATGTCATTTGAAGTTCTTTATCTTTTTCTTTTATTTTTGGTATTGGGAAATTTTTCATCGGTGTTTCTTTAATAGTTGTATTTCCAAAAGGATTATCAATAACTAAGGATATAGTCTGGTGGATTTGACTTGGAATTAAACGTTCATGATGAATTACCGGTTTTTTATTAGAATCTAAAATGAGATTCCCATTTTCATCTAATTCATAAAAAAGTTCTTTATACCCTGTTCTAAAACTGATCCATCGAGCTTTGACATGGGTTGTAGGTCTTCCTCTTTTCATTTATGGTAATTGTTTCATGAAAAATTTTTGTTAAAAAGTGAGATTATTTAAAATCCTATTTTAATTAATAATTTTTATACTGAGGTATATATGAATATTGTTTAGGAGGAGGGACTTTTGGATATTGATTGTTTTTAATAATATTTTTATGATCTTGAAGACGTTCTATTTCATTATTTTTAGAATCAAAATGATGATACAGGTCAGTTATACGGTCATGAAGACGTTCAATTTCATTATAGATATGAATAAGGATTTCTTGATTATCATGAATACGGAGATCGAAATCATCAGGTTTAATTCGGTCATGTGTATCTAATTTTTCTTTTTGTCTAATATGTTCAGGAAGAGAACCAAATGTTTTAGGATCAGGAAGTGGTTTATATGACATTGTTTTTTTGTTTTAAAAATAAAATTAAGTTTTTTATTCATAGGTCTTCTAAAATTTTTAGGACTCTTGGTTTCATATTAGGGTCATTATCTAATATGTATGTAGCAAGGTCTAATATATTACTTTTTAATTCCTTTATTTTTAGTTCTAATTTAATTACCCGTTCATAAGCTTTTTCAGCAGGTTTTAATTCATATTCAAATTTAGATGTGTTGTTAATCCTTGTTTTAAATTTAATTATCCAATAGGTATTTGTTGTATAATCACCTATACATTTTAGAAGTATAAGTATTAAAAACATTAAAAAAGTGATTTTTTAATAGTTCGTTATTAATTCTTCATTAGCCCCGTATTTTTGAATTTTTCCATTTATTTTCATTACTTGTGGTAAAGGAGCTTTGGGTCGAGGAATGGTTGCAGGATCTACTCCTATTAGTGGTCTCATTGAAGATATTTTATTAAGTAGATCTTTTAAGAGAACTTCTATTCTATCTAATCTTTCCGTTATTTCAGTCATATATTTTTTATTTTAAAAAAAGATTTTAATTAATCTCACTTTTTAAAAAATTTTTCGTTAATTGTTTTTAGAAAAATTTAAGTTCATTTTAAAAAAGGATGGTTGTTTCAGGTTTCAAGATATTTGCAAGTCAAGTTAGACCACAACTTAGAGCTCAATTTCCTAATCATAGTTTTAAAGAACTTACTCTTGAAATAGCTCGGGAATGGAATGAATTAAAACAGGATGACAAAGACTTTTATAACGCAAAAGCAGAGAAACAAAATCAGGAAAGCGATAAAAAATTACATAAATCCCTTAATAAATATCTGCACAATATCGCCGAAACTAAAAAACACAAAAGAGTAAAAACGAAAAAGATTTATGAATCCAGTGATGAAGAAGAAGATGCTCATTTACATTGTGATTCTCAACCAGTTCCTAAACCTCCAAAATCACAAGAAATTTCTTATCCACCAAAATTACAAAGAACAATTAGTTCCTCAGTCTAAAAACAAAGATTTTAATTTATTTTTTTATTTTTAAAAATAAACAGGGTATGTGGATATTTATTTTAGGAGTAGCTTTTAAAAATATGAGTAAGAAACATGGATTAACAATTACTCCAAGTGATTATGAATGTCGTCATTATTCTGGTAATTGGGAATGTCAAAAAGATGATTATTGTCCATCATTAGGAAATTCTAAATCCAGCGGAATTTTTTCATATTCTTGTAAGGATAATTTTAATGATGAAGATTTAATTGATTGTCTATGTCAGGATTCAACAAAATCATCAAAAGAAGAGTGTGGA
>JAISTD010000078.1 GCA_031272765.1 Candidatus Methanovirga australis | reverse complement strand
AAATTTTTTATTATTGAAAATTTATTTTTCAATTTAGAAGAATTAATTCTTCGTTTTGAACTTAGATAATCTTCGATTATCTTTAGTTAAAACTTGTTTTAACTTAGAAAATCTTCGATTATCTTTAGTTAAAACTTGTTTTAACTTAGAAAATCTTTGATTTTCTTTAATTCAAACTTGTTTTAACTTAGAAAATTTTTGATTTTCTTTAATTCAAAATTTTTTATTATTGTACCTGTTGCACATTTCTGCTTTCAATGAACAAAATATATTTTAATAAAATTAAAAATTTTTTAATTACCAAAAATTTGCTTTGCAATTTTTGTAATTATGAAAATCTTCGATTTTCAGTAATCTTCGATTTTCAGTAATCTTCGATTTTCAGTAATCTTCGATTTTCAGTAATCTTCGATTTTCAGTAATCCAAAGGATTTTCAGTAATTAATAATCCATATATTTAATATTATTCAATTTAATTTTATATATTGGTTGAACAAAAATAATTGTGCAATAGCCTCTCTTAAACATATTCTAATTTTTACAGAAGAAAAAGTTGATTTAATAATAAATTACTGATTATTTTAAATCTAAAATATTGATTATTTTAGATCTAATAAAATCAAGTTTAATCTTAATAACTCAACTAATTCTCCATTTGCAATTGAATAAAAAATCTTTTTATCCTTTTTTCTGAATTTAACGAGTCCACTGCTTCTTAAATGTCTTAAATGATGAGATACTGTGCTTTGACCTATATCTAATAAATCGACCAACTCATTCACATATAATTCTTCTTTACTTAATGCTTCAATTATTCGTATTCTGTTGAAATCCCCTAATATTTTAAATAGCTCTGAAGAATCCAGATATTTCTTTTCTGGAAGCATATTTGATTTAACTCTTTCTAATACATCTTCTCGGATGTTTTCTTTTTTTTTTGAAGTATTGTCCATTAAATTCAACTCCTTTAAGATAAAATATAATAATTAATATATGTTGTAAACTTATACAAGCACCTAATGTCAACATATTAAATATTATAATATCTGATATATAAATGTGTTGGTAGTATAACACAACGAAACTACATATAATATTATTATAATATATATGTATAAGTGATATAATTTTAATATAAGTTAAAATTTTAGTTCTTTGAAGATTATAGTAGGTTTATCTTTGAAGATTGTAGTAAGGTTTAAATATTATAATAACAAGAAGTTTATTTTTAAAAAAAATGAATAATTGATAGTATAATAGTTTAATTTTAACTAAGAAACATAGTTAATTTTGAAAATTATAATTAATCTAAAATTAAACATCTTAATAAAAAATTAAAAAAATTAGATATAAAAAATAAATATTTAAATTATATCAACAAATTTTTTATTAAATGTTGATTATTAAGTTATTAGCTATTAAAAATATAATATCAATAAAATATATTAATAAAATTGAGGAAAAAATATGTCAAAGAAAGTTGTAGAAGTAAAAACCTTAAAAGAAGGAAAGTATATAATATTGGATGGCGAAGCATCTAAAATCACGAGTATTTCAACATCATCTCCAGGTAAACATGGAGCAGCTAAAGCAAGACTTGAAGCTGTCGGGATTTTTGATAATCAAAAAAGAAGTATCACTAAACCTGTGGATACAAAAGTAGATATTCCGATCATTGATAAAAGAGCTGGACAAGTTTTAGCTTTAATGGGCAAAGAAGTCCAAATAATGGATTTGGAAAGTTATGAAACTTTAGAACTCCCTATTCCTGATGAATTAAAAGATAAGCTTGGAGAAGGAACCGAACTTGAATACATTGAAGCATTAGGAAACTTTAAAATTATGAGAACTAAATAATTAGAACTCAATAATTAATAAATATTTAAATATAAACTATTTCAAATTTTAAGATATATCAATATTTTTTAATTTTTATTTTTTTAACAAGATTAACAAATTCCTTTGGCATTTTATCCAAATGCTTAATAAATTTTTAGTAAAAGATAGATTAACTCTAATTTTATATTATCCATTTGTTCAAAGTATTGGTGGATTGATAATTATTTGCAATATCTAACTTTTATAGAAATAATTAAATAGTATATCAAATATAATATTTAATGTTGTATCATTTTTTGACTGATGCCTATGGTCCTTTTATGAGTGAAGTTTAAACTATTCTATGATTAGAAGAAACCCAGCATTAGATAGACTGCCTGTTTCGAGGGTTGCTCGGGGAGGAAAGGATAATCTACCAATGATCCATGAGAGTTAGTATACAGGTAAAATTTTATACTTTATAAGAACCTTTTAAAAATGGAACCTTCGGTTCCTAAGTTTCTCACTTTGTTCAAAACAAAGTTCATCGAAACTTCTTTTTTGAAAATAATAAAATCAATTATATTTTTATAGATTTAACCAATCAAAATTGACCCGAATATTTATTCTTTACTTGGCTGCATGCTCCTATTTTAGCTATTAAAGAAGAATAGCATCTTTTTCTACCTGATTAACTGATTTATTTTCATATAAAACTTGTCCAAGTTCTTCTAATTTGTTCATTCCTTTAATTTCCTCTTTAAACAAAGGTATTTGAAGTATGGTTTGATCATGGAACTTTTGATTTATTAAACCTATATGTTTTTGCTGTATTTTATATCTTGACTGACAAAAATCACAATCATCGATATCAGGCATTACTTGATTTATTATCACACTATCAACATTCATATTATATTTCTTCAATGATTCAATTCCTCTCTCTGATTCATAAATAGACATTTCTTCAGGTATTACAACCATTTTAAATGTTGTCTGTTCTGGATCACTCATAACCTTTCGTGCTTCTTCTATCTTTCTTTTCGTTTCTTCAAGTTCTAATTGTTCATTGTCATCATCATCATCTGAAAATGGAATCAAACTTTTAAATGTGCTTTTTACAGTTGATAACTTAGATTTAACTTTCAACATCTTTCCAACCCATGACTCCATTAAATCTGGGAAAGATAAAAATCTTAAAGTATGACCAGTAGGAGCAGTATCAAAGACTACTATGTCATATTCATTTGTTGTCATCACTTGAAGAAATATTTCAAATGCTGCAGCTTCATCTGCTCCTGGTGCTGAAGATGCTAAATCAAGTTGATCTTCAAGTAAATCCAAACCCATTGCTTGTTGTGGATCAACAACAGACTTTTTATTTTTTAATTCTTCTTGCTGTCTTGCCATTGCTACCTCTGGATCAATCTCAACAGCATAAAGATTTGACATTATTAATTTTGGGTCTGGTCCAATATAGGTCTCAAATGAATCTGATAATGAGTGTGCAGGATCTGTTGAAACAATTAAAGTTTTTCTATCATGTTTAGCTAACCATATAGCTGTTGCTGCAGATATTGAAGTTTTTCCAACTCCACCTTTTCCACCGACAAAAACAAATGTGGTTTTTCCTTCTTTAAATCTAAATAAATTTTCTATTCCCATATTTTTTCACCTTTTCGTTATAGTGCACTATTTATTTATAATTATTTTATTATATGATATTAGATTTATTTTAATTATATATACAACATTTAATTATACTATGTTTATTTTATTATAGTATACCTTATTATATTATTAAATAATATAATATATATTATAAAAAACAATAAAGTGAAGAAAACATAAATCAACTAAAAATTTAATTAAGTTTAAAAATAAGTGATTAAATATTTAAACTATGAAAACATAATGTATTTAATTGGTTATAAGAATTTCTTAAGAAATTTCTATGTTTTATTTTCATATCCTTATTGAAAATTTTTTTTATTTTTTTTTATTATTT
>JAISTD010000055.1 GCA_031272765.1 Candidatus Methanovirga australis | reverse complement strand
AATTCAAGTTTTATTGGTAATTGGGCTAATCAGAGTAGTGCTGTTTTTAGTACGGTTCAGCATGTTAATTTATCTTCCACTAATTTTACAGCAAATTTGTTCACTCCATTTATTAATGTTTTTTATTTTAATGGGTATGATGTTAATGTTAGTGATGATGTTAAATTTGATCCGTATTATTTTGCGAATGGTAGTAATGTAGTTGGGATTTATGGGTGCTTTGAGAAGAGGAATACTTTCTCTAATTTAAGTAATTTGTCTATGGTTTGTTTTTATGAGCCAAATAGTGCGGATATTGCTAATTATGATAAGAATAATCATTCTTTCACTGCATATTTCCCTAATAAGAATGTTTCTGTTTCATTATCTACCGATATGAGGAATTTCACTAAAGAAAATGGAATACTGTTTTCTACTTGTTTAAATGATACTCCTATCTTAAATGAAACTTTAGACACATCAGTGGAATATGCTACTGTGGATGGGAATAAACAGACTTTTAAGATTTTAGGCTATGTATCGGGGGGGGTTATCAGCTTTAGCAGTTGCTGCTACAGCATATTTTGGATATAAGCTACATGTATTTAGTACTGGTAATATTGGGGTGAATAGTCAGGCACTTCTTGGTCCTACGGATATCGTCGCAGGCACTGGTTTAACGGTCGCTGGTCTTGGGAAGTGTGTTTTTGGACTTGGTCTGGTTGGAGCCGCGGCTATTGGACTTGGAATCACTTTTGCTATACTGGATAGTGAGTGTAAAGTTCATAAGGATGGTGTGACGATAAATCGTGTTTCGACAAGTGATGATGATGCATATGTGGGGGATAATGTTACAATCGATTTGAGTGTAACAGGTCCTACGAAATTAAAGTCTCCTATTTTGGATGGTCGTTATGATATCAGTATAAATAATAAGAATATCGATAAAGTGCCTTTTAAAGATGGTAATGCTACTATTAATCATACTGTTGGAATAGATCCTGATAACAATATGCCTGAGAAAGCAGTTTTTGTTGAGTTTTTTGAACAGCATTATAAGCCGTCAACATCTTTTGATGAATATTTGTATTCTTATACTCATAATACTCATAATGTGCATTGGAAGAGGGATACTCCTGTTTTGTGGATTGACATGACACCTTCTGATCCTAAATTTGGTGATAAAGTTAATATAACTTTGAATGCTTCATTAGTAAGTAATAGAACTTTACCAAATGGAACATATAATATTACACTTCAGGAGGATAAACAAACCCCTAAAAAGTATTCCGCTGTTTTCACGAGTGGGATAGGAAAAATTGTAGATTATCAAATAAATACATTGGGTGTTGATGGCATTTTCTGTTTTTTTGATAAAACTAATAAATATAATGAATATAGGTCTAATCATCTTGAGTTTAATGTAACTTCTGGTGGAAATAATAGTTTTTTGAGATCTATTTTTTCTTTGTATAGTATGAATAGTGGTAGCTTTAATAGTTTTTTTACAAGGACTTCTTTTAATTCTGCAATAAAGAGGGGGGGATCTTTGTGTGACAAAATTTTATAAGTTGAGTCATATATTTTCACTTGATTTTAATAAATTACAAATTTTTTTTATATAACATCTATTCAATGTTGTGAACTTAAGATTTAAATTTCTAAATTTTAAAAATTTAAGTTAATATTTTTATAATTTAAAAGATTTAAAGAATTATTAACAAACAAATTTTTAATAAAATTTATTAAGTTAACAGCATTGAACCTATATTTAATTTACCATTGAGGTTTGAGGTGATTTCATGAAGAGGATTAATATTTTTTTAAATGTTTTTTTATGTTGTCTATTTTTTTCATCTGTTATTTCTGCACTTTATTCAACTAATACTGATGTTTTTTGTTCTGTTATCATTGATAATAGCAGTAATATTCAAGGTACAGCTAATTTGATGCTTAGTCATTTTACATTTTGTGAACTTATGCTTAAAGAAGGAACATATAAAGAAAATGTTACTATAAATATTCCTAAAGGTAAATTACTCACTATTAAAGGTGAAGGTAATGTAGTGATAGATCAAGAAAGAGAGGCTACATCAAAATTAAATATAAGTGGTGATGGCACCGTTAATCTTGATGGAATAACTTTCAAAAATGGTTATAGTTGGCGTAAACTTGATTTTGGTTCTACATCTTGGGATATTTATGATGGTGGAGGGGCATTATCTTTAAGTGTTATCAGCAATATTACTAATTGTAATTTCATTGATAATAAAGGAGATGGTGGTGCAATTTCCTCAATTCGCGATATTAATATTACTAATTGTAATTTTAGTAATAATGTCGCTGGTTTAACAATTTATAAGCATGATTCTGGGAATAATATTTATACTACTTATTCCCCTTTGCATGGTGGTGCAATATTCTCTTTTTCTGGAAATTTGAATGTGATTGGATGCCGTTTTGAAAATAATCGTGCTGATGAGAAGTATATGGATCCTTATGATGAGAAAAAAGAATTTAAAGAGGGATCTGGTGGGGCAATTTATGTTTCTGGAAAGTTGAATATAATGGGGTCTGATTTTATAAATAATAATGCTCGATATGGTGGAGCAATTCAGGCTTTCTCAAATATCGATGTCCATGAATGTAATTTTGTGAATAATCGTGCTGATATTGATGGTGATGCTATTGCTGGTGTTGGAGGTAATGTTACTAATACTTTTTGGTATGGTAATGTGCAGCCTAGATCTTTTTATGGTCGTGGAGTTTTTATTTACTGGCCTGTTGCACCTGAGCCTTTTAGATGGAATACTTAATAATTTGTGGATTTTTTGGTTTTCTTTTTTTATTCTTCTTTTTTGGTTTTCTTTTTTTATTCTTCTTTTTTTATTCTTCTTTTTTTATTCTTCTTTTTTTATTCTTCTTTTTTTATTCTTCTTTTTTTATTCTTCTT
>JAISTD010000223.1 GCA_031272765.1 Candidatus Methanovirga australis | reverse complement strand
AATATTATTATAAATAAATGATTAAGAGATTGTAGCCAAGGTAGTGGCGTTCCTAAATCTATCTACTTCTCTTTTCCTTTTTTCTTCATCTGAACTCATATTAATCACTTAGTTAAAAGTTAATGGTGTATCTATGATTGTATGCATGTAATATTTAGAATATTTGTTGTAAAAATTAACATAACCACTATCATGTAATGTGTAAATATCATTCATAGTATCGAAGAGTATGACTGCATGATAATTCCTACCAGTTATTATGTCTCCGTCAAAACGAATTGCTCCACGAATTTTACCATGATTACCATAATTTTCAGTTGTAAGATTAGCAACCTCTCTCATAAAGTTGTTAGAATCTCCACTCCAAACTTCTATTGAATCGGTTTCATTTGGAATATACAGTATAGCATCATCTGAAGACGAATATATGCTATGATAACCTGTATCAAATGTAGACCCATTTGACAAATGACAAATAAATTGATAATGTGCAAAGAAACTTAAAATCCAGGCATTATCGTTAAAAGCAATACCGTTTACTGGATCATGATTAGCTTTAAAAACTGAACCCCAGCCACAAGTATGAACTATAATATTACCCATATTATTATTGTCGGGGTCTCCATACACAGCTACATTTGCTACAACACCACTTATATTCAATAATAGACCAACACATAAAAAAACATACAATAAAATACCATTATTTTTAAACATTTTAATTTCACTCCTTTATTTAAAATATATTTATTTTCTTATTCGATTCATTGAGTCTTTTCAACAATCTTTTTCGAATAACATTATTAATTTAATTAAACCTACTTTAATAAGCTGCTATATAACCACTATCATATAAAACTTTGCTATTCACTATTTTACCATCATAGACACCAGTATTATAAAAATCCATCATAATCACACAATGATAGTTTCTATAACCTTGTAAACCATCAAATCGTATCGCACCACGAATTCTATAAACCTCTGTGGTATAGTGGTTGCATTACTATATTTAACACAAGAGAGTTTCTATAAACTCAATATCTTAAAATTTTAGATTTTTAAAATTCCTAATTTGGATTTAAATCTAAAATAAAGAAAAAATAAAAAATTTTTTCTAACTGTGCAAAATCTATGATTTTGCAACACAGGTCGAATCTTCAGTTCCACATGAGGGAACTTAGAAAAATCTTCGATTTTTTGATATTCTCCCAAGTTTAAAATCTAATGCTTTTAAAACAAAGAACTTTTAGTAAATATTAATTTTATCGATATTAACAAAGGATAAGTTAATAGAAGCTCTTGCCTAATATAATATTATACAACTTCTACATTATATATGTTTTCAAATTCAAGTGTAAAAAACACAAAAAAAGAAGAAGAAAAACTAAACTTTTTTTTATCAGAAAAATAAGAATATGAATGGTCTTTCAATTGTATTAGATTATCAAAAGGTTTTTTTTTTATAGACATTTATAGAAAATAATGATTTAATGAAATTTATAACAATAAAAAGAAATTAACAATATAAAAAAATCCAGAATATAAAATAAATTTATATATATTTATCTACTTAATATATATGTATCTTTATATATGGAGGCTGTAAACTTTTGTGGAGATCTTTTCATTTTTAATGATTCTCTAAATATGAAGTATGAATTTTCATGAAAAACTCACACTTATTTACAGTCCCTCTATTTGGATAGATTATCTAAAAAATACATTATTTAAATGTGATGAATAGTATCTAATTGGAATACAATGCTTTGTTAAATGTTAAACAAGATCAAACTAAGTGATTTAAAAGAGTTGATACAAACTGTGTTTTAGCTATTCCCTCCACAAATTCTGATAAATCTGCTGCCTCTTTAACATTGGGTCCTACTGCAATAATTCCATGATTTTTTAAAATTAAAACATCTTCATTTTTAAGTGCGATTGAAGCATATTTGGCTAACTCATAACTACCAGGGAATTTATATGGGATTTCTTTAATATATTCACTTTTAATCTTACCAAAACCTTCTAATCGTTTCAGAGGGGAATTTGAAAATGAAAACCCAGCCGCATAAGGTGAATGTGTGTGAACTATTCCATTAATATCTTCCCTTTCTTTATAAATAGCTAAATGCATTTGCAGTTCAGATGAAGGAGTACCATCATTTAAAATATCTCCATCGATATTTGTCAGAACAATATCTCCTTGTTTAAGCTTATTCAATGATTTAAGTGTAGGAGTAATAGCTATTAAATCTTCACCATCTTCCCTCACCCGACCACTTACATTTCCTGCTTTACCAAGAACTAAATTTCTCTCAAAAATATATTTAGAAACAGAAAGAACTTCTTTAACTAACTCCATATTCATCACCATTAAAAAAACTAAAAAATCATTTGGTTACAGTAAAATAAAACCTATAAAAGCAACTTTGTTTTTCAAAAGTAATAAAACTTACTATTTATAGCTTGTGACATATTTTTTAGTAATTAAATTATTAATATATGTATTTTAATTTAAATTTTTGCTTTTTACCAGTTTCAAGCAATTACTTAACACTTTGCTTATTTACTTCAATAGTTGTTGCCATGTCATTTTCTCTATATTTTATTTTTAAATTGCAATCAATAACTCAGTCCAATCATTTTTTACATATTTTCTTTGTCTACATAGATGTAGGACTGTGGGGATTTAAAATCATCTATGTTATTTGTCTCTATTGGATTTTACATGCACAATTTTTAATTAACTAACCCTTACAATGCCATTTACTTTATCGAAATCCTCATCGAAGCTGAATATTTCTGGGATATTTAAATCTTGCATTGTTATGATTGCTGTACAACCTGCTAATGATAATGTGCCGTCATATTTGATAAATTCATTCATAGCTCTTTTTAGAAAGTCGTGGGTTTTGTAGACTTTATAATTGTCTTGGATGTATTGAAAAATTGTTTTTCCAACTTTTCCTCCTTTACATTTACTTATTAAATTTATTGATTCTATTATCATTGCTTCTGTGATAATTTTCTCTTGCTTAGTAAATATTTAATTTTTTCATGGCATCTTTGTGCCATTGGTCTTTTTCAACTGTTAGTGCAATGATAAAAGAAGAATCTACAAAAATCATTTTAACAATCCTATTTCCATTTTAATCCTTTAGCAGATCTTTTTTTAGTTTCAACAGAATTATAGGGCAAATCTTCTTTTATAAGGCCAATTATATCTTCTTCTGTTACTTTTTTGCGAAAATCTAATTCAACTTTACCTTTTTCATTAATTTTCCATTCAACTATAGAATCAGGATTAACATCAATCTTTTTTCTAATTTCTGATGGAATCACAGTTTGATATCTATTGTACAATTTTGTTGTTATCATATCATCACCAATAAGATATATTATTAAATCTTATATTTTTAGTTTATCATTCAAATTTTTTTTTATCAGATCTTTGAAAATATATGGCAAATTAAAATTAACTTCATAAAAAAAATCAAAGGATTAGTCAATAAGCTAAATAGTTATAAACTCATCAACACCATTATCAAAACCATGTTTAAAGAGTGTGAACAGGAAAAAGAGAAAACTGAATGTATAATAATAATTGATTAAATCTCATGATTTAAAACTTAATTTCCATTGAAAAATCTTAATTCTTTATATTTGCCTCTATGAAGAATAGGAACAAGACCTGCAGTTGGAACAATGTTATGTACTTTCTGAAACTCAGTTTGAGTTTGGAATGTTCCAGAATTTATTAAATGAATACCATTATACAGTTTATATTTATTTATATGAACATGACCAGTATGTAAAATATCTGGAGTTTTATCTATTACTAAATGATCCTCAAGTTCTGATGCTAAAGGAGTCCTTTCACCATAAATTGGGGCTAAATGTCTCATTTTAAGCATTTTTTCCATTAGCAACTCATTTTTTTCGTGAGACATTCCTTTAATTGTTATCGCCAAATCATCAAACCCTCGACCATGATATATAAGTGTGTTAAAACCTTCTATGTCAACTACCGCTGGATTACTTATAAATTCTATATTATTTAACTGATAAAGAGACTTAGCATATTTTTCTGGAATAGCTGTTTGTGGTTCAGCAACCCTTGATGCATCGTGGTTTCCAGGACCAAGAATAATTTTAACATCTGATCTAATCTTTCCAAGATAACATGCTGCTGCTTCATATTGCTCTGCAATATCTTTAATGGATAACTCTTTATCTTGATTTGGATAAATTCCAATACCATCAACAAGATCACCAGCTATTATTAAATATTTAATATCTTTTCCCATCATAATCTGTTCATCAGTTCCAAAATCTCCATTAATCCAATTTATAAAACTTAAAAATGATTTATCTAAGAAGTTTAAGCTTCCAATATGAACATCTGAAATGAAAGCTATTGAAAAATCCATTGCTTTATCAACTACTCTTTTGACTCCAGGATAAACAATTTTTGATGAAATAGCTAAATTTCCCTTCTTTTCACCGATTAAACCAATTACTTCATCTTTAACCAGATTTTCAGATTCATTGAAAAGGTCTTGATTATCTTTATGAAAAAGAATTGGGATTACACCAGTTTCATCTTCTAAATCCATTATTCGATGACCATTTTTTGTTGTTTTAATATCATTTATCATGCCAATTATATTGAAATCTGTGCTTCCTACAATATCCTTTATTTTTTGAGGAACTTTAAACTCTGCCCTTTTATAAAGTATATTCGACAATTTTTCGAATCTATTAGTAAAATAGCTAACAAAATTACCAATTTCACCATTTGTATATGATTTATTGGTGGTATCTTGAATAATTTTAAAGTTATAATCTGCATCAAGACTATTTAAATTTCTAAAACATTGCGAAGGATCAAAACTGTTAATTTGATCTTGATTTGAACTTTTCTTAATTATTGTGCTTTGATAAGGATTTTCATTAGGATTAAACTTTTGATTATCAATATTCTGGTTAGAACTATCTTGGTTAGTACTACTTTGATTGATAATATTCTGATTATTAATATTTTTACTATTAATATCTTTTGTTTTAATAAAATTCTTTTCTTTATTTTCTATTTCAGCCCTATTTTTACCTAAACTACTTTCTAAATTATCATTTCTTTTATTAACATTTTCTTCATTATCATCATTGTCTACATTATGAAACTTTAGATTATCTGATGTTCTAACACTATTTTCTTTTTTAATTCTGTTATCTTCTTGTACTTCTTGAAATTTTAAACCTAAATTCTCCTTAATTTTATTTTGTTTATTTAAGTTATTATCCTCTGTATCTAAAGATTGTTTATTATCTATGTTATCCTTGTTTGTATCCTCATCAAGATACTCTGATAAAAATTCTTCATCTATATGAAATAGCTCCTTTCTTGAAAATTTGGATCTGATTTTTAATATTAAATCTGTTGTAAAAATTAAAGGATTTTCTAACTTCATTATTTGCTCATACACTTCTGGAGATATATTTATACCTTTCTCAGCAAATTTATATATTACTTCTTTCATAGAAACCTCTTTATCTTAAATTATCTATTATACTTTTATAATTATAATATAAAAACTTTTATAATATATAATATCAACATACTTACTTACATTTATTTTAAATTATCTTTATTTTAAATTTCGACTTTTTTATCCAATCTAATTTTAAATAAATTTTATTAATTTTATATCATATCAATTTTTATAAACAATATTAAAGTGAAGTAATTGATATAATAATATTAAAACTAATATAAATTAATATATACTAAGTACAATAAAAATAAAAGTAAATTCTTATATTTAATAAAATTCTCCTAATTTAATAAAACTTCAATATAAAGTTTAATAAAATTTATACATACTATATTCAAATATTTATTTTATATGGTAATTAAATTTTTAGGGTTAAATTATTTAATAAAATTATAATAAAATCCATATTATTAAATTTAATAACATAATAAAGTCTAATATAATAAATTCAAGATATGCAATAACAATTATTAATTTAAAAGATTAGGAACTAAGTATGTGGTGATAAGTTGAAGTCAAAACTTAAAAAAATTATTTTAGTAATAGTAATTATAATTATTCTCTTTTTTATGTTTAATCCAAACTCAAATTCACATAGAATAGATATTGCTGGATCTACATCTGTACAACCTCTTGCTGAGGAATTAGCTAATACTTATTCAAAAAATCATCCAGATTTATTAATAAATGTTCAAGGTGGAGGTTCTGGAATGGGTATTAGAAGTATCCAGCAGAAAATTACAAATATTGGTATGAGTTCAGAGCATTTAACTAAGGAAGATGAAAAAGGAGTGACAGAACTTAAATTAGGTGATGAAGGGATTGTAGTTTGTGTAAACAACAGGAATAAGGTTTCAAATCTAACAAGTCAGCAGATAAAAGATATTTTCAGTGGGAAAATTAATAACTGGAAAGATGTTGGAGGAGATAATTCTGCAATCCATGTTATTACACGAGAAGACGGTTCTGGAACAAGAACAGAATTTGAAAGTATTCTAATGGAAAATGAAAGGATCAAAAAGGATGCAATAGTTCAAAGTTCAACAAATGCTATTGAACAGTCTGTTACAAATGATGAAAATGCTATTGGTTACATTTCTTATGCTACCATTACTGATAATGTCAAAGATTTAATAATTGATGGTGTTAAAATATCTGATAAAACCATATCTGATGGTTTATATAAACTTAAAAGACCTTACATTTTTTTAATACACAACAATGAAAATGAATATGTTAAGAACTTTTTAAATTGGGTTTTCTCCCCTGAAGGTATAGAAACCATTAAACATAAGAAAATCATTCCACCTACTGAAAATGAATTAAAAACCATAAGAAACACAATAAGTAACATCTCCACTTAGAAAGATTACGAAGTGAGTATAATAGGCAGGATTTTTTGTTAAATGTTGTGTATTAATACCCTCACTTGTGAAAAAATATCATCGTAGAAGTATTGTAACAGTTTTTATATTTGTTATAGAGTGTTTAAAGTATAAGAATCAGGAAAATTGTAGTTATAAGTTAAAAAATAAAAAAGTAAAAAAATAAAATAAATTAATATTATGTAGATAAAGCACCAAAACTAATCAAAGTAAAGCCAAAGCAACATAACTAATTATAAAACATGCACCACAAAGACCACAATACATATCTTTTGGTTGCATTTTGGGTTCTAATTTCTTCTTCATAATTTTTCACCTCCTCCTATTTATTTACACTAACCCTATTTATTTACACTACCAAAGCACCCCAACTAACAATAATACATCCCCAACAAGCAGAACAAGTATTGGCTGGTCTCATTTTGGGTTTTAATTTCTTCTTCATAATTTTCACCTCCTCTTATCATACTATTTCATATTTAAAGTAAGTATAAATAAGTATGAATACTAAAATTAAAATTTTTCTATTTTATTATTATATGGGTATTTTTTTGGGTTTGGGGTTTGAAAACAGTCTCACACCATACACAATCATTTTCTTCTTGAGCATACAAACCTCTTGCAATACAACCCTCACAAAAAGTCAACAAATCACAATCACCACAAATAACCTTTTTTGGCTCTTGAACTGTGTGATAATCACAACTACCTATCCTCTCAAACATTGTCGTAGGATCATCATTAAAAATATCACCTAAATTAAATTTATCAGAGTCAGGAATCATTGTACAAAGCCTAACTTTACCATTATACTTTATACTTATAAGGTTAACTCCTGCACCGCAGTTAATTCTGTCCAGTGGATCATCTAATAGATACTCAGGAATTTTACGCATGAAGTCTCCGAATATTTTATCTGTTCTCTCGGCTTCTTTATTAAACTCGTCAATATTATCTAATGTGAAATCCAGCCCTTGATCCTTAGCTCTTCCAATTGGCATGATAATTCCAGTTCTAAAAGAATCCGCACCTAAGTCTTTAATCATTTTAACAGTGGGGTAAATGTCTTTAACATTATCTGGAGTTATTAGCATCGTGCCACACACAGGAACATCTTCACTAATAAGTTTCTTTATGTTATCAAGAACAAGATTAAAATAACCTGTAGTATTAGTAAACCAATCCATATATTCTTCTCTATAACTATAGAGAGAGATAAGTAAACTTAGATTATTATAATTGGTTAGAAAATTGATATGGTCTTTAACCAGTGAACCATTAGTTATGATACTAACATGAGAAAAATTATTACAACAGTAATCTATAATCTTCCTGATTTTTGGATGAGAAAATGGTTCACCACCAGTTAACTCAATAACAGGATCAAAATCCTTAACAAAATCCAAAAAAGATATTAATCCATCGTCATCAATAAACTCATTATTATATGGATTACTATCATTATAACAGTGTCTACATTTATAATTACAATAATTAGTTAGCTCAATTGAAAAAAGATTAGGTATCTGCAGGTCAGAAGAACCTTTGATAGGTAAATACGGTTTATTTAAAGGTTTATCATTAATTTTAAAAATAGGATTATTATAAATAAAACTTTCAACAATATTATTAATCTCATCAATACTCATATCATAAGTCTTTGACAGGATAGTGGCAATATCCCTAAAACTATTCACCCATCAACATTTTTAATAATATCTAATGAATCTTGATTAATCTCGAAGTTTTCACCCCTTTTTTTAGAATCATTAGATGATGAAACAGTGTTAACATGCAAACCCAGATTAATATGGTAGCCATCAGCTAAAACAGGATACTTATCATTCAACATAAAAAAATAAACCTCCATTTTAAAAATTGATTATTATCTATCCCATGTGGTTTTCGGATAAGATTTTATAAATTATGAAACTTCCATAATTAACCTAATTTTGGTAGTAGTATATAAATGTGTTGATTACTATCTATCTCCCATGGTTTTAATTTGAGTATTAAAAAGCCTGAAATTGATGTTACAGTCATATTTAAAACCTTATAATCCAGAAAATATAGGGTTTATCTGAGACAGAATTGAGATAAGAATCATTTTAGGCAGAATTTCATTTAAAAAAAAAAATGCTTGAATGTTCAATACACTTAATAAAACCAAGCTTTTTAGACACTGTAAAAAATTCAGTGGGTGGCATGTTAATGCCGACTGAGAAATAAATACAAAAAAAGTTGTATGAACATAATATTTAAATAGGAGAAAGGATATCAATTAATATCATGATA
>JAISTD010000106.1 GCA_031272765.1 Candidatus Methanovirga australis | reverse complement strand
CCAGTGAGTTCATAACATTCATCGAAACAACCATATTGAGCAGTTAAATTATATGCAAGAGAGGATATACTTATAAAGTCCGTTATATGATTGTATTGACATTCATTGTCTGTAAATATGGATTGCAAGTCTTTATTAAACTGATTGATACCTAACATCAATACCTTACAATCCATGGCACAATAGTGGATAGAATACGCCATTATATCGACATTAATGGTATGTATCGGGATCGTATCAATGCATGTATGGGTATGTATGGGCTTTGTATCAATAGGTTGTATGGGCTTTGTATCGATGTATTGCATGCATAGCTTGTATTGATCCATTGTAAGTAATTTTAATTCTAAGCAATTTTCTATGAATAGTTTTTGTTTCGCAATATGGTCAAAAGGATTCTCTAAACGAAGACATTCTAATACTTCTATAATAGGAACTAAACGTTTATTCCTGTTTTCTCTGTTGTAAATTTTATATGGACTTACTTCTTTATGAACAGGTAAATGGAACATTGTTTGAAAATTTCGCAGTGGTTGTGAAATCATTACATAAGAATCACGGAAAGTAAATACTTTATTTTTAATTCTCATATAAATTTGCATTATATGACCATTCCTTTCCATTATTTGACATTTATTTTTATTGATTTTTGTATTTAAAAAGAATGAACCATCGTATTTGAGATTATGAAAGAAAATAAGGGATTTAGTAGGAAGCCATTCAAGATACTTATCTGCACAATCTTCACCTTCGAATTTTACAAACTGAGTTTTACCATTGATTTGGAAACAAGAACAAATTAAATAAGGAATATGATATTCAACTGAGGTATCTGTTTCAAAATCACTGTATATTATTATCTCATATTCTTTTGGTGATATTTTATGTTCAAATATTTTACAGCTATTTTTATCGTATTCTAATGTTTCATAGTCAATCATTTTATTAGTGTATTCTAAGGACTTCAATATTTCATTACACATAGGATCTATTGGTTGAAATAGATTTCTAAGAAATAAAGCTTTAATTATTTTTACAGGATCATATTGTTTTTCATTTATTGTAAATTTTCTGTTTATAAAATAATGATTCTTCCATAAATACATAGAGATATTTTTATCATAATTTGTGTCTCTAAACTGTTTTAATAAATTTGATCTCCAAATATATTTTTTACCATTATCTTCAATAGTGATTACTTCTATATTACAATTAAGAAATTCACATATATGCCTAATTTTACTTTTAGGGAAATTCCGGGTTTTAATGAAGAAACGGAGACTATCTATTTGAGCTAATGTGAATAACCCAGATTCTTTAATAGTATGGATAAAACAGCTGTCTTTATAGTTTTTTGCTTCAACTTTACGGAATATTTGTAAGGGCGCTAAATTAAGTATTGTATTATGTGTATAAATCCAAAATTGACCTGAATTAGGTGTCCAAGGTCTAACTTTTGTTAATGAACCATGGTTTATAGAAAAGAAAACTATACCGAGATCCTGAGGAATAACTCTATTAGTAGTTCTATATCTATCTTCATTAACTCTGTTTGTTGGTTCATATTCAATTTCTTGTTGATCACTGTTGATAGTATTATTTTGTTTTGTTGTTATGTATTCAAACCATTGATGATAATTGCTGAATCTATTTATCTCTTTTATATGATGGTATGTCTTCAAACCAGATGAATCAACGACCCATAACATAGGGCAAAAATTTTTTGTAGGACGGAGATTAGAAGCAACTTGGTAGAATGCTTGAATATTAGTTGGAACATCACATTGAGTTGAAAATGATAAATGATTTAATGCGCAAGAAGTGAATTCTTCAAACTTAGTTCCATACGTCATTTCATTTTTATTATTTTTAAAGATAAAAAATTTTTAAAGATAATTATCCGTTGTTGAAGGAATTATTTTAAATAGGATTTTAATTAATCTCACTTTTTTGAATTTTTGAACTTTCCCATTTTCCCAAATTTTTATCCAGAATTATCCAGTAAAAAACAAGCCAAATCAAAAATTAATAATTAAAATTTTTTAAAATCTCTTAAAAAATACTGGATAAAACTGGATAATTTTTTGGGAAATTGGGAAAAAATAAAATTATTTAAAATATGATTTTAATTAATTCTCCCGTTTTAACGAAAATTTTCAAAAACTCTTCATCAAATACGGATTTTGTTTTTTAAAATTAAAATATGGATTATAAAATTCCGAATGACTATCAAAAGTTATTTCCTATACCCTATCTTGGTGGTAAAACTAATATGAAAGGGATGTTAATTAAACTTCTTCTAAAACAAAATTTTATTGTCTTTATTGAACCTATGTGTGGTTCTGCTGAAATATCACTTGAATTAATGAAAATACTTAAAGACCATAATGTAAAGAAAAATTTTATACTCAATGATATAGATGAGTATTTAATGAGTTTCCATTACCTTATTAAAACTAAACCGAGATTCTTATTAGATAACTTAAAACGACTAAATAAATTTGAGTTTGATACATTACGAGATGATACTTATAATTACGAATACTCATTAATAGATATTTTTAACTTATGGATCAATAGTAATCATTATCTAATTAAATTTGATAAAAAAACGAAAAGATTCTTAGGTAGATGGAATGAAAATTTTCAAGTAAAATTAGATAAAATACTATTTATGAATGAATTATATAATTATCATAACGTATGCATACGGAATCAGGATTATGTAGATTTATTTGATAATATTGTTTTTAAAGTCGATGTTTTAATATACTATGATCCTCCTCAAAATCTGGATATAAGTCTAAATCATTCTTATAATTTCGTTTTAACAACAGACCAACCTATCAATAGAAATAAATACAAAAAAGAACATATAACTAAAACTAAAATTATGAATAGCAAACGGTTTGCATATATTTATACAAGATTAGATGTAAAAATGAAAAATAATAATAATTTATCATTAAATACTATATTAGACCTCGATAGTGATGGATTAGGTTTAGAAAATATAGATGAAGATATGCTTACTTCTGGTCAATTTGTTAGTTCAAGATATGAAAAATAAAGTCAAGGAACAAGCTAATATTAGAATCATTACTACTACGACGACTAATATTCCAATACAGCTGTAAGGAGTATTAGGAGGTATTTTATGAATGATTTCACCTAATTCACAATTTTCATTCGGCATGTTTTTAAAACAAAAAATTATAAATCTTCTTCATTATTTTCTTCTTCTTCTTCTTCTTCAAAATTTTCTTTTTTAATTATACCTAATCTTTCTAATAATTCTTTACTACATTTTTTATCTTTAAATTTTTCTATAAAAGCTTTTGTTCCTTCTTTCGTATATATGTCAAATATATTCATCCATTCATTATCTTCAAAATCTTCATAACATTGCCAGATATATTTCTCCATGATTTTTTTATCTCCTTTACATATACTGACAATATGATTTGCGTATATTCTATCATACTCATAATGATATTCTTCCTCCATATTTTTTATTTTTTTTAAAAAATAAAAAAATAAATGACTAATAATACAAACTACCGAGAAGAATTGCTCAGTGAAATACATTTATTGGAACAAGAAATAAGAGCTATACAAGATGATTTAGATCCTAATCAACTTGATCGACCTCTTGGTGTAATGTATATGATTTACGTAGGCTTTTTAAACAGAAGAGAAATTTTAAGAGGGAATACTTCTTAAAAAAATTTATTATTTAAAATATGATTTTAATTAATCTCACTTTTTTAACCCTTAGATTTTATAAGACCATGATTTTAAAAAATAAAATTAATTAAAATCTTGTGAGTGAAACGAGCCCGAGCGATAGTGAGTTGAAAAGATATTCTTAGTCGCTTACGCTCCGCTCACTTCGTTCGCTTACATTGGTGTAGCAACTATTTCATGCATAGTTAGATTCGGTTGAATTAAATTACAAGCCTGATTATAACCATTTTGTTTCATTTGGGTTCTTGAATGTTCCCATGCGTCTTCCGGCATTACATTTATAGGTGTTGATAAAGGTTTATATAACTCCATACTCTTATTCTGGTTTTTCATTTCAACGGGTTTCTCAACTTTCTTTTCAACAGTAATTTCTTGCTCATTTAACAAATACTTAGTTGTAGTTATATCACTATAAATACCTCCTTCTTGATACTCATTTACTTCACTCTTTCCCTGTGGTATTAACTCATTATTAATCTTAATTGCTCTCTTTAATTTAGGTTTATTGGTCTTTAATATAGTATAAACTTGGTTTTTATTCTCACTTTTAAAGACGAGTTCTTTTTCATCATTTTTGATAATCGTAATTAAATCTGTCCCTACTCTATGGGTCTTTTTAGCCAATCTATTTTGTTCTTCTAATTCTAATTTATGTTTATCTTCTGGTTTTAATGGAGCGATCCAATCCCCAGTTTTCTTTAAAAAACTATGTATTATCCCTAAATTTTTTTCTTCTAAATTAGGTTTTTCATATAGAGGATCTTCTTCTTTTTCCTCTATTTCATCATATTCTATTTTCTTTTGATAGCCGACAGGTTTATTATAAAGACTAAATAGATCTATATGAGGTCCATAAGCTTCAAAACTACTTATATCGGTAGTATCAATTTCTTTTTTAAGTATATTAGTGAGGTTAAGTAAGTTATCTCTGTTTTGTATTATAAAATTCAAATTACAACTAACTACTCTACTTAATTTCGTTGGACTTAAATCATTAATAAAGGTAATTGTCTGTTCATCTAATTGATTAGGATATTTTGCTTTTAAATCTTTTAATATAGCCACTGCATATCCGTATTCATTAGTCATTCTTTCATTAATTTTATTATTATATTTTTCCCCAGTTGTGTTTAATAATTGTATATCTGGTTTAGTATTACTACTCAGTAATTTCTCTATTCTATTTAAATCATTAAAAGTTAGACAACATATGTTCCTAATGTTATTAAAGATACTTTTACTTTCAGGATAAGTTTTTAATAAGAAATTAACATACTTCTTAATAGCATAATCATAAGCTCTGTCATGGCTTGTATCATTGTATTCAACAGGTTTTTTAGCTTCCCCGAACATTTGCCATTGAAGTCTATGATTCCCAGGCACTATTAATGATGAATTTATTTTTGGATGATTACTCATGAATTCATCATAACTTGGACATTTAACATCAATTTTTTGTTTTAAAAGATCAATTTTATTAATATATTCTTTAATAGTTTTACTATTAGGGATATTAATAGTATTTTTATCTGGATTTTGGTCTTGGTCTATATATTTATGTCTTAATAATGGTTCTGGCATACTCCCAAAATCTTTAACCCAATTTTTAAAACCTGGATATTTCTTTTCAAAATTATCTAAACTTAAACTCATATCACTCTTGTTCTTATCTATTAAAGGTTTATATCTATCTTTCATTAATTCATTATGAATAGTTTCACTCTTAGGTAAATATTGATCATAAACATATTTATCACTAATTAAACCACATTTTCTTAAAAATCTTTTACATCCACTTGTAGATTTCAAATAATAATCTTTATCATAAAAATTTCTGTTATCCCCATTTCTCTTTTCTTCTTTATTTAAGAGATATATATCAAGAGCCATTTGTTCATCATCTAATGTCCATTCACTAAGGTATGTATCTTGATCTTTATAAAAATTTTTATGTTCTCTTTGATAAGCAATTTTTTGTTCCATTGGGAGTTTCTTCCATTCTTCTATCGAGATTCTTTTGTGTTTTAAAGGTTCATCTACACCTCTACAAGATATATTTCTTAGGTCTATATTGTATTCATATATTTGTGGAATCTTTTTATTAATAATTGTTTTTGCTAAAACTTCTATTTTTTGATCTTCATTGAGTTTATTAAAATTATCTGTTTCAGCTGTTATATCTATTCGTTCTAATTTTTCAATCCTTGTTTCTTGAATATCTTTTAAAACAAGATTTAAATCAATTTTTTTTGCATCGACCAATTTTTTAAAATTAACTTTTAAAAAACTAATTTTTTTATTCATATCTTTAAAATCATTATCCCCAATTACCCATTGCTCTGGTTTCTCATCTTTAAATTCAAATCTTGGGATATAATCTGCTCTTGTAGATTTCGCTATTTGCTGATTTTTATCTTTTTTACCTCCGTTTAACCAGTTATTATAAATCAATTCTCGTCTTTGTTCTTTTTCTTTCGCTATACTTGCTATCAATGGATTTAAATTATCTGTCCCCGTTTCACCTTGAAAAACACTATTTGTTATTAAATATCGCTTAGTAGTCATTTCATTAATATACGTTGCTATAAATAACTTAAAGAGCTCCGTTGATTGCTTAAACTTCTCACTTCTTTCAATAGGGTTTTTACACAAATGAAATTCCGGTTGGAATATACATTTCCCGTCTTGGAAAACGATATCGTATATACGTTGGCACGTCAAAACTTTATATAAATCCTTTACACATGGGAACCCGATTTTATGAAGAACTAAATTAATTAAAGTTTTCCAATAATTACAATCTCGGTCAGCGAGAACGTAATTAGGATTATTCAAAGTGCTTTCAAAACCACTCCCGTTCAATAAACTACCCTTATCCTCAGCGTCATATATATTTAAATAAAATTTTTCTAATCTTTTTTCACTTCCTTCTTTTGTATGAGCATACGTATTCAAGAAATCATTCCACTCATTAGGACCCATTTCCTTGAATTTCTTTAACTCATTAATACTTCTAACAGCATTATTCATTTCAACAGCACATTGTTTTAAAGAATGGATATTAAGAATTTTTAATGAATTCTGTAAAGGCTTAACTATTACATCATCCCATTTATCTTTTGGATCAAATAAATGATCTTGGATAAGGGTTTGGGCTATTTCATTTAAATTTTGACCAGGGAAGTCGTTTGAATGAATAATTGTGTATTGCCGAATTTGTTCAAATCTATCCGGAATTTCAGTTAAAGGTGATAATTTCCTTGTTTTATTAATAATTTTCTTTTTAGGATAATTTTTTGCTATAAGACTTGTATGAGTATCTTTAAACCATCCAGTTTCATTTTCTATATCTTCTTCTTCTTCATAAGTTTCTGTTGATAACATCCCTGCTTCATTTAATTTTATAGTAGCTTGTTCCCATCTCTTTTTTTCATCTTCACTTGGATTTTCTTTATTTTTTAATTTATTTTCATAGATATAAAAATCATATAAAACTCTTTGCCAATGATTATTATTGAGGTTTTTCTTATCAAAAACACTATCTGGATCAGTTAATTCCCCTTGCATTAAATTAAATAAGATTTTCATAGCTCTTTTATCTTCATTAGGTTCTATACTTATATCTTTTAAAATCTTTTTTTGTCTTGGAGTTAAAAATTTTTTTTGCATTCTATAATCAACTTCTACATTATTAGGATTATCTTTACTATCATTCTGGTTCATAGTTTTATTTATATCTATAAGTTTATTTAAGATTTTTTTACTCCCAGATAATTTAGGTATCCAAGGATCTACTTCATGAAATTTTTCATACAAGTCATAGAAAACATTAAACTGATTTTTAATAGTCGTATATTTATATAATTTATTTCCCTCAATTCTATTTTGTATTTCTTCCATATACTGATCAATAGTATCATCAGGATTTACACTTAAAGGATCAGTATAATTCGGTTTTAATATTTTATGCTTATTCATAAAATCTTCATTAGCCAAGACCTGAATTTCTTCAACAAATTTTAATAAAATTTCTAATTTCTCACTATTATATCCTAATCTTTTAAACTTACTTATAACTAATCTTGTTTCATCTATTGAGGCTTTGTGATTATCATATTTATTTTTATAATCATCATAAATTTCATGAAAAGATTTTAATTTATTTTCATCGGTTTCTTTATAATCTTTTAAAATCAAACCTAAAAAATTTCCTAAATCAGTGTATAACGTTGTATTTAAATTATCCATCATCTCATTCCATTTCACGATAGCTGCCCCTTGTTTTTCATTCCTAATATCTTCATCACTTTTCTTTGGATCTGCTTTCTTTTCATTTTCAAGCCATTCCGGTCTTACATCAAATTTTTTATTATAAATATTTTTTCTCATACTTTTATTCATTTTTCTTAATTCCTTAATCACATCTTCATTAGTTTCTAATAAAGATAGTTCCCTTAATTTATTTTCATAAGGTTTCCATTTCCCTATATTTTGGTTTAATCTATTCTCATAATTTTGTTTAGTAATAGCGTAATATGTATCAGGATCGTGTTGTAAATCTTCATAATCACGATTAACACCATGAGCTAAGGTAAGAGCACTCCCGAGAAAATTCATATAATCACCGCCATGAGTTTTAATATCTTCCCATATACTTGCGATCTTTTTTATAGTTTTCTTCCCTAAATTCATCGTTCCTGATAATTCTTTTAAACCTTTCATTACACATGGTATCCCTGTAAGATGGTCTAATACATTCACACCAGCCTTAGTTATATCTACAAAAGTTCTAATCCCTGTTTTCCACCAATCTTCATTCTGTTTTTCTCTTTCTATTTTTAAAGCTATTTTTTCTGGATCTCTAAAAATACTACTACAACCTCCTGTTCTCATTTTCATTTCTTCATAAGGTCCAAAACCTGATCCAGTTAAATCTATTAATAACTGATTTACATCATACCCTGAACTAAATAATTTTTCTGGCTTAATTTGATTTTTATTCCATGTATTTAAAGTGCAATGTTTTTTAGCTGATTTTTTTACTTGATTTTCCAGAATTTTTTTAGTTAAATTTAAAGTTGTTCTCTGTGGTTCTAAGATTTTTATATCATTAATATCATTTTGATGATATTCTAAATACGTTCTACCCCGCGCTATTTGTTGAGATTGTTGATTCTTCATTTTCAAATATTCCGAACGTTCGTGTTCTGCTATCTTATCACTACTAACTTCCTTTTCTTGTTGTTTTTGATCAAATTCCATTTTACTTTGTTGCCATTTCCCTACTAATATACTTTTATTAAAATTCGCTTCACTCTCCATTTTCCATTGATTTGCTCTCGTTTCATTTAATCTATTCATCTCTCTCCATCTATTCCAGATATAATTATATTGTTGAGACTGACGAGCTAAATCTATTCTCCTCACTTCTTGCCTATTTAAATCGTTTTGTAAATCTTTCTTCTTCTCAATTAATCTTTGTTCCTTATATTTATATTTTCTATCTTTTTCTTTTTGATGAGCATATTGTTGAAGATTATTTGCCTGTGCTTTATCTTTAATTATATTATTTCTATCAATATTAGTTTGCCCTTGAAAGTAATTTAAAATACTACCCCCTACTTTACTCGCTAATCCTAACATAGTATTACCTGAATTACTCATAGCCAATGCATCTCCAAATGTATCTAAAACTCTTCCCCCGAAACCCATTAATTGAGTTGAGTCAATAGGAGTATTAGGGAAATTTCTACGGAAATGCCCCATTATTTGATCTGTATTAACATAGTCTAATGGATCACTTGTAGATACTGTTGGATAAGGTTTATGACTATATGTTTGAATAGGAATTCGGTCATTATATGTTGGTAGTAGGTTTAACTTATTTTCATTACCTTTAATAACAGCCTTTTTTAATAATGTTTTTATCTCATTTATTTCAGGGAGTATTTTTTTATTTTCACTTTTACCAAAATGATTTGTATCAATATTTTTATTATCATTATTAGGTGGAGTTTTATGTTCTGGATTCTCTGTTGTTTTATTTTGATTATTATTATTCTCACTTATATTAACTAATTTCTTAATCTGTTTTTGTAAGGATTCATTCATTCTTTCTACTTCTTTTAAGTTGTGTTTTAATTGATTTTTCTCTTCTTTATGCATTTTTAATCTCATTTTATTTTTAGCTTTTTCTTCGTCTTTTTTAAACTTCTTTGATAAAGTATTCTTCAATTTACTTTTATGACTACTTCCTCCTACATGTATTTTAACGGTTTTATCTTTTTTATTTCCTTTTAATTTCACATGATTATGTATAGGTATTGAAGTATTAAATTTATGCATATTTTTAAAATAATAATTTTTTTGAAAAATTTTTATAGGACCATGAATAAAAAATTATTATTTAAAATAGGATTTTAATTAATCTCACTTTTTGAAAAATTTTACCTTAGACCATGAAATTTCAAAAAATAAAATTAATTAAAATCTTATTTTAACTATTACTCATTAAAGTTCTATCACTGAATATCACACTGGCATTATCTCCACCCATATTAGGTCTAATCATTAAAATTCCATGAACAACGAAAGCAATCATCCATGGAGTCCTGAATTTCCTATTCTTAGTTATAGGCATAAACTTCCCACTAAATTTAATATTTAAAACATTTACAGGACTACTTAACCCATTTTGAAATACCTCAGGATGACTAAATGGTAAATAAAAGACGTAATTACTCATATCTTGATTCATTACTTTCCCATTGAAACTTGGTGCTCCATGTAATTCTAACATATTAGTTTCCTTAATTATATTACTATTCTCATCATATTGAGTTCTTTGAATAAAGGTATTAGGACAATATTGAAAAGCAAGATGCATTGGCATTGCTAATAACTTATTTCTCGTAAAGTTCAAGGAATCCTGAACATAATGAAGACATTTAATGCCATTTAACTGCTCATTCACATTATGGAAACTATTAAAAGGTTCAACAGGGTATGTCCCGTATTCACCTAATTGCAACTGATAGCTAATTACATTAGGTTGAAAGAACACTGTATGTTGATTATGAGTTCTTGCAGGTAAAATCATCATACAACTCACATTATTCACACTCTGGCACAACACCATCATGAAATTCTTAGCTTGATTCTTAATAACCATATCACCCATAGTGGGCATACCAGTAAATCTTGATACATATATAATACTCACCATAATCGTGTAGGGTCGATCACCTAAATACCTTATTTTTAAAGCATTATTTACTTCACTAATAATCATATCTTGACATAAAACTACTTCACATTGATAACACTCCATCTTAACTAAATTTACACTTAAATTCTGGAAAATATTACCTTTATTGCCATCAGTGATTGTATAAGGCACTTCTCTATATTCTCTATCATGATCTTTATATAAAGCTGTATTTGTATTCCAAAAATTAATCTGTTCTAAACATAAATGATGTCTTTTACTTGCTTCATCTTTACCAAAATATACAGCTAATTTTAATTTATCATGCATTTGCACGAATTGATTACTTGCTTTCCATCTTACATAATCATTTTCCATTACATTAGGATCTAACCAACCCCAACACTCAGGCAAACCCATCCAATCTCTACTAATAATAGATTCATCATTCCCATTACCAGGTATTAATCTAAATCTCTGGAAATCGTGTTTTAAATCTTTAATACTCGCTTTACCAACTTTAAATTCACTAAAATTATCCATAGTAGGGGGTAATACTTCTCTACTCATATTCTCTTGGTAGCTCATAAACCACTCATGAGCAACTTTTGGATGAATAGGCAACCAAACAAGATTATTAGGACTGAAATATAACCTAATCTCCCATTTACCCATCCAACTATGAATAGTATCTAACTCCCTGAGTATATAGAAATTATCAATAGGAATTTTAATAGGGAATCTACAAGTGAATTTCTTAATCTTATCTTCTGTTTTATCCCTTTCATCTCTAAATGTTTGTGCTTTAAATAACAAATAAGTCCCACATACTCTTGGATCCATTTTACTTGCATTATCATAACTTGTATATACATAAGGACTATTATTTAAAACACTATCACTCAAAGTTTGATTCCAACAAAAACTTTCTTCACCTACAAAATTTTGACTATAAACGGTTTGACCATTAATAACTAAATCATATCTTTGAACTGCTTCTATACTACTTTTCCAACCTACAAATACTACTTGATCATACCCTATTCTCTCATATTGACCATCACCTTTTGTCCAATCTCCATCTTTCTGCCAATGTTGTTGTATAATTTCCTTAGTTAATTCAAATGTAAAGAAACATTCACAAAGAAAATAACTGCTCTTAATATCGGTTATATAATTTGCTCCT
>JAISTD010000210.1 GCA_031272765.1 Candidatus Methanovirga australis | reverse complement strand
TTCAATTATTACATATCTATCAGTTCTGATGTCTTTAGCTAAAATATCTGCAGAAAATGATCCAGCAGAAACTTCAGTATCTTCAACTTCCAAATCAATACCTAATTCATTGCTTAGTTCATCTATATTATCTGCTAACCATGGTGTAAAATCACGATCTTCTGTTTCCCATATTTCCCTTGGATCTATTAATTCAAGTTTGCCTAAGTCTAATTCATTCATAAAATCACTTGAAATTATTAATGATTATTATTTTTAAAAAAAGAAATTAAGATATTTATAAAATAAATAAAAAAGCATGTTAACCGTGAATAAAAAATTTTAAACATTAGATGATTTTTCAAGACTTGCAACCATAGATAAGAAATTAGATTGTTTTTTAACTGTTTTCATTACATTGGCAGGCCCTACAATAGTTAAAACAATGGTCTTTTTCTTTGAAAGTCCAAAAAATGAACTTGAATCCTTTTCCAATGTGTGAACATCTACACCAACAAAATTGTCAATATCTATTTCTCTCATTGTAGTTTCTATAAGTTCTGCTCTTTCAGCAGGTGTTAGACCTCCGTCCATTACAACAACATTCCCTTTTTTCACTCTTTCAATAATCATATAGATTTTTTCCATACTTGTTGCATTTTCAAGAGCATCTGAAGATATAAAATCCATTTTTAATTCTTCCATAATAAACACCTTTATTTAAATTTTTTAATCATTTCTTTATATAGCTTTTCTATATTCTTCCCTTTTAAAGCAGAAATAGGAATTACTGTATGTTGTGGAAAAACTGATACAATTCTATCTGGATTTGATTTTTCATCATCAATTTTATTTGCTGCGATGATAAATGGGATTTTTCTTGCTTCAAGATTTCCAATTATGGTTATGTTGGTATCCATTAAAGGGTCTGTTGTGGAGTCAATAACTAATAAAACGCCTGTTACATCATCTAACCATTTAATAGCTTCTATAATTCCTTTTGTAGCTTCTTTAGCTCTACTTTTAGCTTCATTTTCCTCTAAACCATATTCTAAGAAATTTTGGTAATCAACTTTTGTGGCTATTCCTGGAGTATCTATTATATCAAAACCAAGTTCTTTATCTCCATCTTTAATCGTGACTTTTTCTTCTTTTAAAACAGTTCTTGTCTCGTGGGGAACATTAGATGATGAACCAAGTTCTTTTCCCATCCAATCTTTAGCTATTTTGTTTGCTAAAGTGGTTTTTCCTGAGTTAGGATTACCATAAAGACCAATACTTATTTTATCTTTTTTTCCAAATAGTTTTTTTATAAAATCGAACAATCCCATTTATATCACTTAAATAATTCACATTTTTCATACTTTACATAACTCAGTTTATTATCTTTTAATAGTTTATTAAGTATCATTTTTTTTATTTTAATGTTTATAATTTAGAATAATTCAATATTTTAAAATAATACTTATTTTTTAAAAATATTGGTTATATTAATCTTATTAAGTTAAATAATTAAATTAAGATAAAGTTACATAAAATTTACTGAATAGTATAATCATATTTATTAAATATTTATTATATATATCTTACTATTATAAAAAACACATTTTTAATTAATTTATAATAAAAAATAAATATAAAGTTATATATTATTAAATTAATAAATATTAACTGATATCTAAAAAAGTATTTAGTTAAAATTAAATTATTTATCAAACATAAGTTATTTTTATTGAATATAAATTAGTTTATCAATGATATATTATTAATTATGGTTTTAATTTATTAGGTATTTATTTTATTAAATATTTAATTCATTAGGAATTCAATTTAATCTATTAAAGTTTGATTTAATCTATTAAAATTTAAATATGATGATAAATATGGAATTTAAAAAAATAGGATTGCCATTAGCAATTGTTTTCGCAATAATAATAAGTTTACTGCCGTTGAATGATATAACTCCTCCAAGCCATCCGAATCTTTCTTATGCTGGACAAATGGCACTTGCACTGCTTGTGTTTTCAATAATTGTCTGGGTTTCTGAATCTCTTAATTTGGCTACTACATCGCTAATAATTCTTTTTATTCAACCAATATTGGGGATTACAAGTTTTGATAATGCGGTCATAGGATTTGCAAGTCCAATTCTATTTTTAATGATTGGTGGGTTCATTATTGCTGAAGGAATTAGTCAAAGTGGTTTAGTTCAGCGTTTGACTTACTTTTTATTAGATAAAATTGGAACAACAGCTAAAAGAGGTCTTTTTGTAGCTGTTTTCGCAACTGGAATTCTATCGGCATGGATTGAGAATGTTGTTGCATTTGCATTAATCATACCAATCATTGCTGAAATCATTGATTTGATGGGTTGTAAAGGGGCTTGTGAAGGAAATAGTAATTATGCAAAGTCTTTAATCTTAGGGGCGTGTTTTGCATCACTTGCTGGTGGTTTAGCTACTGAAATAGGAACTGCTCCAAACTTAATGGCAGCAGCTTATACACATATATCATTTGCAAACTGGATGGTTTTTGGAATTCCAATATCTTTAATTTTATTATTTGCAATATGGCAGTTTTTAGGCATAGTTTTTCCTTCAGAAGTTAAAGGAATTAAAGGTGGATCAGAAACAATTAAAGCTAAAGTTGAAAGTTTAGGTAAAATAACACGAAATGAAAAGTTAGCTGTTGTAATACTTCTTTTTACAATATTCTTATGGGTCACAACGAGCTTCACTGGATTAAATAGCTATTCAATAGCTTTAATTGGAGCGGTTTTATTTTTAATATTTAAAATCTTAGATTGGAAAGATGCTCAGAAGAATATTGATTGGGGTCTTGTTTTATTCTTTGGTGGTGCTTTATCTCTTGGGTCAGCATTACTAAATACTGGTGCAGCAAACTGGTTAATAAACGATGTTATGAGTGTATTAGGTCCTAATCCAGATACTATGATTATAGTTCTCATTTTGATGGTTGTAGCAGTTTTAATAACACAGGTAATGTCTAATATTGCTCTTGCAGCTATTTTGGTCCCATTGGCAGTTATAATGTCACAACAACAGAATTTAGCTACTGGAATTTATGCAGTTCCAATAGCAATAGCTTGTTCATTATCATTCATGTTACCAATGGCTGATCCAACAGTTGCAATGGCTTATGGAACAGGTTATGTTAAAATTAAAGAAATTTTCAAAGCAGGATTACCTATTATTATTTTAGGAATAGTGGTTTCATTAGCTATTTTATTTACTATAGGAAAACCTTTCTTATCTGCTTAATTCTTCACTTTTTTTTTTTAAAATTAAATGATTAAAATGAAAGTTTACTATGAGTGTGGATCCTGTTTTCTTCGTCAAGTTCATGAAGCAATGGATTTGGCAACTGAAGATAATGAGTTTAAAATAGATTTAATGAAATCAATTTTTGAGTATATATCTAAAAAATATGAAAAAGGAGCATCTTCAAATAGAATAGGAACAGATATTCATAGGTTAATTAAAGAAAAGACAGGATGCAATGACCCTTACTATAAAGAAAAAATTCTTGGAAATCAAATAGCTAAGAATTTAATTCCTAAAACTAAGGAAATCATAAACAATGATGAAACTTTAGAAACCTATGTTAAAATAGCTATTATTGGAAATCTTATAGATTCTGGAGCATTAGGTTTAGGTGTTGACCTTGAAGAATTGATGGTTTCGCATCTTAATAAAGAGTTATCAATTAATCAAATTGATGAATTAGAGAGATTATTAATAAAAAATAATAAACTTTTATACTTAGCAGACAATGTTGGGGAGATAGTTTTTGATAAGCTTTTAATTGAGAAATTAATCAAAGATTATGACTTAGAAATTACTTTTGCAGTTAAAGATAAACCAATATTAAATGATGCCTGTATTGAAGATGCAATAGCTATTGGCTTAGATAAAATAACGAATATTGTTAGTATTGGAACAGATTCTGTAGGAATAGTTTATGAAGATTTATCAAAGGAATTTCTCAATATATTCAATAATCATAATTTTATTATCTCTAAAGGACTTGGAAACTATGAAGGACTAACTGAATTAAGCATAAATAAAGATGTTTTCTGTCTTTTATGTGCTAAGTGTACTGCAATAGCTAAAGATATTGGAGTTGAAAATAAAGCAATGGTTTTGCTTAAACTATTTTCTAAAGTGGATTGAATTGTAGTTCCCATATTTTTTAATAATTGAGTATTAGTATTTGATTAAATTTCAATTTATTGTATTTTAATTCTTATTTTCTAAAAATATCATAGAACCTTTTAAAAAAAGGTTCATCAAAAATCATTCTTAAAATATCATTTATAATTATTATAATATAAAAATAAAGACTAATGAACAAATTTATTAAAAAATGTAAAATATTTTATAAAAAAATTGAAGATAATAACATTGGAAGTTGCAGAATTAAATTTAAACAATGGATATTATTTAGCATAGTTTAATCATTTCTTATTGTCTGCTTTAAGAGTATTTTGTCATTAGATTATATATTTTATTAAAAAATGGTGTTAAAAAACTAATTTTACTGGTGAATCCTTTTAATATTTGAATATCTCTATGTGTAAATCCTTTTAAAAACAATAAAACAAAGAAATATATAATAACACCAATCCATAAACCAACTATTGTTTGACCCCATAGAGGAATGGCTGTTAAAGAAACTACTCCTAAAAGAAACATTCCCATTACTAATGATGAAATTATCATTTTTAAGTAAGGAGTCATAGCTATTTTGGTCTTTTTAAATTTTAGAGAAATCCATACCATAGGAATTGTAATTGCAATATATGTAATTGTGGTTCCAATTGCAGCACCATCCATTCCATAGATAGGAACTAAGGTGTATGTTAATATAATGATTAAAATAGAACCTAAAATCAATAAATACATTGGTATTCTTGGATTTTTAATACCTTGAACAATGCTTGATGATACTGAAAAAATTGAATAAAATCCCATACCAATGATAAGGATACTTAATGAAGTAGATCCAGCCAGATATTCAGGTTTTGGAAAACAAAGAGCCATTATGATTGGCTTTGAAAGTATAGCAATTCCTACGCATATTGGAATTATTATCATTGCAATGTATCTGTAAGACTCGGAAATATATTTATCTAATAGATCAGTATTTTTAGTAACCTTAGCAGAGGCAGATGCAGGTAGTATTGTGGTTGCAATTGAATTTGGAAACATTAAAGGAATTCTTGAAATTGTGTTAGCTATTCCATAGTAAGCAACAAGTATTGGTGAAATCATACTTGCCATAATCGATAGTGTTATAGTTAACAATACCATTTCATTCAATGCATTAATAGCAACAGGAATAGCAAACCAGATTAATTTCTTCATTAACTTCAATTCATCTTTAAATGAAAATTTAACTTCTTCATCTGGTTGTGGAATAATATTTAATATATATTTTTTAAATAAATAAAAAGATATAATGGCTGAAGCAACATAACCAAAAACAGAACCTAATGTTGCACCAACAACAGACAAACCAATAATAACTAAAATTGTTGAGAATATGATCATAAATCCTTGCTCGGCACCTCTTGATGCAACTATGTACTCTGTTTTATATAATCCTTGAAATGCACCCCTAAAAGCTCCTGCAATTAAACTAAATGGAATTATAATGCTAATTAGAGATAAAGGTATGAGATAATCTGGATTTTTGTAATAATTAAATGCTAAATATGGTGAGATAATAAAAACAAGTAAAAAAGAAAAAAATATTCCAAACAATCCCATTACTTTTAAAGAAGAATATATAATCTGTTTTGCAAGAGCATTTTCCCCTAAACTTATATATTCTGATAGATATTTCGCAATAGCTGGAGGAATTCCTCCTGCAGATAATATCTGAAAAATTCCCAATACAGAGGTAAAAACATTTAGAATACCGTTGTAGTATGGAGGTAGAAGTGCCATCATTAAGAGGCTGTATACATATCCCCCAACCTTGAATATGAAATTTCCCATTAAAATAAAAATGTTCGCTTTAACAAGTTTAGAACTCAAATCTTCTTCCTCAATTTTTTTATTTATTAATAATGAATGAAATTAATTGTGATCATATATTATCCTATTAAGTTATCAATTGTTTGTCTAACTTTATTAATATTATATATTGCTTAATCTTCTTTATATAAAACATGAATTTTCATGAAAACCTCCACACTTTTTACAGTCTTCTATTTTAAAAAAGTTATATTTATATAATTTAGTAAGTAAAATAATATAATATAACATTATTTAATTAAAAGTTGGTGTGATAATAGTTAAATTGGTATATAATCTCATATTACTATTTATTGTTTGTATAAATCTTAGTTGTTTGTTTGCAACTAATGAGGATAGTTCGACTGTTGGAACTAATGTTCTTAAGTCATCTCAGTTTAATGGTATGTGGTTATGGGGTTCTTATATGAATAGAACTAATTTAACTGAACTTAAATTGCATGGTATCAATAATATAATAATTCATGAAGATATTTTCACATGGAATTCTCCTGATGATGTTTATAATTGGATTAATGAAGCTAATAGCTTAGATATTAAAATTCATATCTGGATTCAGTGTTTTTATAAAGATGGTAGTTGGGTAAAACCTGTTTTAGAAAATGGTAGTTATAATAGAACACGATTTGATGAGATTATAGATAAGGCTGTTAATTATTCTAAAATAGATAATGTTAGTGGTGTTCACTTGGATTATCTTAGGTATCCTGGAACTGCATATAGAGCTACGGGTGGTTATAGTAATGCTTGTAATGCAATATCATCACTTGTAAATGAACTTAAATCCAATATCACATCTATTAATTCAGATATTATGCTTTCAGCTGCTGTTATGCCAGAGATAGAAAACGACACAGTATATTATAATCAGACTATTCCCTTTGGAACTTATGCTGATGCATATTATTATGGTCAGAATATTAGTGCTTTGGGAACTTATTTGGATTATTTAATTCCAATGATTTACAAAGGAAATTA